>QHBZ01000107.1 GCA_003244055.1 Pseudonocardiales bacterium | reverse complement strand
CCGACGCTGGAACCGCTGCGGGGTACCCGCGCCCACGTCGGCGCGCTGCTGGACGCCTCGAGCACGGCCGCGGAACTGGTGGCGGCGCTCACCCGAGGCTGATCACCTGACTGGCCGGGCGACGTTTGTCAGTGCTGGTGGGTACTGGTTGTCGGTGTTGCTGGGTACTGTTTGGGCAGAGACAACTCGGTCCGGGAGGCGAAATGTCCCAGGAGAAGGTGCAGCGCCAAGGCGGCGGCGGCGACGACGAGACGACCGACGGTGCACCAGCCGGTCAGGAACGTCGGGAGAAGCTCGGCGAGGACGTGGACGCGATCCTTGACGAGATCGACGATGTGCTCGAAGAGAACGCCGAGGACTTCGTCCGGGCCTATGTCCAAAAGGGCGGCCAGTGACAGGCCAGTCGAGCGGTCCAGGCATCATGTTCTTCTACAGCCGGTAACTGGCACGGCACAGGACTGGCACACGACAGACTGGTACACGACAGACTGCGGCAACGGGAGCTAGGAGACGATCACAGCCGATGGACCAGTCCTCGGTCGGACGCTATCCAGGCGCAGCCCTACCGGCGTCGTACTTCATGGTGGGCAGCTCGTCGTTCACCGACTTTCTCGCTGCGACCTCCCCCGATCTGTTGCCGGGACGCCGAGTCAGCAGCGCACCGGCTGGCGGTGAACCGGTGGTCATCCCGCACGGCACCACCATCGTCGCGGCAGTCTTCCGCGGCGGGGTACTCATCGCGGGAGACCGCCGGGCGACGGCCGGCAACCTGATAGCCCAGCGCGACATGGAGAAAGTATTCGTTGTCGACGACTACTCAGCGGTGGGTATCGCCGGGACGGCCGCTGTCGCGGTGGAGATGGTGCGGCTGTTCGCTGTCGAACTGCAGCACTACGAGAAGATCGAAGGGGTGCAGCTGACCCTGGACGGCAAGGCCAACAGACTCGCCGGCATGGTTCGAGGCAATCTCGAAGGTGCCATGCGAGGGCTCGCGGCGGTGCCGCTGTTCGTCGGCTACGACCTTGACGCCACCGACCCGGACCGGGCCGGTCGGATCGTCTCCTACGACGTCGTCGGCGGCCGGTACGAGGAGACCCTCGGTTACCACTCGGTGGGCTCAGGTTCGTTGTTCGCCCGCTCATCGATGAAGAAGCTGCATGATCCGATGATGGAAGTCGACGCCGCCGTCCGGGTTGCCATGGAGGCTCTCTACGACGCCGCCGACGACGACAGCGCCACCGGCGGCCTGGATTCGGTCCGCCGGATCTACCCCGTGGTGGTCACGGTGACCGCGGCGGACGGGGCCGTCCGGATGTCCGACGAGCAGGCCGGTCAAGTCGCCGATCTGGTGGTAGCAAACCGCAAACACAAACCCGGTGGCTGACACCACCCCGCCCTTCCCAATGGATCCGACCCACCCAGGAGTTCGCGCTGTGACGATGCCGTTCTACGCCTCGGTCGAGCAGGTTATGCGCGACCGCTCGGAGCTCGCCCGCAAGGGCATCGCTCGGGGTCGCGGGGTCGTCGTACTCAGTTACTCCCGGGGGGTGCTGTTCGTCGCCGAGAACCTGTCCACCGCGCTGCACAAGGTCTCGGAGATCTACGATCGCATCGGTTTCGCTGCCGTCGGCCGGTACAACGAGTACGAGAATCTCCGCCAAGCCGGGATCCGGCACGCGGATGTCCGCGGCTACTCCTACGACCGGCGTGATGTGACCGGGCGCGCCTTGGCCAACGCCTACGCGCAGACTCTCGGCACGATCTTCTCCGAGCAGCACAAGCCCTTCGAGGTGGAGCTGTGCGTCGCCGAAGTGGGCACCGATCCGGACGCCGATCAGCTTTATCACCTCACTTACGACGGCTCGATCGGTGACGAGCCGAACTTCGTCGTGATGGGCGGCCAGGCTGACGTCATCTCCACGGCACTCAAGGAGTCATTCCGGCAGGACATGGACACCGCCGAGGCCGTCGCCGCCGCGGTGGCCGCCCTGAGCTCGGTGTCCACCAGCGTCAACGGGGCCGGCACCCGCACCCTGGGAGTCGG
>QHBZ01000106.1:5480-11284 GCA_003244055.1 Pseudonocardiales bacterium | reverse complement strand
TCCCAGCCGGCCGGAACGGCATCCCGGGCGATCCCCGGGGCGGCCTTGATCCCGACCGCCTCGACCCGGTCCACCAGGCTGGTCGACCACGACAGCGGCGGCTCGCTGTCTCCGGTTCGCATCCGGTGGCCCCGGGCGCGTCGGGCCGGGTCGACGAACACCGCGTCAACACTGCTCAGGTCCACGTCGCGGACATCGGCGTGCACGTGGGTGACAGCGTCACCCACCCCGTAGACCTCGGCGTTGAGTGCCGCCATCCGCAGGTGCAGCGGGTCCCGATCGACCGCCACGACCTCGCGGCCCGCTGCCAGCGCGATGAGGTCTCCACCGATGCCACAACACAGATCCGCCACCCGCAAGGTACCGGCGAACCGCGCCGCTCGGTGCCTGGCGATGACCTCGGCTGTCGCCTGCTCCAGACCGGCGCGGGTGAAGTACATCCGGTGCGCCCGGGTGAACTTGCCCGCACCGCGGTGGCGTAGCTCATGCTGGGCCAGCGCTGCGGTGACCAGCTCAGCCGGGTAGTCGCGGCGCAGCGCTCCAGCGACCCGAAGCTCTGTCTCCGGCGTGACCTCCTGCCGCGCCAGCCGATCCAGCAGCTCCCGACCGATCGGTGAGACCAGCAGCTGTAACTGCGACATGGCCTGCTTAGTGTGCCGGGGCCGCATCATGGGCGGGGTAGGCGGTGCGGTCCTGCGCCGCCGCGCGGCATCATGGGCACGGTGGTGCGGATCGTGGCGGGAGTGGCGGGCGGGCGGCGGCTGGCCGTGCCGCCGCACGGCACCAGGCCGACCTCCGACCGGGTTCGGGAAGCGGTGTTCAGCGCGCTTGTGGCACGTCGGGACCTCGAAGGGGCCCGGGTGCTCGACCTCTACGCCGGCTCCGGCGCGTTGGGGTTGGAGGCGCTGTCCCGCGGGGCGGCGCATGTCCAGTTCGTGGAATCCGATCGGCGTGCGGCCGGGGTGTTGCGCCGCAACATCGAGACGCTCGGCCTGGGTGGGCGGGGTGGCACCGCAGCGCAGGTGAGCGCCGCGGATGTGCGTGCGGTGTTGCGCGGCGACCCGGGACAGCCTTACGACGTGGTGCTCGTCGACCCGCCCTACGCGCTTGACGAAGAAGCTCTGGGTGGCGTGTTGAACGCCTTGGTCGGCGGCGGTTGGCTGGCTCCGGCGGCATTGCTGGTGGTGGAGCGCCCGGCCAAGGCGCCCACGCCGGCCTGGCCGGATGGTGTGTTTGCGCTCACGCAGCGGCGGTATGGAGACACCGCGGTGTACTACGGTTGCGCGCCATGAGACGCGCGGTGTGTCCCGGCTCTTATGATCCCGCCACCAATGGGCACCTTGACATCATTGAGCGGGCCGCGAGCCAATTCGACGAGGTCGTCGTCGCGGTGTTGATCAACAAGACCAAGAGTTACCTTTTTGAGGTCTCCGACCGGATGGCGATGCTCAAGGAGATCACCGAGCATCTGCCGAACATTCGCGTTGATTCCTGGCACGGGCTGCTCGTGGACTACTGCACGGTCAACGGGATCGCCACGATCGTCAAGGGGCTGCGCGCGGTCAGTGATTTCGACTACGAGTTGCAGATGGCTCAGCTGAACTATCAGCTGTCCGGAGTGGACACCATGTTCCTGCCGAGCAAACCGCACTACAGCTACCTGTCCAGCTCCGTGGTCAAGGAGGTCGCCACCTACGGCGGCAACGTCGGGCACCTGTTGCCGGCCACGGTGCACCAGCGCCTGATCGCCCGGCTCTCCGAGCGACCCTGAGGGGCGGACACGCCGACCAAGCGCACGCTCCCGCATCTGGGCGGTCCGACCATTCAGACTGTCAGCTGTGGATGGCGATCGGGAGGAGGGGGCCGTGTACCGGGTTTTCGAGGCACTCGACGAGCTCGTGACCACTCTCGAGGAAGCGCGTGGAGTGCCGATGACGTCCAGCTGCGTGGTGCCCCGCGGCGACGTACTGGAACTGCTCGACGACATCCGGGATGCGATCCCTGCTGAGCTCGACGACGCTCAGGACGTGCTGGACCATCGAGACGAGCTGGTCGAGACCGCGCGGCAGGAGTCGCAGCGCCAGCGCGAGGAAGCCCGCACCGAGGCGGATCAGCTGGCTACCGGCGCTCGCGACGAGGCCACGCGTCTGGTCGCTGAGGCCCGCACCAGCGCCGAGTCGACGGTCGCCCAGGCGCAAGCCGAGGCTGACCGCATAGGGGCCACCGGACGGCGGGAGTACCAGGAGCTCACCGGGCGCGCCGAGGCCGAGGCCGAACGGATGACCGTAGCCGGGCGGGCGGCCTACGAGCGGGCTATCGCTGACGGCCGCGCCGAACAGGCCCGGCTGGTCGAGCAGACTCAGGTGGTGCAAGCGGCCCGGGCTGAGGCCACGCGAATTCACGACGAGGTGAACGCCGAGGTGCACCGGCTACGCTCCGAATGCGATGGCTATGTCGAGGGAACCCTCGCGGAGTTCGAGGATCTGCTCAACCGCACCCTGCGTGCCATCGGACGGGGCCGCGTCCATCACGGTGGGCCGGTCGCCGCGGGGGTCGGCGAGTACCCCAGATGAGTGGTCGGATCTCGGCCAGGGCCTATCCTGAAACTCTCATGCCTCGCAACACCACTCCCGCTCGGCCAGACCCGACCGCTCCCTGGGTGATCGATACCCGCGACCTGGGCAGGCGTCCCGGGTCGATGCGCCGCTATCACCGGGATGTGCCGTTGTCGGCCGGGATCGGTCTGGATGTGATCGAGGTGGCCGCAGGGGACGAGGTGTCCCTGGAGGTGCGGCTCGAGTCGGTCATGGAGGGTGTGCTGGTGTCGGGCACCGCATCGGCGGCGGTCACCGGCCAATGCGCGCGCTGCCTGGATCAGTTGGTCGATCGGCTGGAGGTTGAGCTGCTCGAGCTGTTCGCCTACCCGGACACCGCGACCGACAACAGCACGGATCCCGACGAGGTCAGCCGGGTCGTCGACGGGCTCGTCGATCTCGAGCCGGTGGTTCGTGACGCGGTGCTGCTAGCTCTGCCGCAGGCCCCGCTGTGCGGCGAAGACTGCCCCGGCCTGTGCCCGGAATGTGGCGGTAAGCGGGCGGAACTCGGCACGGATCACCGGCATGAGAAGATGGACCCGCGCTGGGCCGCCCTCAAAACAGGACTGAAGCAGCGGTTGCGCGAAAGCGAACAGGAGAACGAGTAACGTGGCTGTCCCCAAGCGCAGGATGTCGCGGTCAAACACCCACTCGAGGCGGTCCCAGTGGAAGGCCACCGCACCGACTCTGGCGGCGTGTTCTAACCGGGCCTGCCGGCAGCCGAAGCCGCCGCACACGGTCTGCCCGCACTGCGGGAAATACGACGGCCGCCAGATCGTCCAGCCGGCCTGACGCCGGGACGCGACGAACCCTTGGGCAACCGGCCTCCGCGGGGCCACCCAGCGGATCTGACCCCGCTACTCACCGCACTCGGCGTCGAGATGGATGCCGAGTTGTTGACTCTCGCCCTGACCCACCGCTCGTACGCCTACGAAAGCGGTGGGTTGGAACCCAATGAGCGCCTGGAGTTCCTCGGCGACGCCGTGCTCGGTGTGGTTGTCACCGACCACTTGTTCCGTACCCACCCCGACCTGCCCGAGGGGCAGCTCGCCAAACTGCGGGCCAGCGTGGTCAACATGCATGCGCTTGCCGGTGTCGCTCGCGGGCTTACCACCAACGGCCTGGGCGAATACGTCCTGCTCGGTCGGGGCGAGGAGCTCACGGGGGGTCGCCACAAGTCCAGCATCCTGGCCGATACCACCGAGGCGCTGATCGGTGCGGTGTACTTACAACACGGCACGGACGTCGCCCGCAAGGTGGTGCACCGGCTGTTCGACCAGCTCATGGTGATGGCTCCACTGCTGGGCGCCGGGCTGGACTGGAAGACCAGCCTCCAGGAACTCACGGCCAGCCGCGAGTTGGGGGTGCCCGAGTACCGGATCACCGAGGACGGGCCCGATCATCTCAAGGAGTTCACCGCGACCGCCGTGATCGCCGGCGTGGACCGGGGGACCGGGCAGGGCCGGACCAAGAAGGAAGCCGAGCAGCGGGCCGCCGAGACTGCCTGGCGCTCGCTATCCGAGTTGGCGAGCGGGAACGCCCCGCCGGTGGGGTAGCGCGGCGTGCCGGAGCTTCCCGAGGTCGAGGTCGTCCGGCTGGGCCTCGCCGAACATGTCACCGGGCGGACAGTGGCAGCAGTCGACGTGCGCCATCCCCGCTCGGTGCGTCGCCACCTCGCCGGAGAGCTGGATTTCGCCGCCCGGCTGGCTGGCCGACAGATTCGAGCTGCCCAGCGCCGCGGCAAGTACCTGTGGCTGGACCTGGGTGGTGAGCAGGCGTTGCTGGCCCATCTCGGGATGAGCGGCCAGATGCGCATCCAGCCGCCCGGCGCGATCGACGAGACGCACCTGCGGGTGCGACTACAGTTCGACGACGGCGGCTCTGAACTGCGCTTCATCGACCAGCGCACGTTCGGTGGCCTCTCCGTCGAAGAGGTGGTCGACGGCCTGCCCATCCCGGTCGCGCACATCGCGCGGGACCCGATGGACCCGGGATTCGAGCCAACTGTGGTGATCGCCAGGATCCGGCAGCGGCGCACGGGCCTCAAACGTGCGCTGCTGGATCAGACCCTGGTGTCCGGGATCGGCAACATCTACGCCGACGAAGCGCTGTGGCGAGCTCGGCTACACGGGGAGCGGCTCACCGCGACGCTGACCCGAGCGCAAGGGCGCACCGTGCTGACCGCCGTCGCGGAGGTGATGACGGAGGCACTCGCTGCCGGTGGCACCTCCTTCGATGCGCTGTACGTCAACATCAACGGCGCCTCCGGGTATTTCGACCGTTCGCTGGCCGTCTACGGCCAGGACGGCCGGCCTTGCCCCCGGTGCGGCACCGCGATCCGGCGCGAGTCGTTCATGAACCGCTCCTCCCACACCTGCCCACGCTGCCAGCCCCGTCCCCGCCGCCCGCACCCGTGAAGGACGGTTGTGACGGTAAGCGGCGGGAGCGGCGCCAGGGGGCGCGCGATGATGAGGGCATGACGCCGGTACGGATGACGGCCTGGGTGCATGGTCGCGTTCAGGGCGTCGGTTTTCGCTGGTGGACCCGCTGCCGGGCGCTTGAGCTGGGCCTGGCCGGCCACGCGGCCAACCTGTCCGATGGGCGGGTAGAGGTCGTGGCAGAGGGATCGCGGGAGGCCTGTGTGAAACTGCTCGCCGTGCTGCGCTCCGGGTCTACGCCGGGGCAAGTGAAGCAGGTCAACGAGCGGTTCACCGACGCCCGGGGCGGCTTGAGAGGTTTTGTTGAGCGCTGAGCACCCATGCGAACGCTGATCATCGATAACTACGACTCGTTCACCTACAGCCTTTTCCAGTACTTGGCCGAGATCAACGGCACCGATCCGATCGTGGTCCGTAATGATGCGGCCGGTTGGCGGGTGACCGATCTCGTCGAGTTCGACAACGTCATCATCTCCCCGGGACCTGGGCGACCCAGCCGGGCATCGGACTTCGGTCACAGCCGCGATGCCGTGCTCGGCGCGCCGATCCCGCTGCTCGGGGTCTGCCTGGGACATCAAGGACTGTGCGAACTCAGCGGCGGCTCCGTCGGCGCCGCGCCGGAGCCGTTCCACGGCCGCGAGTCCGACGTCTTGCACGATGGCACGGAGCTGTTCGCGGGCCTGCCATCACCGCTGCGCGCGGTGCGCTACCACTCGCTGACCGTCACCAGGGTTCCCGACGATCTCAAAATCATCGCTTGGACCGGCGACGG
>QHBZ01000106.1:0-5430 GCA_003244055.1 Pseudonocardiales bacterium | reverse complement strand
TGCGCAACTTCGCCCGGCTCTCCCGGGACTGGCGCGAACACAACCCGGCGAACGCCAGAAACCCGCCCAGGTCCGCCCCAGCGCCCGCGATCCAGCCAACCGCCAAGAAGTCTCGTCGGGTACTGGTCTCGCAGCAGGCCACGTCGGCACCCACCGAGTTGGTTTTCCAGAGTTTGTACGGTTCCTCGGCGCATTCCTTCTGGCTGGACAGCAGCCGCCGCAACAGTGCGCTCAGCAGGTTCTCGTTCCTCGGCGATTGCACTGGCCCGCTCGCCAGAATTGCCTACGCAGATGTCTGGCAGGGCACGGTGACAGTGCACACGCAACAGCGCATCGAAGTGCACCACATCGGGTTCTTCGACTGGTTGAATAACGATCTGCGCGTCCGCAGCGCCGAGGTGCCCGAACTGCCTTTCGACTTCGCGCTCGGTTGGGTCGGCTACGCCGGGTACGAGCTCAAAGCCGAGTGCGGCGGCATGCTCGCGCACCGTTCGGAGAACCCGGACGCGGCCATGATCTTCGCCGATAGGGCATTAGCCGTCGATCACCTGACCGGTACGACGTACTTACTCGCACTGGCTGACCCCGACAACGAGACCAGCGCCCGGGAATGGCTTCGGAGTACTGGGGCGCACCTGGAGGCGCTCGCCGGCGCAGCGCGCCCGCAGGCCCGCGGCTCACTGGACTTCGGCCAGCTGCGCCTGCGGCACGACCGGGCCCGGTACCTGGACCTGATCTCTTCCTGCCAAGAGGCGATCAAGGCCGGGGAAAGCTACGAGGTCTGCTTGACGAACATGGTGACCGGCACCGGGGCGATCGACCCATGGCATGCCTACCGATTCCTGCGTGCGCACAGCCCTGCTCCGTTCGGAGCGTGGTTACGTTTCGCCGATCTGATCGTGCTGAGCACATCGCCTGAGCGCTTCATCCGGGTGTTCGCCGACGGGGTGGTCGAGTCCCGGCCGATCAAGGGGACGAGACCGCGTGGGCTGTCAGTGGAGCAGGACCGGGCGCTGGCGGCAGACCTGGCCGCCAGCGAGAAGGATCGCGCGGAGAACCTGATGATCGTCGATTTGGTGCGCAATGACCTTGGAACGTGCGCACTGGTCGGTTCGGTTCATGTTCCGCAGATATTCGACGTGGAGAGCTATGCCCAGGTGCACCACCTGGTGAGCATCGTACGGGCGCGGTTGCGCGACGACGTCTCAGCAGTTGATTGCGTGCGGGCGGCGTTTCCCGGGGGCTCCATGACGGGGGCGCCCAAGATTCGCACCATGGGAATCATCGACGGTCTGGAATCGGGCGCGCGCGGGATCTACTCCGGAGCGCTGGGTTACTTCTCGCTGACCGGAGCAGCCGATCTCAGCATCGTCATCCGGACGTTGGTGATCACGCCGGGCAAGGTGAGCTTCGGCGTCGGCGGGGCCATCACCGCCATGTCCGACCCGGCGGCCGAGTTCGAGGAGACCATGATCAAGGCGGGTGGGATCAGCAGCCTGCTGGGCACGACGTTCGACGAAATTCAGTGCTCGCGGTAGGCACCGGTACCCTGCTCGGGCATGTGACAGCAGCAGGGGAGCAGCGAGGAGGGTCCGGCGCACCGTGCACTTGAAGAGCCTGACGTTGAAGGGCTTCAAGTCCTTCGCCTCGGCCACGACGCTGCGCTTCGAGCCCGGCATCACCTGCGTCGTGGGTCCCAACGGCTCGGGCAAGTCCAACGTGGTGGACGCGCTGTCATGGGTGATGGGAGAACAGGGCGCCAAGGTCCTGCGCGGCGGCAAGATGGAGGACGTCATCTTCGCCGGCACCGCCGGACGCCCCCCGCTGGGCCGCGCGGAGGTCACCCTGACCATCGACAACACCGATGGCGCGCTGCCCATCGACTACACCGAGGTGTCGATCACCCGGCGAATGTTCCGGGACGGTGCCAGCGAATACGAGATCAACGGCAGCGCGTGCCGCCTGCTGGACGTCCAGGAACTGCTCTCGGACTCCGGGATCGGCCGCGAGATGCACGTCATCGTCGGGCAGGGCAAGCTTGACTCGATCTTGCAGTCCAAGCCCGAGGAGCGCCGTGCGTTCATCGAGGAAGCCGCGGGTGTCCTCAAGCACCGCAAGCGCAAGGAAAAGGCGCTGCGCAAGCTGGAGGCGATGCAGGCCAATCTGACCCGCGTGTCGGACCTCACCAGCGAGCTGCGCCGCCAGCTCAAACCGCTGGGCAAGCAGGCCGAGATCGCTCGGCGGGCTCAGGCCGTGCAGGCCGACCTGCGGGACGCCCGGCTGCGGCTCTACGCCGACGACCTGGTGACGCTGCGTGCGGCGTTCGCCAGGGATGAGGCTGACGAGGCCGCTGCCCGGGCCCGGCGGGTTGAGGTGGACAGCGCCCTGGATGCGGCCCGCGCGGAACAATCCCGCCTCGAGGAGCAGCTCGACGCCTCTACGCCGAGGCTGTCGGTAGCTCGGGACACCTGGTACCGGCTCTCGGCGCTAGCCGAGCGGCTGCGCGGCACGGTGCAGCTTGCGGCCCAGCGAGCCCGGCACCTGTCCGCCCCGACCGAAGCGCACCGCCCCGGTCGGGACCCCGACGAGCTGGAGCGCGAGGCTGCGGCCGCCGAGACTTCGGAGGCCGAGCTGCACGCGGTGGTGGACGAGGCCAGGGCAGCGCTGTCCGACGCCGAGGACCGGCGCGTCGAGCTGGAGCAGGCCGTCGGCGACGCGGAGCGGGCACACCTGGCCGCGGTCCGCGCCATCGCCGATCGGCGCGAGGGGCTCGCGCGCCTCGCGGGCCAGGTCGAGGCGTTGCGGTCCACCTCGGGCTCCACCGCGGAGGAGATCGAGCGGCTGGCGGGCGGGCTGGCCGACGCTCGGGAACGGGCACAGAGCGCGCAGCGGGAATTCGAGGAGCTGCAGCATGAGCTCGATGCCCTGCACGCCGGCGAGGTCGGGCTCGACGAGCGGCACGAGGCGGCGTCGGTCGCGCATGCCACCGCCGCGCAACGCAGCGCTGAGCTGGCCGCGGCACACCGGGAGGCCGAGCAGCAGTGCGCGTCCTGGCGGGCCCGGGTGGAGGCGCTGTCGATGGGCCTGGCCCGCAAGGACGGCTCGCAGCCGTTGCTGGCCGCCGGGCTACCCGGCGTGGCGGGCACGGTTGCCGCGGCGCTCACCGTGCAGGCCGGCGCCCAGGGCGCCGTGGCCGCCGCCCTGGGCGCTGCGGCGGATGCCCTGGTGGTGTCCGACGTCGACGTCGCGGCCAGCGCGCTGGTCCTCTTGCGGGAGCAGGACGCCGGCCGTGCCGGCCTGCTCGTCGGCGGTGCGCCGGCTTCAGTGGACCGCTCGCGCTGGCCGGAGTTGCCGCCCGGTACGCGGTGGGCGGTGGACCTGGTGGTGGCCCCGGAGACGCTGAGCCCCGCGCTACATCGGCTACTGGAACGCACCGCGGTGGTCGAGGACCTGGACGCGGCCCGCGCGCTGGTAGCCGCGCACCCGAGCGTGCGCGCTGTGACCGTTGAGGGCGACCTGCTCGGCGGCGATTGGGCACACGGTGGATCGGGCCGCAGCCTGAGCGTCATCGAGGTGCAGGCAGCGGTGGACGACGGTCGAATCCGGTTAGCTGAATCGGAATCGCGCGTGCAACTGCTGGCCGCTGAGCTCCAGGGGGCCAGCGCCGAGGAAGCCGACCGCGCCGAGGACGTCGACAACACCCTGGCCGCTTTGCACGAGTCGGACGCGCAACTAGCCGCGGTTGCTGAGCAGCTCGCCCGGCTCGACCAGGCGGCGCGCTCCGCGTCCGGCGAGGCCGACCGGCTGCACCGTCAACGCGACGAGATGCAGGCGCGCCGGGCCGCCGCGTTGACCAGCCTGGCTGAGCTCGAGGAGCGGTTGCGGCTGGCCCAGGACGATTCAATGGATGCCGAACCGGACACCTCACGGCGCGACGAAGCCGTGGCGGCGCTGGGCACCGCGCGCAGCGAGGAGGTCGAGGCGCGGCTGGCGCTGCGCACCGCCGAGGAGCGCGCCCGAGCGCTGACCGGTCGGGCCGACGCGCTGCGTCGCAGCGCCCAGGTGGAACGAGTGGCCCGGCAGCGAGCCGCCGACGCGGCGGTCGCCCGGCAACGTGGCGCCGCGGTGGCCGCGGAAGTAGTGCGGGCCGGGGAGCTCGCGTTGGGCCGCATCGAGATATCGGTGCAGCGCGCCGCCGCCGAGCGCGACGCGGTGGTCGTCGAGCGGGCGCAGCAGGAGCAGGGCCTGGTCGGGGTCCGGGCCCGGGCTCGTGAGCTCGCCGGAGAGCTGGACAAACTCACCGACACGGTGCATCGCGACGAGCTGTTGCGCGCTGAGCAGCGGTTGCGCATCGAACAGCTCGAGATCAAGATCTCTGACGACTTCGGCATCGGCCTGGATGACCTCATCGCGGAGTACGGGCCCTCGGTGCCGGTGCCGCCGCTTGCGGCTGAGGTGGCCGAATATGAGCTGATGACCCAGCGTGGCGAGCAGGTCAGCGCCCCGAAGCCGGCTGCCTACGACCGGGCCGTGCAGACCCGTCGAGCCCAGGGCGCCGAGCGCGATCTGGCCCTGCTCGGCAAGGTCAACCCGCTGGCGCTGGAGGAGTTCGCCGCGCTCGAGGAGCGCTACAAGTTCCTGTCCACCCAGCTGGAAGACCTCAAGGCCAGCCGGCGTGACCTGCTCACTGTCGTCACCGAGGTCGACGAGAAGATCCTCGAGGTCTTCACCGTGGCCTTCCACGACGTGGCGCGCGAGTTCGAGATCGTTTTCGCAACGCTGTTCCCGGGCGGCGAGGGCAGATTGCTGCTCACCGAGCCCGACGACATGCTCACCACCGGCATCGAGGTTGAGGCCCGCCCACCCGGCAAGAAAGTCAAACGCCTGTCCCTGCTGTCCGGCGGGGAGAAGTCGCTGACCGCGGTGGCCATGCTGGTCGCGATCTTCCGGGCCCGACCGTCGCCGTTCTACGTGCTCGACGAGGTGGAGGCGGCGCTGGATGATACCAACCTCAGCCGCCTCATCGCGCTGTTCGAGCTGCTGCGGGATCGCTCACAGCTCATCGTGATCACTCATCAGAAGGCGACCATGGAGGTTGCTGACGCGTTGTACGGGGTAAGCATGCGCGGTGACGGCATCACCACCGTGATCTCGCAACGGCTGCGCGGCACCACCGACTCCGCGGGCGCCGCCTAACCCGTCCGCCCATCGCGCTGGGCACGGCTCCGGGGTTTCGGGTAGCGCTGGCCCGGCGACCTGGCGGGGATCCCGTGCTGCTGTCTGCCAGCCAATCGTCGCTGACGGCGTCGGTGCCCTGCGCCTGATGCAGACCATCGTCCGGGCCTACCGGGCAGAGCCCGACCCAGCGGATCCCCTACCACTCGCTGCTGCTGGCGACGCATCCCAGTCTTAAGATTTTGATGCCTCTGG
>QHBZ01000105.1 GCA_003244055.1 Pseudonocardiales bacterium | reverse complement strand
AGGTCGGCGAGCATCAGGTAGCTGATCCCGCGCTGATCCAGCAGCGGGGCGAGCTGGTCGAAGGGCGGCCCGAGCAGTACCAGCTTGGCGTCGATCATGCTGAGCACCCTGATGGTGTCCGCCGCCCAACTCGCCAGATCGGCCCGATGGGTGGGTTGGTGCAGCATGGTCACGCTGCCACCGGCCAGCCAGACGCCCTGCACCGCGGGAGCGATCAGCGCGGGGTCACCGGCGAGCACCGCCACCGCGTCGCCATGTTGCACACCGGGCGCGGCGGTACCCACCAGATACCCGGCCGCGCGCAGGGCCTTGTGATGGACTTCCGGCCAGGTGACACGGCGCGGCCGCGCGGGCTCACCGGTGGTCATGCCGCAGTCGGACCGGGTCGGTGAATCTGGCGCGCCGTGTGCCACCAGTGTGTCGAGGAACCTGCTCACAAACGGCCACCTTAGGGCTGTGCTGACTCGGCCACTTCCAGCCAGCGGGTCTCCAGGTCGTTCTTCGCAGCGAGCACCACCCGCAGTTCATCGTCGAGCTCCCGGAACGCCACGGGATCGGCGGCCTGCTGGGTGATCTGCTGCTGGAGCTGCGCTTCCCGCCCGGACAGACGCTCCATCTGACGTTCCAGCCGGGCCAACTCCTTGCGGGCGGCCCGCAGCTGCACGGCTTCCTTCGGCGCTCCCAATGAAGAATCTGAGATGTCGGCCGGGGCGCTGTCGCGCCGGGCCAGGTATTCCTCAATGCCGCCGGGCAGGTGGGTGATCCGCCCATCCCCGAGTAGCGCCACCACGGTGTCACAGACCCGATCGACGAAATAGCGGTCGTGCGACACGACGACCAATGAGCCCGGCCAGCCGTCGAGCAGATCCTCCAGTTGCTGCAACGTGTCGATGTCCAGGTCGTTGGTGGGCTCGTCGAGCAGCAGCACGTTCGGCTCGGCCATCAACAGCCGGGTCAGCTGCAGCCGCCGCCGCTCCCCGCCGGACAGGTCCGCCACCGCCGTCCACTGCTTCGACGCGGGAAACCCGAGCCGCTCGGCCAGCTGCGATGCGGACAGCTCCCGGCGACCCAACGTGATGTGGGAGGCGATCTCCTCCACCGCCTCGAGCACCCGCAGCGACTCGGGTAGACCTTCCAGTTCCTGGTGTAGGTGCGCTAGGAACACCGTCTGACCCTGCACGCGGCGACCGGCGTCCGGTTCCCTCTCCCCTGCAAGCAGCCGCAGCAACGTCGTCTTGCCCGATCCGTTGACCCCGACCAGCCCGATTCGGTCCCCGGGTCCGATCCGCCACGTCTCGGCGTCCAGCAACCGCCGGCCGGCGATCGTCACCGTGACGTCCTCGAGCTCCAGCACGGTGCGACCCAGCCGGCGCTTCGCGAATGCGAGCAGCTCGACGTTGTCCCGCGGCGGGGGGACGTCGGCGATGAGCGCCTCGGCGGCCTCGATGCGGTAGCGCGGTTTGGAGGTCCGGGCGGGTGGCCCGCGTCGCAGCCAGGCGAGCTCCTTGCGGGCCAGGTTGCGCCGCCGGTCCTCGGCCGCGCCGGCCAGCCGGAGTCGCTCGGCCCGGGCGTAGACCCAGTCCGCGTAGCCACCGTCGTAGCCGTCCACCCGACCGTCGGTGACCTCCCAGGTACGGGTGCACACGTTATCCAGGAACCACCGGTCGTGGGTCACCACTACCACGGCGCACCGCCGCGCCGCCAGGTGCTCGGCGAGCCAGCGCACCCCTTCGACGTCGAGATGGTTGGTCGGCTCGTCGAGCATCACCAGCTCCAGCTCGGGTACCAGGGTGGCGGCCAGCGCCACCCTGCGCCGTTCGCCACCGGAGAGCCCGGCCACCGGCCGGTCCAGTCCCAGCGCCGTGATACCCAGCCCGTCGAGAACTCCGCGCACTCGGGGATCGGCGGCCCACTCGTACTCGGCGGTGACACCTAGCGGATCGAGCACCGCGTGGCGGACGCTGACCTGCTCGGCCAGTTCGATTCGCTGGGTCAGCACCGCGGCGCGCAGACCTCTGTTCTGGCTGACCCGACCGGTGTCTGGGGCCTCGAGCCCGGCGAGCACCTCCAGCAGGGTGGTCTTGCCACCGCCGTTGAGTCCCACGACGCCGATCCGATCGCCCTCGTCGATTCCGAGCGACACACCGGATAACAAGGGGACGATCCCGTAGGACTTCGAAACAGCCTCAAGGTTGACCAGGTTCGCCATCAGGCGTGGGCCATGGGTTCGTTAGGCGGCCCAGGGTTGGGTGACACTGGGCGCGGATCCTCCACAATCCGGGCACCGGGCACCGGGCCGCTGGCTACCCGAACAGTGCGGCACACGCCGGCACCGGCCAGCTCGGCGGCAACCCGGATCGCGGCGTCGCCGTCGGTGCACAGGAACGCGCAGGTCGGCCCCGATCCCGACACGATGCCGGCCAACGCGCCCGCGTCGACCCCGGCACGCAGCGTGCGGCGCAGCGCGGGGCGCAGTGACACCGCGGCGGCCTGGAGATCGTTGCCGAGCAGCAGCGCGAGCCGCCGAGGGTCCCCCGACGCCAGCGCCTCCAGCAGCGGCTCGACGTCGCCGAGCCGCTGTAGCGACGAGCCCGATCCCGGTGAGGGCTGCGTGCCCGCGGAACCGCCGCGGCGCAGCCGGTCCAACTCCCGGTAGACCTCCGGTGTGGACAGACCGCGGTGATCGAGCGCGATCACCCAATGAAAGGTGTGCCGCGCCAGCACGGGCACCAGGGACTCACCGCGTCCGGTGCCCATCGCGGTGCCCCCGCACAGCGCGAACGGCACATCGCTGCCGAGCCCAGCGGCCAGGCCGGTCAGCTCTTCGCGACTGATCTCCAGGCGCCACAGCCCGGCCAGGGCGACCAGCGTGCCCGCCGCATCGGCGCTACCGCCGGCCATGCCGCCGGCCACCGGGATGGCCTTGCGCAGGACCACCCGCACCGAAGGGCGGCGTCCGACGCGCTCGGCGAGGCGCAGGACCGCGCGCCAGGCCAGGTTGCGGTCGTCGGTGGGCACCGTCGCGGCACCCTCGCCGTATACCTGCACGCCGGGCTCGTCAGTGGCCGCGACGGTCACCTCGTCGAGCATCGACAGCGCCTGAAACACACTGACCAGCTCGTGGTAACCGTCCCGGCGCAGGCCACCGACGGCCAGGTGCAGGTTCACCTTGGCCGGGACGCGCACGGTAACCGGTTGCGGCACCACAGCGAGCACCCCACCAGGATACGGGGCGTCTGTGGACAACCCGTGAGTGGCAATGCGAGCCATCACCCCTCTTGCCGCTCACGGGCGATTTTCGCAAAATCGCTAACGGTGAGCTGCTCGCCACGAGCGCTGGGATCCACTCCCGCCGCCCGGAGTACCTGTTCGGCGGCCGCGGCCGAACCCGCCCAACCGGCCAGAGCGGCCCGCAGCGTCTTGCGGCGCTGCGCGAACGCGGCGTCCACCAGCGCAAAGACCTGTTGCCTGGGCATAGTCGAGGGTGGCGGACGGCTGGTCAGGGCGACGAGGCCGGAGTCCACATTGGGCACCGGCCAGAACACCGCGCGGGGCACCGGGCCGGCGCGGCGAACCTCAGCGAACCAGGCGGCCTTGACGCTGGGTGCGCCGTAGCAGCGGCTACCCGGCGGGGCGGCCAGCCGGTCGGCCACCTCTGCCTGCACCATCACCAGCCCACGGCGCAGGCTCGGCAGCTCGGCCAGCAGATGCAGCAGTACCGGTACACCGACGTTGTAGGGCAGATTCGCGACCAGCGCGGTGGGTTCCAGACCCCCGGCTGCCTCGACGATCTCCGGCCGCCGCACGCGTAGCGCGTCGGCGGTCAGCACCCGCAGCGCACCGGCGCGCTCCCGGGCTCGGTCAGCCACCGTGGCGGGCAACGCGCCGGCCAGCAGCGGATCCACCTCCACGGCCAGCACCCGGTCCACCGCGCCGAGCAAGGCCAGGGTGAGTGAGCCCAGCCCGGGCCCGACTTCCAGCACGACGTCGTCGGGGCTCAAGTCGGCCGCTGCCACGATCCGGCGCACTGTGTTGGCGTCATGGACGAAGTTCTGCCCAAGCCGTTTGGTCGGATGCACCCCAAGCCGATCGGCCAACGCGCGCAGCTCAGCCGGCCCCAGCAATCCCGTCATGGAGACAGGTCAGGGTAACGAGGCGCTCGATCGCCCCGATCTGTCTCCATGACGGGCCGAGACTAGGCCAAGCCGACCTGGGCTGAGCAGGTTGGCCAGGCGTGGTAGTTGCCACGGTTGTTGCGGACCCGCTGGGCGACCTCGATCTGTTGCTCGCGGCTTGCTTGGTTCGGGTAGGTGGCGTACTGGTCACCGCCGTTGGCGCTCCACGTGCCCTTGTCGAACTGCAGGCCGCCGTAGTAACCGTTGCCCGAGTTGGCCGCCCAGTTGCCACCGGACTCGCAGCGGGCGATCTGGTCCCAGACGGTGGTCCCGGTGGTGGTGTACCGCTGCGCGGATTCCCTCGCGGCGGATCCCTTCGCCCCCACCCGGATCCGGGCCGGCCGCGGCGGAGTGACCTCCTGGGCGGCGAGCTGCCTGCGGTCGGATTCTTGGCCATTGGCCAGGGTGACCCGGAAGGTGACGATCTGCTCGCCCGGGGTGCCGGGATCCTCGACGACCTCACTACCGACCGGTAGCGCGGGATCTCTGATCTTCTTCACCGGAGGCGCAACGAGTTGCCTGTAAGTCCGTTCCTCGGTGAGCACGCGGGTCACCTGCACTGTCATTCCAGGCAGCACGGGTGAGTTGCGAGCCGGCGTCACCACGTCGTGGTCCTGCAACGGAACGCCCTGCTGGGTGAGCAGATCAGCGACCGACAGCGCGGTGGACTGGATCTCCTTCGGTGGCGCGACGCCGTCGAGCAGGGTGATCGGTTTGGTGTTGCGCACCACCAGGGCCATGCCCTCCAGCGGGATGCGCCGGGACCGATCAGCCGACAGCTCCATGTCCGGAGCGCTCATCCCCACCTGCTGCAGCGCGGTATCCACGGTCAGCGCGGTGGTCCAGACTTCATGCTGGGCTCCGTCGACGGTGAGGGCGAGCGGTCGAGCGCGCTTGAGCACGATCCGGCTGCCGTCCTCGACGGGGCTGTTCGCGGTGGGGGCCAGCGCGTCCTGCTCATCGACCCGCAGCCCTGCGGACTCCAGCGCCCCTTTGACGGAGGGGGCGAATGTGTGGATGGTCCGCTGCTCCCCGTCCACTGTGATGGTGATTGCCTTGTCCATGGTGAGAGCCGCTGCAGTACCAGTGGTCAACGCCAGCATGGTAACTACCAGGGCACCTCTGACGTACGTACGAGTGGTCACCAGTGTCCAGTCGTCGCAGGTCCGGGCAGGGGAAGCACGAGAACAGCCAGGAGCCGACGCCTACCGCCACGAAGAAGGCAGGCTCATCCCGACGGGTCCCTGCCCGCAAGGCGGTAGCGCCGCCGGCAGTGACCCACATCCCCGTGCCGGAACTACCCCATCCCGGCTGACAGTGACGGAACGGTAACGGTTCGTAGCCGAGTGCGCAATCATCTGTTACGAAGTGTCGCCGACTGAGCGGTTAGAACCGCCCAACGGTATCGGTCGCACCGAAAGATTTTTTGGTAGCTGGGTGCCCGAAACCGAAGAGTCGCGCGGCGTTTGCGCAGGTAGACGCCGCCAGCTCGGCCACGTCTTGGCCGCGCAGCGCGGCAAGATCCCGGACGGTGTAGGGCAGGTTGACCGGCTCGTTGGGCTTTCCCCGGTGCGGATGCGGGGTGAGAAACGGGGCGTCGGTTTCCACCAGCAGTTGACGGTCCGGGACCAGCACCGCGGCTTCGCGTAACGCGCGAGCGTTACGGAAAGTCACCGTGCCGGAGAAAGACAGCACATAACCGGCATCGACGCAGATCCGCGCCATTGCGGCATCCCCGGAGAAGCAGTGGAAGATTACGGTCTGCGGTGGCCCTTCCTGCTCGAGCACCGCCAGCACGTCGCCGTGGGCGTCGCGATCGTGAATCATCAGCGGCTTGCCGACCCGCTTGGCGAGGTCGATGTGCCAGCGGTAGGCCTCCCGTTGCGCCTCGGGTGGCGCGCAGCCCGGATCGTGCTGCGTCCAGTAGTAGTCCAGGCCGGTCTCCCCCACGGCCACCACCCGAGGTTGCCGCACCAGTTGTTCGAGCTCGGCGCGGTCGGCGTCGGTCATCGTCCCGGTACGGGTGGGGTGCAGCGCCACCGCCGCGAAGACCCGTTCGTCCCACTCAGCCGCCTGGACCACCCAACGCGCCGAGGCCAGGTCATCAGCCACGGTCACCACCGCGGCTACCCCGACCGCCCCCGCCCGCTCCAGCGCCGCGAGAACCCCCGCCCGGTCAGTCGCACCGCAAGCATCCAGATGCGTGTGCGCATCAACCACGCTCACCGATAACGGCTCCGGCGCGGGCGGCAGCTCTGTCACAGCAGCTCTCTCCGCCTCCTCTGCTGACTGCGGACGGCTCAGGTTTGGATGGGAGCCCAGTCCGGACCGGTGTCACCCAGGGCGGGGTCTAGTTTGGGGAAGAGGGGGGTCGGCTTGGTGAGGGGGCGGCCCGGCTCGATCGGGACGCTGTGCCAGCACGCCTGTTCCGCGGCGTAGTCCCCGCTGATTACCGGGTAGTCCGGGCCAGAGCCCTCGACGAGCTCACTGACCGTCCGAATCTGCGGCTGGGCGGACCACACGCCGGTGCCGCCGAGCTGCTCGTGCACCTGCTGGGCGGCATGTGGCAGGAACGGGGTGAGCAGTGTGTTGGCGTCGGAGACGACCTGTAAGGCGGTGTGCAGGATGGTGTCCCGGCGCTCGGGATCGTCGGCTCGCTTCCACGGTTCCTGCTCGGACAGGTACTTGTTCGCCGCGCTCACCAGCCGCATGGCCTCGCCTATAGCGGCCTTGACCCGGTTGCGCTCCAGCAGCCCGCCGACCGTGTCGAAGGCCGCCCGGGAGGTGGCCAGCAGCTCGGAGTCGACAGCCTGCAGCGCGGCTGGCCGAGGTACTGATCCGACGTTGCGGTGGGCCATCGAGATGGAGCGGTTGACCAGGTTGCCCCACTCGTTGGCCAGCTCGAAGTTGACCCGGCGGACGAACTCGTCCCAGGTGAAGTCGGTGTCCTGGGTCTCGGGGCCGGCCACCGAGATGAAGTAGCGCAGGGTGTCCGGACCGAACTCGCGCAGGAAGTCCCCGACGTAGATCACTGTGCCGCGCGAGGTGGATAACTTCGAGCCGCTCATCGTGAGGAACTCACTGGACACCACCTCGGTGGGCAGGTTCAGCGTCCCGAACGGCCCGGGCTCGCCCCCGTGATCTCCCACCCCGTTCTGGCCGAGCAGCATGGCGGGCCAGATCTGGGAATGGAAGGTGATGTTGTCCTTGCCCATGAAGTAGTACGAACGCGCGTCCGGGTCACACCACCAGGCCTGCCACGCGTCCGGGTCGCCCGAGCGCGCCGCCCACTCCACCGATGCCGACAGGTAGCCGATCACCGCGTCGAACCAGACGTAGAACCGCTTCATCGGCGCGTCGCGCCAGCCGTCCAGTGGGACCCGCACGCCCCAGTCGAGGTCCCGGGTGATCGCCCGCGGGCGTAGGTCGTCGAGCAGGTTCAGCGAGAACCTGAGCACGTTGGGTCGCCACTCGGTGCGGGTGGACAGCCACCCACCGAGCGCCTTGGTGAACGCGGGCAGGTCGAGGAACAGGTGCTCGGTCTGCACGAACTTCGGAGTCTCGCCGTTGATCCGGGACCGTGGATTGATCAAGTCGGCAGGGTCGAGCTGGTTGCCGCAGTTGTCGCACTGATCGCCGCGGGCACTGTCGTAACCGCAGATCGGGCAGGTGCCCTCGATGTAGCGGTCGGGTAGGGTACGCCCGGTGGACGGGCTGATCGCGCCGAGCGCGCTGCGCGTGAGCACGTAGCCATTGCGGTGCAACGCTAGGAACAGCTCCTGCACCACCCGGTGGTGGTTGGCCGTAGTGGTGCGGGTGAACAGGTCGTAGGACAGGCCCAGACCCTGCAGATCTCCCACGATCATTCGGTTGTACTTGTCGGCGAGCGCGCGGGGCGTGACGCCCTCGGCGTCGGCCTGCACCTGGATCGGGGTGCCGTTCTCATCGGTTCCCGAGACCATGAGCACCCGGTTGCCGGCCATCCGCTGGTAACGCGCGAAGATGTCCGAGGGGACACCGAAACCGGAGACGTGGCCGATGTGCCGCGGCCCGTTGGCGTAGGGCCAGGCCACCGCGGTGAGCACGGGTGCATTCATAACGCGCAGCCTATGGGCACCCGCAACGACGTTGCCCAGGGGATCTCGCGCGGCTCATGCGCCCACAACGGGGTGCTCAGCCTCAGGCCTTGAGGTCGCGCTGTCAGACGGTCAGGGTGGTGAGGACGCGAGGGCCGTGAGCAGTTCGCGTTCTCGCTGCTGGCTCAACCCAGCCGGTTCGATCCACTGGCCGAACGGCACGATCGGGCCGACCGCATTGTATGTGCCGGTGGTGCCGGACACTGCGGTTCGGCTTACGCGTGGCGGGCGGCGTTCCAGTCGAGGAGTTGGACGATGATGCCGTTGGGATCGCGGACCTGAAAGGCGCGCTCGCCCCACTCTTCCTCGGTGAGTGGCATCGAGATGGCCACACCCTCGCCCTGCAACCGTGACAATTCCCCTTCGAGGTCGTCGACGACGAACGCGAGGATGACGCCGCCAGCGTGGTTGTCGCGCTGGTCGGTGGGCATCGTTTGCAGGCCCCGTCGCAGGTACACGACGTTCATCCCCGCGTCCTGCCGGCGAAGCGACGCGAACCCGTCAGCGGCCATCTCCTCGCGGAAGCCAAAGTGCTCGACCAGGAACGCGCTGGACGCTGGCACGTCATCGACGTTCAGCGATACAGCGGACGATGTGATATTCACGGGTGCTCCTTCGACGATGAGGGCAGGCTCTTTAATCGTACAGTGTACGGAATTAATGCGAGAGGATGTCCCGGTGGCCTCTGAACGCAGTAGCGCCGGCGACCCGGCGCGGACCCTCAACCTGCTGTGGCGCAGCCCCGCCGCGGTGTCGCGGCGTGGTCCAGAACGGGGGCTGGACGTCGAAGCGGTGGTCGCCGCGGCAACGGACCTGGCCGACCGCGAAGGGCTGGCAGCTGTGACGATGCGCCGGGTCGCTGACGCGCTCGGAGTCGGCGCGATGACGTTGTACACCTACATACCAGGCAAAGCTGAGCTGCTGGATCTCATGCTTGACTCGATCTACGCCCACATGCCCCACACGACCACCGCTGGACAGCCTTGGCGGCAGCGGCTGATCGTGATCGCGGAGGAGAACCGGGCACTGTTCGACGCCCATCCCTGGGCAGTCACCGTCTCCACGCTGAGGCCGCCGCTAGGTCCAGGACTGATCGGTAAGTACGAACATGAGCTCTCGGCACTCGACGAGCTCGGTCTTGACGATGTCGAGATGGACGACTGCCTCACCCACCTGCTGTCCTTCGTGCAAGCTTCCGCCCGTGCCATCGCCGACGCCCGCGCCGCCCAAGCCCACAGCGCCATGGACGACGAGCAGTGGTGGGCCGCCAACGCTCCCCTGCTGGCCCGGGTGCTCGACGAGAGGGCCTACCCGCTCGCCACCCGCGTCGGCAGCGCAGCAGGTGCCGCACATCGCAGCGCCCACGATCCCGACCACGCCTACCACTTCGGATTGCAGCGCGTCCTCGACGGACTCGCCGCCCTGATCGACGGCGGCGACGGGGCGCACCATCGATCTCGCACCCCTTGACTTCAACCAAGGTTGAGGTAGCAGGGTTGGCCTCGTCCCAGTTCACGAGCGGAAGGAGCGTGCTGAGGTGCGGGCAGCCACGGTGGCGCGGTTCGGTGGACCCGAGGTGCTCATTCTCGTCGACCAGCCCGATCCGGCCCCGGGCCCTGGCCAGGTGGTGGTCGCCGCCGAGGTGGCCGACACGCTGTGGCTGGAGACGGCGGTCCGGTCCGGTGCCGGCCAGGACTACTGGCCGATGCGTCCACCCTATGTGCCCGGCAACGGCGTCGCCGGTCGCGTGCCTGTGGTCGGGGAAGGGGTGGATCCCGGCTGGATCGGGAAGCGGGTCGCAGGACACACCGGCAACGAGGGCGGTTACGCCGACCACGCGGTTGTCGCCGCGAACGGGCTGTCACCCGTGCCGGACGGCCTCGACCTGACGGTGGCAGCTGCGCTGTTGCACGACGGGCCTACAGCGCTGGCGCTCTTCGACGTCACCCAGGTTGGCATCGAGGACAGTCGTCGACAGCGAGCAGCCGGACTGGATCGAGCAGGCCCGGTCGGCGCTGGGTGGCGGCGCCGATGTCGTCCTGGACAACGTCGGCGGCGATCTCGGCGAAGCGTCGTTCGCGCTGGTCGCGCCTGGTGGACGGTTCTCCGCCCACGGGACCCCCAGCGGTCGGTTCGCAGCCGTCGACGAGGCGGAAGCGCAACGCCGTCGGGTCGTGGTGACCGGGATCGAACGGGTGCAGATGTCCGATGCGGAACTCACCCGATATACCGACCGGGCGTTCGCCGAGGCGGCGGCCGGAACCATCGCGCCGGTGATCGGGCAGACGTTCCCACTTGACCGCGCCGCGGACGCGCACACCGCCATCGAAGGCCGGCAGGTCTTCGGCACGACGCTACTCACCATATGACGCGGATCGGGCCAAGCGCGACCCCTGGTTCGTGAGTGCCAAACGGGCCGGCGGTGCTCTCAGACGTCGGCGACGCCGTCCTGCCAGATGATTCGGAGCCGCCCTTCGACGGTACCGAACCGCGCGCCGAGGACCTCGCTTCGCACCCCTCCCTCGGCGTCGGCGCTGACCGGGAGCAGCCGGCCACCGACGGCGCGTAGCAACTCGACCCAGCGACCCTCCGGATGCACGATGAGCATCTCCCGTACCCCGAGCTCGGCATAGAAACCGATCTTCTCGTAGGTCTCGTCACCTTCGGACCGGATCTCGATCACCAGCTCAGCACCCTCGGCCCCCCGGTCAGACTGCTGCTCGGGACGGCAGTAAAGCTGATCGGGTACCCGGTAATCGTCTCCAGCGCGGAAAAGACCAGTCTCGTAGGACGGCGTCAACCCCTGATGCTGCGCCAACGGTGCAAGTACCAGCAACAGCTGGGATCCCAACCGCTGATGAGGGCCTCCAGCCGGCGGCACCATGTGCAGGACTCCGTTCCACACCTCATCGCGCCCGTCGAGGCCCAGCCGGCGGCGCTCGGCGAGCATCGCCTCGGGAACCTCAAGCAATACGGCCCTCACGAGGTGCAGGGTATCCGAGTGCGCTACGACTGCCGGGCCAGAGTTCGCCGACACAGTGACGCTGCTGCGCCTATAGCACTCCCGTGAAACACCGAAAACGTGGTCGGGGACACGGAGATCATCGTTTGTGCGTTCGACGACAATGTTTGTCGCCCTAGGCACACAAGCGGTGATCAACCGCACCGACAGGTTGCCCTGTTGGCACGCTATGCGGGTCAGTCCGAGAGGTGGCGCCAGAGGAACTCGTAGGCCAGGGCAGCCATGAAGGCCGCCTGTTCGTTGTCGGCCGCGCCGCCGTGGCCACCCTCGATGTTCTCGTAGTAGGTGACCGGCAGGCCGTACTCGCGCATCCGGGCCACCAGCTTGCGGGCATGGCCGGGATGCACCCGGTCGTCACGGGTGGACGTCGTGAGCAACACCGGCGGGTAGTGGCGTCCGGCGCGCAGCTGGTGGTACGGGGAGAAGGGCAGCAGGTGCTCGCGGTGAGCCGGGTCGTCTGGATCGCCGTACTCGGCGATCCAGGAGGCGCCGGCTGGCAGCAGGTGGTAGCGCAGCATGTCCAGCAGCGGAACCGAGGCGACGATGGCGCCGAAGCGCTCCGGGTACCGAGTGAGCATCACACCCATCAGCAGGCCGCCGTTGCTGCCGCCCTGGGCGCCGAGGCGGGCCGGGGTGGTGAGGCCGCGGGTGACCAGATCCTGGGCCACCGCAGCGAAGTCCTCGTAGACCAGGTGGCGGTCGCCCTTGAGCGCGGCGGAATGCCAGCGCGGGCCGTACTCGCCGCCGCCGCGGATGTTGGCGACGACATAGCAGCCGCCTCGGGCCAGCCAGGCCCGGCCCAGGCCACCGCGGTAGCCCGGTTGCAGGGATATCTCGAAGCCGCCGTAGCCGTACAACAGGGTGGGCCAGCCGCCGGGCGGCACCGCCGGGGCGGGCGCCACCACGAAGTACGGGATCTCGGTG
Organism: Pseudonocardiales bacterium; assembly: GCA_003244055.1. Lineage (GTDB taxonomy): Bacteria > Actinomycetota > Actinomycetes > Mycobacteriales > Pseudonocardiaceae. The sequence continues at coordinate 29,424 of QHBZ01000105.1, read as the reverse complement.
CCGTCGTCGGAGACCGCGAAGTGCTGGTGCACGGCGAGGCCAGCACCGTCGAAGAAGGACGGTTCTCGCTTGAGTATCTCGCTCGGACCGGCACCGACCGCGCCGATCGTTCCGATCGTTCCGATCGTTCCGATCGTTCCGATCGTTCCGATGGCCAGCGTAGACGGGGTCAAGAAACCGTCGACGCCAAGCAGGTACTCATCGTCGGTGTGTGAGTCGCTGCCCCAGGCGCTGACGCTGCACAACGGTGGCGTGCCGGTCAGCGGTATGGCACGCCAATCCTGCGCCGGTGTCAGCACCGAGAGGTGACTGACCACGTCGCGCATCACGTCGAGGATCAAGTGGTGGCGAGTCCAGCTGTAACCGGCCAGCGAGGTGTGCTCATCGGGAGTGAACAACACCCGCAGCTCACCGGGGCCCCGGTCGATGAACTCGTCGAAGTCGGTTACCAGTAGGCAGCCCGCCGGGTACGTCCGACCGATCGCCCAGTCGTTGCGCAGCTCGATCAGCAACCACTGCCGGTGCACGCCGACGATCGCGTCGTCGGGTACCTCGACGCGGCGCAGCCGGTCGTCGCATCGCAGGTACAGCTCGGTGCGGTAGAAGTCCCTAACACGGCGGACGAAGTCGCGCTCGAAACCCTCGGCGTCGTCGTGGTAGGCGGACACCCGGACATCGTCGAACTCACCTTCGTACACCAGCTCGGCCTGCGCCAATGGCGTGCCGCGCCGCCATTGCCGGACGGTACGGGGGTATCCGCTGGTGGTGAGCGTTCCCGGTCCGAAGTCGGTGGCGACGTAGATGTGATCGGCGTCGATCCAGTCCACCACAGACTTCGCCTCGGGCAGCGTGAAGCCGTAGGTGACGAACTCGCGGCGCTCGATGTCGAACTCCCGCAGCACCGCCGCGTCCGCGCCGCCCCGCGACAGCGACACCAGCGCCCGCCGGTAGTCCGGCCGCAGGCACTGCGCACCGTGGAAGACCCAGTTCTCCCCCTCGTCACGGGCCAGCGCGTCGACGTCGAGCAGGATCTCCCAGTCCGGCCGCTGCCTGCGGTACTCGGCGAGGGTGGTGCGCCGCCACAGCCCACGCGGGTGGTCGCGGTCGCGCCAGAAGTTGTACCGGTACTCGCCGCGCCGGGTGATGTACGGGATGCGGTCCGTCGAGTCGAGCACCTCCCGGATCTCGGCGCGCAGCGCTTCGAACCGGGACCCCCCGGTCAGCTCGTTGACGGTCTCGACGTTGCGGTCCCGCACCCAGGACAGCGCCCACTCACCGGTCACGTCCTCCAACCACAGGTACTGGTCCTGCGGACCCGTGAGTGCGAAACCGTGTCCTAACACTGTTTCGCACTCACGGGTTGTCCACAACCGCCTGGTAGAGGTCCCGCTTGGCGACGCCGTGGGCGGTCGCTACGGCGGTGACGGCCTCCTTGAGCCGCTGCCCCCCGGTCACCCGTTCGGTCACCTCGTCGAGGAGGTCAGCGACATCAGGCGGACCGGCAGGGGGAGCACCGGACAGCACGACGGTGACCTCGCCGCGAACTCCGCCGGCGGCCCACTGGGCGAGCGCACCCAGCCCACCCCGGCGAACCTCTTCGTACTGCTTGGTCAGCTCCCGGCAGACCGCCGCGGCCCGGTCCGTGCCGAGCACCTCCGCAGCGTCGGCCAGCGTCGCGGCCAGCCGGTGCGGTGACTCGAAGAACACACAGGTGCGCCCTTCACCCGCAAGGCCGGCCAGCCAGCGCCGGCGAGGACCGCCCCGGCGCGGCGCGAAGCCCTCAAAGCAGAACCGATCGCTGGGCAGTCCGGACACGGCCAACGCGGTGGTCACCGCCGACGGGCCGGGCAGGCAGGTCACCCGAAGCCCCTCCTGCACGCATGCGGCCACCAGCCGGAACCCTGGGTCGGACACGGCGGGCATCCCGGCGTCGGTCACCACCAGCACTGTCGCACCGCCGCGGATCGCCTCCAGAAGCCCGGGGATCCGGGCCGCCTCCACCGCGTCGTAGTGCGAGACGATCCGGCCGGTGACGGTCACCCCGAGCACCGCGGCGAGCGAGCGCAACCGGCGGGTGTCCTCGGCGGCCACCACGTCCGCGCGGCCTAACGCCTCGACCAAGCGTGGCGAGGCGTCTCGCGAGTCGCCGAGCGGGGTGGCCGCCAGTACCAACGCCCCAGAACCTGGTGTCGCAGAACCTGGTGTCACAGAACTTCGGGCGCCAGAACCTGAGGTGGCGGAGCCCGACGTTCCTTGCATAACGACGAGCCTACGATCAGGCCCGTGATGGCGGTCCGGGAGGCGCACTCCGACACCCTGGTGGTCGGCGTCGGCCGGAAGCCTCCGGCAGCGACCAAGCCGACCGATCCGCTGCAGCGGCTGATCCCGCGACCGCTCACCGACCGTGCGCGCAGTTGGGTGGTGACGCTGAGCCTGACCGTGATCGCCGGCCTGGTGCGGCTGTGGAATCTGGGCTATCCCACCGATCGCGGTACCCCGGTGTTCGACGAGAAGCACTACGCGCCGCAGGCCTGGCAGATGCTGCGCACCGGCGGGGTGGAGGACAACGCGGGCTACGAGCTCGTCGTGCACCCTCCGTTAGGCAAGCAGCTCATGGCGCTGGGCGAGCTGCTGATGGGCTACGACAGCTGGGGCTGGCGGCTGTCCGCCGCACTGGCCGGCACGGTATGTGTGCTGCTCATCGTGCGGATCGTGCGCCGGATGACCAGATCGACACTGCTCGGCGGGATCGCCGGGGTGCTGCTCATCGCCGATGGCGTCAGCCAGGTGCAGTCACGCATCGGGATGCTGGACATCTTTCTCGCGATGTTCGTCCTGGCGGCCTTCGGCTGCCTGGTCATCGATCGGGAGCAGGTGCACGAGAGGCTGGCCGCGGTGGTCCGGGAGGGTCGGGTCTCCGACACCGACTTCGGGCCGCGGTTCGGGGTGCGCTGGTGGCGCTTCGGAGCCGGGGTGCTGCTCGGGCTGGCCTGCGGCACGAAATGGTCCGCGGTGTATTACCTCGTCGCGTTCGCCGGGTTGAGCCTGGTCTGGGACGCCTGCGCGCGGCGCGCCGCGGGCGTCCGCCGTCCCTGGGCCGGCACTCTGGCTCGGGATCTCGGGCCGGCGTCATGGGCGATGGCGGCGGTGCCGGTCGGGGCTTACCTGGCGACCTGGTGGGCCTGGTTCAGCAGCGAAACCGGCGTCGACCGGCATGCGGTGGGCCATCAGTTCGGCGCGGGTGGCCCGCTGTCGTTCGTGCCAGCGGCGCTGCGGTCGCTGTGGTACTACAGCTCTGCCGTGTTGCGCTTCCACGAGAACCTGGTCACCCCCGCCCATCCGCACCCGTGGGAGTCCAAACCATGGAGCTGGCCGATGGGACTGCGGCCGATGCTCTACTACTACGAGTCCGGTGCCGCCGCGCCAGGATGCGGACGTCCCGGCTGCGTCGCCACCGTGATGCTGGTCGGCACGCCCGCGATGTGGTGGCTCACGCTGCCCGTGCTGGCTTGGGCGCTGTGGCGAGCCGCCACCGGACCGGACTGGCGCTACGCGGCGGCGCTGACCGGCTACGCCGCCGGCTGGCTGCCCTGGTTCCTCAACATCCACCGCCAGATGTATTTCTTCTATATGACGCCGGTAGCGCCGTTTCTGGTCATCGCCGTGACGTTGGTGTTGGGTGAGGTCCTTGGCCGGGCCAGGGACGGCGTCGAGCGACGCGGCACGGGGCTGCTGGTGGTCTCGCTTTACGTCGGGTTGGTGGTGGCCAACTTCATCTGGCTCTGGCCGATTCTCACCGGTGGCTCGATCACCCCCGAGCACTGGAATGCGGAGCTCTGGCTGCCGTCGTGGCGCTGAGCCGTCGTGGCGCTGAACGGGTTGTTCACGCCAGCGCTATGGCGTCACCCGAGACCGTGATCTGACGTCGAGCAAGCGGCCTTGACGCTGGACCCTGCACGACCGAGCCGTCCGCGATGGCGAACTTGCTCCCGTGGCAGGGGCAGTCGATCGTCCCATTGGCGACCTTGTTGACCGTGCAGCCCTGGTGGGTGCAGATCGCCGAGAAAGCGGCGAACGTTCCCGGCACTGGCTGGGTCACCACGACCTTCTTACCGGCGATCACAGTGCCGCCACCGACTGGGATGTCGCTGGTGGTCGCGAGCCGCTCGCTTGGACTGCCGCCAGGCGCCGACTGCGCGGGAGTTTCCGTTGTCGACGGGGCTGCCGATGGCGGAAGGTCCGGCTGATTCGGGGGGGCTGCCGGTGTCGGGGGTGGCGAGGCGGCATCCTGGTTCGTGGAACTGCCGCAGGCGGCCAACGCAACGCAGGCAGCGAGCGCCCCGGCGCCGGCCAGCGCAGCGCGCCGGGCCACGTTGGATCCGTATGGGGTGTCGTCGTGCATCTCTCTCCTTGCCGGCCGGATCCCTCGCAAGACGGATCACAGTACCTCTCCGCGGGACCGAACCACTCCGGGTGCGCACACGAACGTCTGGCATAGGGAGGTATCTATGATTAGCAGTGCCGACCACGTCGCCGCCCGGACGCGCGGAACTCAGCCTGCCCAGCACCTCCATTGGGCGGACTCCGGGCGTACCAAGCCCGTCCGGCGCAGTGTTGACCTGTCCCCCACCTATCACATCAAGCTCACGCAGTGGTGCGCCGAGACCGCCGACTCCATCGGTACCGCCCGGGTCACCGGCCAGGACGTCATCCGCGCCCTGGTCGCTCGGCTGCTGATGGACGAGTCCCTCGCCCGCAAGATTCGAGCCGACCTGAGCATCGATATCTGACGCCGCGGCGCACCGCTAGCCGCGCTGGGACGTTCCCAGCTGCTCGCGAAGAAAGCGCAGCGTGGCGTCCCATGCCTTGGTGGCCTGCTCCGGGTCGTGGGTGCCAAGCAGGTTCTCGTCGTTGAAGAACGCGTGCCCAGCGCCCGGGTAGAAGCGGAAGTCAGGCCGCTGCCCTGTCTGCTTCTCGATGCTGGCCGCGAGCTGGCGGACCTGGTCAGGGCTCTGCATCTGGTCCTGCTCGCCGAAGTGCCCGAGCAGTGGCGCGGACAGGTTCTCAAAACTCGGGTAGTCCTCGCTGAGGACGCCGTAGAACGGTACCGCGGCACCGATCTTGTCGCCCTGCTGCGCAGCGAGCACAAGCACGAAGCCGCCACCCATGCAGAAACCGACCGCGCCGACGGTGGAGCTGGTGACGGCGTCGTTGGCAAGCAGGTAATCCACCGCGCCGCCCAGGTCACGGGCCGCCTGATCCACCGGCAGGTCCCGCATGAGCTTGCCCGCTTCATCAGCGTCATGGGTGGTGGTGCCGCCGAACAGATCGGGCGCCAGAGCGACGAAGCCCTCGGCGGCCAGCCGGTTCGCCACATCGACGATATGGCTGGTCAACCCCCACCACTCCTGGATCACCACGACCCCAGGACCCCGACCGCCTTCCGGCAACGCAAGGTACCCATGCGCGGTAGACCCGTTCGACGCGAAGCTGACGTTCTGCACCGAGTTCCCCATGCCGACAATCCCATCACACGCCCCCGCTCCCCGCACTCTGGATGCAGACTGCTGCTAACTGGCCCCGAATTGGCGCAGCCTGCATCCAGAACGCGGCGACTTGGGATCGGGGAGGGGCTAGCTAGAGGATGCGGCGGCCGGTTTCGGCGCTGGAGTAGCCGCCTAGGGCGTCGATCGAGGCATGGAACTTCTCGTCGGCCAGCAGGGCCCATAGGGGGGCTAGCAACGCGGAGTCGTAGGTCTGCTGGGTCACGACCAGGTCGTAGGGCTCCCGCGCGACGGGTACGAAGTTCAGCCCGAACGGCCGCACGGATGCCCAGCCCGGCGTCGACTCGCCCAGCAGCTACCGCCGCGGCGACGGCGAGATGGGTGTGCTCCTCGCGTTCATACCCTGCAACGTCGCTGGGCGCCATGCCGTGGCCACGAAGCTCGTGGTCGAGCAACACCCGGGTGCCCGCACCGCGCTGACGGCTGACGTACCGCAGCCCCGGCCGGCTCAGATCCGCGATTCCGGTGATCTCCAGCGGGTTACCCGCAGCGACGATCAGCCCCTGCTCGCGGTGCACCAGGCGGATCACCATGAGATCAGCGTCACCGAGCACCCGCGGCAGGTGGGGCACGGTGTACTCGCCAGTCGCCGCCGGGACGTCGCGGATGAACGGGCTGCGCGGCACAGCGGGGACGCTACCGGGAATTCAGCACGTCAGGATGCTGCTCCAGTGCCGGCGAGTCGGGAATTACGAGCGGATCCGTTCGGTGCCTCGGGCGGGTGATGGAGGTGGTAAAGGTGAGCGTACTGGTGGTTGTTGGCGAGAAGTTGATCGTGCGTGCCGGTTTCGGTGACCCGACCGTGTTCTATGTAGATGATCTGGTCGGCGTCGGTAACGGTGAGCAGGTTGTGCGAGATGATGATCGTCGTGCGACCGGTGATGAGTCGGCGTAGCGGAGTCAGGATGCGTTGGGTGGCGTCAGCGTCGAGGCTGGTGGTGGGTTCATCCAGAAGCAGGATAGGGGCGTCGCGGACCATCGCCCGGGCGATCGCGACGCGTTGGCGTTGCCCGCCGGACAGCAGCCGGCCGCGTTGACCCACTCGAGTGTCATATCCCTCGGGCAGCGCGCTGATGAACTCGTGGGCGTCGGCGGCTTTGGCTGCCGTGACGAGCTGCTCGGAGGTGGCGTCGGGGCGCCCGGCGCGGATGTTGTCCGCGATGGTTCCATCGAGCAGCAGGGTTTCCTGCAGCACGATGGCGATATTGGCGCGCAGTTCCTCGGGGTCGACGTGGCGAAGGTCGGTCCCGTCGACCGTGATCCGCCCGCTGGTGGGGTCATAGAACCGCAGGAGCAGCTTGAGCAGGGTGGTCTTGCCGGCGCCGCTGGCGCCGACGATCGCGGTGGTCTGCCCAGGCAGCGTGGTGAAGCTGACCTGCCGCAGGACGTCGGTGGCGGTGTCGGGGTAGGCGAAGTCGATGTTCTCGACGCGGAGCTGGCCGCGCGGGCGGCCCAGCGGGATCGGGTGTTCGGGGGCGGTCACGGTGGGTTGCTCGTCGAGCAGTTCGATGATCCGTTCGGCGGCCGCGGCAGCGGCGTACAGCGACGTGGACAGTGACCCTAGGCTCTGCACGGGCTGGTACAGCTGGGACAGGAACACCAGGAAGGCCAGCAGCCCACCCAGGGTGATGTGCCCGGCGGTCAGCTCCCAGATCCCGACCCCGAGGATGGTCATCACCCCGAGCACCTGCACCAGGTCCACCAGAGGGGAGAACAGCGCGCCGATCCGGGTGGCGGCCAGTTCGGCGTTCACGCTGCCGATGCTCTGCTCGGCGAAGCGCTCCACCTCGGCGGCCTCGCGGCCGTAGGCCTGGATCAGGGTGGCGTTGCCCAGGCTTTCCTCGGCGACCACGGTGATCGAACCGGCGCGGCGGCGCACTTCCCGGGAGGCGATCTTGATGCGGCGGGAGAACACCCGCGCGGCGGCCCAGAACACCGGTACCGCGATCAGCGACGTCAATGCCAGGCGCCAGTCGAGGAAGAAAAGCACCCCGGCGAACACCACGATCCGCAACACGTTGGAGATGAGCCGGATGACCCCGGAGAGCACCACACCCTCGATCGCGGCCACGTCACCAGTCAACCTCGACAGGATGTCACCCAGGCGGCGGCGATCGAAGAAGCTCACCGACAGGGTGTGCAGATGCGCGAACACCCGCGTGCGCATCCGGTGCAGGAAGTTCTCGCCGATCCACGCTCCCAGGTACGAGCCGATGAAACCCAGGACACCCACCAGCAGGGTGATACCCACAAATGCCGCGGCCACCGGCAGGAACGCCGAGAAATCACGCGGGGTCAACACCTTGTCGACCAGCACCTTGAACAGCAGAATTGCTCCGGTGTCCACCACCGGGGTCACGATGATCAGTACCAGGCTAAGCCACAACCATCGCCAGAACGGCCGGGCGTCGGGCCAGAATCGGCGGAAAACCTCCCGCACGCTCGCCGCCGGCGCCGCCTCCACCAAACCGCCGGTAGTCGAGGCTGGTCGCAGCAGCGATCTCAAAACCTCCCGCACAACCACTCCACTTCTAGGTCTGGTTCGCGGGCATGGCTAGGCGGTGGCCGTCGTCCTACTGACCAGGAAATCGAGGCCACCGCCGAGCAACCCGCTGATCGACGTGCTACCCAATGATACCTAGGAGAGAGGGGCGGGTGGGGCCGCGCTCGAACCCGCTGTAGTTGTTGTTGTAGTAGCCACCGCCGTTGTAGTAATCTTCGTAGTAGTTCCTGTGGCCGGTGGACTCGCTGTAGTAGCCCCCGTTGGGACTGTCGGTGGCACCCTGTGTGAAGACATCCGAAACCCTCATAATCGCTCCTTAATCCGATCGATGGAGGAGCTACGCAAGCCGAAAAGACTCGGACGTGCCTGGGAATTACCTGCAGCCCCCCCTGTAGGGTGCGCGGTCGACACGCTGCCTGGCCCGAACGTAGCTGGGCGTATCAGGTGCTCACTGAGGGACGCCTCGCGACATGATGCCGCACTGTGATGACGCACGTCGTCGATGACGGAGTCATCGACGCAGGTGAGCGTCGTTAGCGAACTCCCCGGTGGCTACACCGGCAGTGTCTCAATCCGCCGCACTCGGCAGCAACCCAAGGTGATCCGAGCTGGCCCCCCTTACTCCCCGTGGTCACGCAACTACAAAACTAAGCTACACGTGTGGCGATTGCAACAACAACTTCCCGTATACGACCGGCCACACACAGTGATCATGCCCGGTCCAGCTACCGGTAAAGCGTGATCCAGACCTCCGCGCGGGCGTCGAGACCGGTCGCCGGTTCAGCACCACGAGGTATCCGTCTGCGTGGGTGAGCACGGACAGCAGCGCCGACGCACCGAACAACGGCTCGGCCTGCCCGCCGTTGAACAGCACCTGCACGACAGGTCGGCCTCGTAGGCGCCGGAGCGGTTGTGGTCGGCGCCCCGGGCATTGACAGCCAGGCCCAGCGCCATGCCCTGCAAGGTGCGCGGCTCATACCCGGGCATTTCCCTGCCTTTGACGTGCGGAGCGAACTCCTCCGACCCGCCGCCGACGACGGCCACAGCGCGCCGGGAGCCCTCGGCGAGCAGGACGCCCAGCCCGTCGCCGCTGCCGATCTCGTCCAGCTCCCGCGCAACGCCACGCCGTCGCCGAAACGCAGCCACGGCGCGTCGATCAGCCCGCGCTCCGCGCACTCCATCGCGATGGTGCCGCCGGCGGAGATGGTGTCCAGACCCAGCTCGTCGCAGCGGGCCGACGCGGCGAGCACGTCGCATACGGCCCGGTGACATCCGCGATCAGCGCCTTGCCGGCGTATCCCCTGGGCGGCCCGGCCACCGGACTCACCCGCCCGCGTCCGAGGACATGAAGGCGACGGTGTCTCCGCTGGCCAGCGGGACAGCGCCGTCACGGCTGATCTGGTCGCCGTTGAGCGCGGCGATGACGTGGCGGTCCAGGACCAGGTCCACCGCTGCGGCGGCACCGGACAGCGTGGCGGCACGCACGTTTCGAGGCCCACGGTGGCCGTTGCCGGCCAGCGCGCCGTAGCGCTGCACGGTGACCTGCGGAGCGGGTTGGCACCGCGCGGCACGGTAGTCGTCCGGGGAGTTGACGTTGATCACCGAATCCAGCGTCGGGTCAGCTGCGGCCAGCGCCGGGTCTTTCAGTAGCGCGGCGTCGTCCAGTCGCAGCGTGCGGCAGCGCTCGTGGCGGAACAGGAAGGCCGGCCGCAGGTCGCCGGCCACAACCAGATCGGTGACCAGCGGTGCGAGGGTGACCCGGTAGGCCGCCGCGAGCGGCTGCGGGTAGCCGCGGGCGACCGGGAGAACCACGTCGAGGTCGTCAATGAGCGCGCTGAGCACCCGGCAGACGAACGCCGGATGGAGGAACGGCAGGTCGGTCGAACACACGAAAGCAACTTGCGCCCGACCAACCAGCGCCCCCAGACCGGCGGAGATGCCCTGCAACGGCCCCAGACCCTGCTCAGGATCATCCACGACATCCACGTTCGGGGGCATCTCAGGTAAGGGCTGACCCGCGGCGCGGACCACCAGCAGCGGTCCGTCAACCGAGCGCGCGAGGACACCCAGAGTGCGGCGGAGCAGGGTGGATCCGTGCCACTCCAGCTCGGCCTTCGGCGTGCCCATCCGCGACGACCGCCCCCCCGCCAGCACCACCCCGGACGCGCGACCCCTCGCCCGACCAGCCATGCGCTCGATCGTAGTCCCGCACACCGGCTCGCGTTCTGGATGCAGACTGCGCTTATCAGTACCCGATTTACCGCAGTCTGCATCCAGAACGCGGTGGCTCGTGCACCCAGGTGGTCAGGGCGCGAGGGCCCTGGGCGCGAAGGAACGGCTCGAGGTGTTTGTCCCGCCAGAGCTGGGCCGCAGCCCGCACTTGATTGAGCGGGCGGGCTCGGGCGTCTGGCGGCATCTCCGTCGGCCGCCGCTACAGTCTGGCCGCGGAAGAACACGACGAGCACGCGAGGGGCCACATGGCGACCACAGCACGGGAACGACTGGCCGGACTGCTCGGCGATTCCGAACCGACCGGGTCGTTCAGCACTGAGCTGCTGGCGCCGGCGCATCTCCTGCAGCTTGAAGTGGCTGGCGTCGGGCCAGTGAGCCTTCCGGTCCGCGCGCCTCTGGCGAAGAAGCTGATCGCGGTGGCGCGGTCGGCGATGTTCGGCCAGGGCGAGGAGACGCTGACGGACAGCAGCGTCCGCGACACCTGGGAACTCACCCCGGATCAGATCACGCTCGGTGGGCCCGGCTGGACAGCGCTGCTGGACCGCGCGCTGGAGCACTTCCGTGACGAGCTCGGGCTCCCGCGGACGGCACGGCTGCGGGCCGAGCCGCACTCGATGCTGGTCTACGGCAAGGGACAGTTCTTCCTTCCCCACCAGGACTCGGAAAAGCACGACGCCATGGTGGGCACGCTGGTGGTATCACTGCCCTCGGCACACACCGGCGGGGAACTGGTCATCGACCACGCCGGCGAGACCAGGGCCTACCGCGCCTCGAAGGAGGAGCTGACCCTGCTCGCGTTCTACGCCGACTGCCGCCACCAGGTCACGCCGGTCAGATCCGGGTACCGGGTGACGCTCACGTTCAACCTGCTGGCCGCCGCTGAGACCACTGCTCCGGAGACCGGCCCCGCCACCGAGCTGGCGCACTGCCTGACCGAGCACTTCACCACGCCAGCCGCCCCGCGGTACGGCGGCCGCGACCTCGGCACGCCGAACCGGCTGGTCTTCCTGCTCGACCACGAATACACCCAGCGAGGCCTGAACTGGTGCCGACTCAAGGGCGCCGACGCGGAGCGAGCCGCGCTGGTACGCGCCGCGGCCGAGCAGGCCGGGTGCGACGCGGTGCTGGCGCTCGCGGAGGTGAAGGAGACCTGGGACGCCGAACCGTCCGGCAGCGCCCCCTGGAACGACTACGACTCTTACGAGGACGACGAGGACCCCGACGACTATCAGCTCCATTCGCTGATCGACGACGAGATCACCCTCGGCTGGTGGACCAGCCCGGACGGCAGCGGCGGCGAGCCGATCTCGCTGCACGTTCCCGACCACGAGGTGTGTGCCAGCACCCCGAGCGCGGACCTGCAGCCCTACCAGTCCGAGTACGAGGGCTACATGGGCAACTACGGCAACACGCTCGATCGGTGGTACCGGCGGGCCGCGGTTGTCGTATGGCTGCGGGACCGGGCGTTCGCGGCGCGCGCCGAGGCCGGATCGCAGTGGGCTCTGCACGAGCTCCGCGACCACATCGAGGCCGGAGACCTCGAGGGCGCACGTGCCGCGGCGGAGTCGCTCGCGCCGTTCTGGAAAAAGACAGCGGCACAGGCGGGCCTGCTCGGCACCGCGCTGGACGTGGCAGCGGGCCTTGACGTTGCCGGAACGGCCACGATGCTGCTGGAGCCGTTCCGGGTCGAAACGCTCACGCAGGAACACGCGGGCGGGCTGGCGGCAGCCGGGCGATACGGCGAGCAGTGGACGCGGAGCGTCATCGACGGGTGGTTCGGGCAAAGGTACCACTACGGAACCGACCGGTACGAGTGGATCGACAGCCTGCCAGAGCTGTGCGGGGCGCTGCGCGTCGCCGGGACGCCGGAGGTGGCGCGGCTGCTGGCCACCAGGACCTGGTACTGGATGGACGGCCAGCTCCAGTCCTGGACCACCGCCGCGCGAACCGACGTCCGCCAGCCACAGCTGGAGCTGCTCAGCTCGCCGCTGGTCCGGCTGCTCGATGCGGCCGACGACACGCTGCGCGACGAGATCACGACAGCGCTGCGCGAGTCCGAGGACACCGTGCTGGAGTGCCTGATGCCGGCGCTGCGTTCGGCGCACCCGCGGCGACCAGCGGGGCTCGACACGGTAGCCCGCGACTGCGCGAAGCGGCTCGGCGCGATCATCGCGAGGCCGCCGCGTGACGAAGACGACTGGTCGATCGAATGGACCGGGTGCCGGTGCGACCTTTGTGACACGCTGGGGACGTTTCTCCGCTCCCGGTCGCGTCGGATCTTCGAGTGGCCCCTGGCAACAGACGGGCGCCGGCACGTGCACACCCAGATGGACTCGGCCGGGCTGCATGTGCGGCATCAGACCCGGCGGCTGGGTCGGCCATACACGCTCGTGCTGACCAAGACCGACGCGCTTTTCACGCGCGCCAAGAACGCGCGGCAGCAGGCCGTGACCGACCTGGCATGGCTGACGTCGACGTGGGGCGACTCACCGGCGCGAAAGTAAGAGGCCTGTGCCGGGTACGGCATGCGCCGGTGAGCGTGGCGTGGGCGTACCGCCCGCTCACCGGCGTGCTCCCCGGTGCCCGTCGGCGTCGAATGTGGATTGGCGATGCTGCATAAGGGCGAGGTAGCCGTCTTCGAGGCCGGGTTCTCGAATCCGCCCGTGAACCTCGTCGGCGCGGATACCGTCACCCAACTGCTCGAGGTCACCGACGAACGGTAGGCCAGCGAGGCGCGGGAGTTCACGTTCGCCGCCACGCTGACCCGCGAGCAACAGGACGCCGTGGACAATCTGCGCGACCATGACCTCGGTGTGCTCGTCGCGCCACCAGGAGCGGGCAAGACCGTGATCGCCTGCGCGGGTGATCGCCACCTCCGCGACCTCCACACTCGTGCTCGTCGACCGCAAGGCCCTGGCCGACCAGTGGCAAACCCGCATCAGCGACCTGCTGGGCGTCAGGCCTGGCCAACTCGGCGGCGGTCGCCGCAAAACCCGTGGGGTGATCGACGTCGCGATGCTGCAAACCCTGGCCAGCAAGACCGACGTCGAACAGCTCACCAGCGGCTACGGGCTGATCGTCGTGGACGAGTGCCACCACATCCCCCGCCGCGGCGTTCGAGCACGCTGTCAAACAGATCCCGGCCCGCCGCTGGCTCGGGCTCACCGCCACCCCGTACCGCCGCGACAAGCTCGACGACCTGATCGCCCTCCAGCTAGGCCCGGTCCGGCACACCATCACCCAATCCACCCCAGCGGCCAAGAACAGCACGCCCCAACTCGAATTCGAAAAGACCACAGTTCGGCCAACGCCTGTGCTCCCCGTGCACGACACCGCCTACCGCTATCTCGGTGACGCCGACCCCACCACCTTGGCTGATCACTCGATCGAGTAGGCAAACACCTTGGTGTCGATCCGACCACTGTGCTGAACCGCCTGCAGGAACGTGGCGTCCGCACTCGCGACACACACGGGCGAGCCAGATCTTGACACACTGGCATCTCGGCGGTAGGCCACAACCTCAGTAACTGCTGATACTCAACTATAACTTGATTTCTATAGAACGCATTTGGTTTGAACTAAAGTTTTACTGTAGGATGGGCTGGTGCCAGTTGATCGACGCGGCCTCCGTCGGAGGCTCTTCGAGCTCGCCGCCGGACAAGGCGGCTACTTCACCGCCGCTCAGGCGAAGACGCTCGGCTATTCTCACCAGGCGCAGGCCCACCACGTTGGGGCGGGCAACTGGTGGCGCATTGATCGTGGCCTGTTCCGCCTCGTCGAGTGGGCTCCAGGCGCGCACGACGAACTCGCCCGCTGGACTCTGTGGTCGCGAGGACGAGCGGTCGTGTCACGCGAGTCGGCCATGAGCGTGCATGGCATCGGCGAGTTCGAATCACGGCATATCCATCTGACGGTTCCACCAGGATTCACCATGCGCAACGACGCCGTAGAACTTCACTACGCCGAGCTTCCCGCCAATGACGTCTCCGAACGCTCGGGATACTGGGTGACCACTCCACTGCGAACGATCATCGACATCGCCGCGAACGCACCCGATGAGGACCAGCTCGCCCGCGCCATCGACGACGCGCGGCGCGCCGGCCTGGTTACCAATCGCCGCCTCCGATCCCGCGCCGAGGCCCTTGACCCCCGCGCCGCGCTCTACATCGAGCGCGCGATCCAACAAGCTGAGACGCCATGACCTACCAATCGGCGCAGGCACTACGCACCGCATTGGAAAACCGGCTGCTGGCACAATCTAACGAGACCGGAGCCAGTCTGGACCGGCTACGCCGACGGGTGATGTTCGAGCGCATCATCGCCCGCATCCAAGCGGCAGAGCCAGGGCAATGGGTACTCAAAGGTGGCATGGCGCTCGAGGTTCGCCTACGTGACGACGCCCGGCTGACCAAGGACGTGTCGCCCACGTAACCCGACTGTGGCTCCACATGTTCCCCCACGCCTGAACAACACCGAAGCCAGAGCGAGACACCCTGCGGGAGTAGAACACCACGACAGCCTCTGACCAGCAGATTCACCACGAACCCACCAACACGCGAGGTGAGCGCCAAACGCACAAAACCCCAGGTCAACCGCGAAAATCGAACTCAGAGTGGAGCTGAGGGGAATCGAACCCCTGACCTTCTCGATGCGAACGAGACGCGCTACCAACTGCGCTACAGCCCCCGGGATGCGCGCCGAGTTTAGCAGCGGTCGTCGGCTACTCGCCGACCGCCCGACGGTAGGGCGGCTTGAAGGCGGGCTGCAGCTCGTCGAACGTCGGATCTTCATCGTCGAGGTCGAGGGCGACACCGCAGTGGTGCACCGAGGATGCCGTAGCAGGCCGCTCCGATGGCGGCTCCGGTATCGCCTCTCCTGCGCGGTGCGCGTCGGCGGGGACGTCGTGGCCCAGGTCAGGCGCGGGACCAGCGGCTCGAAACCCGGCCGCCCGTGCGGCCCGACGCTGCCGCACGTCGTCCTCGATACGCACCTGCCGGCGCAGATAACCGAGATAACCGGCCAGGGCCAGATCCAGCGCCGCATGCACCCACCACAACAGGCTTGACACGGTGTAGGCCAGCACCAGACTGGCTACGGCAGCGACTGCCAGGCCAAGCACCACCCGCTGCCGGAATGTGTATTTCTGCTGGGCCAACTGTGCGGCGACCTCAGGGTCATAGCCACCGCGACCCGATCTGTACCGATGCTCGTCCAAGGTTGACTCCCGCTGCGCGATCCGTTCGTCGATCATGCGCACCTGCTGACCGTGCTCGTGCGCCGCACGAGGAGGGCCCGGCCGGTGCAGTACCCGAGAAGCCAGCGCAGACTCCGCAGTGCGCACCACCTCCTGCCGCCGCTTCGCGACCATCGGGACGAGGACGACAAGCCATGCCGCCGCCAGCGCCGCGAAGATCAGCGAGCTGGGCACTCCACGCCCCCTACCCGGTCCGCCATTCCTGAGCTGCGTGCACTACCGCCTGCATCACGGTAGTCACAGTGAACTCGTGGATCCTGGAGGCGCGCCGAAGGTCACAAGAGACGCGCATGGCCCGCGCGTACCAAGCGGGACACCAACCCGGCGCCGACCTCATCCTGCGTCAGGGCGAGCAGCCGATGGTCCCGCCAGGCGCCGTCCACCTCCAGGTAACGTCGCAGCAGGCCCTCGTCGCGGAACCCGAGCTTGGCCAGCACCCGGAGGCTGGCCACGTTCTCCGGCCGCACGGTGGCCTCGACCCGGTGCAGTCCCATCGGCCCGAACGCATGGTCTACCGCCAGCGCCACCGCCGCAGTCGCCACACCACCCCCGGCCGCACCCGACTCCACCCAGTAACCGACCCAGGTTGAGAGCAGCGAGCCACGTACCACGTTGCCCAGCGTGAGCTGACCGGCGAACTCACCACCCAGCGTGATGGCGAAGGGCACGGCTTGACCCCGCCGGGCCGTCGCACGCAACCCGCTGCACATCACCGGCCAGACCATGGTGGCGAAGCGTTCCGCCCAGGTGCCCTCCCCATCCGGCTCCCATACGCGCAGGTAGGCCTCGTCGCGCAGCCTCAGCCGACTCCACGCCGGACCGTCCCGCAGCCGCACGGGGCGCAGCATGACCTCTCCCGCGGCGACCTTCACCGGGCCTAGCCGCGCCGGCCAGCCGGGGTGACGACCATCAGGTCCAGGCCCGAACACGACGCCTCATCCGCGCTGAGCGAGAAAACTCACGGCCACCAGCTCGCCTACCGACACCTCAATAGTGTCCGGATCAACCAGGATCAGGCAGTTCGCCTCCGCCAGCGAGGCCAGCAGGTGGGCGCCGGAGGTACCGAGAGGTTGTACCAGGTACTCCCCGGTATCGGGATCGCGTAGCAACTGACCGCGAACAAACCCGCATCGGCCCGCGGTGGACGTCACCGGGGACAGCAGCCGCGCGGTGATCGTGCGCCGGTGGGGATTGCGCTTGCCCAGCGCGAGCCGGATCAGCGGCCGCACCAGCACCTCGAAGACCACCAGCGCGCTGATCGGATTGCTCGGCAACAGAAAGGTGGGCACCGAGTCCGAACCCAGCCGGCCGAAGCCCTGCACGGAACCGGGGTGCATCGCGACGCGCCCCACATCCAGCGGGCCGAGCTCGGCCAGCGCAGCGGACAGCTCATCGCCCACCGCCCCGCCGACCGCGCCGGTCACCACCACGATCTCCGACTGCAGCAGCCGGCCCTCCACCGCCTCGCGCAGCCGGGACGGAACACTGGACACGATGCCGACCCGATGCACTTCGGCGCCAGCGTCGCGGGCGGCCGCGGCCAGCGAGTAGGAGTTGATGTCGTAGACCTGCCCGGCGCCCGGGGTACGTTCGACGTCCACCAGCTCCTCACCGACCGACAGCACCGACAGCCTGGGTCGCGGGTGCACCCGCACCTTGGCCCGTCCCACCGCGGCGAGCAGCCCCACCTGCGCCGGGCCGATCATTGCGCCGGGACGTACCGCCACGTCGCCGGTCTGCACGTCCTCTCCGACGCGGCGCACATACGCCTTCGACGGCACCGACTGAGCCACGGTGACCCGCGCCGCATGAGCCCCGCCGTCCTCGGTATGCCCTAGCGGGACCACCGCATCAGCCAGGGTGGGCAACGCCGAGCCGGTAGCCACCCGGACCGCCTGGCCGGGCTGCAGCCGCAGCGGCTGCCGCGAGCCGGCCCCGATCTCGCCGACCACCGGCAACGTCACCGGGACCTCCGTGACGTCCACACTGCGCACCGCGTACCCGTCGACCGCGGCCTGATCAAAACCGGGCAGCGCACGCTGCGCCACGACCTCCTCCGCGCAGAGCATGCCCTGCGCCTCGGAGATCGCCACCCGCACCGGTTCGGGACGCACCGCAGCGTCCAGCACCCGCCCGAGCTGCTCGTCCAGCGACCTCACGTGTTCTCCTGCTCCAACCTGTCGCGTAACCAGCTCCGCAGCTCAGGGCCGATCTCCGGATCGTTCAGTGCGAAGTCCACCGACGCCCGGAGCAATCCGGCTGGGTTCCCCAGATCGTGCCGCCCGCCACGGTGCACCACGACGTGCACCGGATGGCCCTCGTCGATCAGCAGCGCGATGGCGTCGGTGAGCTGCAGCTCGCCACCTGAGCCTGGAGCGATCCGGTGCAACGCATCGAACACCGCGCGGTCCAGCAGGTATCGACCGGCCGCCGCGAGGGTCGATGGCGCATCCTGCGGCGCCGGCTTCTCCACCATCCCGCGCACCCGCTTGACGTCGGGGTCGTCGGTATCTTCGACGTCGAACACCCCGTAGGCGGAAATCTGCTCGCGTGGGACGTCGAAGGCACACAGCACGCTGCCGCCGTGTCGCTGCCGGATCTCGGCCATGGTGATCAGCACCCCGGTGGGCAGCACGAAGTCGTCGGGTAGCAGGACGGCCACCGCATCGTCGGAGTCGCCCAGCAGCGGCTCAGCACAGCCCACCGCATGCCCCAGCCCCAACGGCTTGTGCTGCACCGCGACTTCGGCCCGGATCAGCTCGGGGGCTCGGCGCACCTTGGCGAGCAGCGCCTCCTTGCCGGGCATCCGCAGCCCCGCTTCCAGATCCGGGTTGGGGTCGAAGTGCGCGGCCACCGACTCCTTGCCCGGTGAGACGACGAGCACCAGCCGGTGTGCCCCGGCCTCGGCCGCTTCCGCCGCAACGTATTCGATCGCCGGGGTGTCGACCACCGGCAGGAGCTCCTTGGGCACGGTCTTGGTCGTCGGCAAGAACCTGGTACCGAGCCCGGCCGCTGGCACGATGGCCGTGCGGAACGCACCGTGGCCGACCGGGCCGGTTATCGAGGCGCTCATGGCGCACGACCCTATCGGCCCACCCGACGCACCTCCCGCGACGTCCACCCCGCCCGACATGGAGACTTATCGGGTCTATCGGGGTCTCGACAACCCCGACGAGTCTTCATGCCGGGCGGTTACGTGGACGACAGCGGCAAGTGGGAGTTGCGCCGGCGGCTGATTGCGGCGCGGCGGCGGGTGCCGGCCGCGGTGCGGGACAGCGAAGCGGCGGCCCTGGCTGCGGCCGTGTTGCCGGGGCTGCCCGGCACGGTGTGCGCCTATTGGCCGGTCGGTGTCGAGCCGGGCTCACCGGAGCTGCTCGACAGTCTGGTGCGCCGCGGGTGTCCGGTGCTACTGCCCGTGGTGAGTGCGCTGGGCCCACTGGACTGGGCGTGGTACACCTGCGCGGGGTCGCTACAGGCTGGTCCGCTGGGGCTGCCCGAGCCGGCCGGGCCTCGGCTGGGCTGTGCGGCGATCGCCACTGCAATCCTGGTCCTGGTGCCGGCGCTGGCCGTTGACCGGGCCGGGGTCCGGCTCGGCCGCGGCCGCGGCCACTACGACCGGACGCTGCCGTTGGCGACGCCGGGCACCCCGCTGGTGGCGATCGTCCGCGACGAAGAGGTTCTCCCGTCGCTCCCCCGCCAACCGCACGACATCCCCGTAACCGCGGCGCTGACCCCCGCTCGCGGTGTGATCCCGCTGCCTTACTGATCCAGCCGCGTGGCCGGGCGTCGTGAACTCGACAGCACGGACGTTTCCGCCGACTTGGAATGTCGGTACGGTCGAGTTCACGGCAGTGGGCTACAGGCCGGTGGCAGCGGGCGAGCAGCGGTCCATGGCGACGGCCTTGCTATCATCAGGTTGGCACTCTCGTGTGCAGAGTGCCAACCTGTGGAGGCGAGACGTGCCGACCTACTCCTACGCGTGCACCGCGTGCGAGCACCGCTTCGACACCGTGCAGAAGTTCACCGACTCGTCGTTGACCGACTGCCCCGAGTGCTCCGGCCGGCTGCGCAAGCTGTTCTCGGCGGTTGGCATCGTGTTCAAGGGGAGCGGCTTCTACCGCACCGACAGCCGCACCGACAACGCTGCGCATGAAGGGCCGTCAAGCTCGAACGGTAAGTCAGAATCCAGCGGTGCCAACGGCAAGTCCGAGGCCGGTGGCGACAAGAAGTCCGAGTCCGGAACTAACGGCAAGTCGACGTCGGAGGCCAAGTCCTCGAAGTCCGGATCCACCGAGTCTGGGTCGAAATCCGGGTCGGGGTCGAAGTCCGGGTCTGGGTCGGGCTCGGCATCGTCGGCTTCGAGTTCAGCAACCGCCGCCGCCTCCTGATCTAGCGGAGTTACCCACAGCAGCCCGGTTGTCCACAGCCTGCGGGGGCGTCGGCTGCAGCCGACGCCCGATCCTGCCAACCTCACGATCGTGATGACGAGGTCGGGAGGCCAGCATGAAGCCGCAGCAGTACGACGGTCCTCGGGCGTTAGGGTCGGTGCTGAGACAGCGATGGGAGGCGGTGGCGCGCCGGTCCGGTTTCGGCCGGACCCTGTTGCTACGCCGGACAATCGCCGCAGCGCTCGTCGGGCTCGCGGCGGTGCTGGCACTGGCTCCCGGTCGGGCAAGCCCCGCCGACGATGCGGTAGTGGTCGCTGCCCGGGATCTTGCTGCGGGCACCGTGCTCGACCCAGGTCTGGTGACCCTGCGCCGGATACCCCAGCAGGTGGTGCCCGACGGCGCTGCTCGGGTCCCGTCCGCGGTGCTGGGCCGGACCCTGGCTGCACCTGTCCGGCGCGGTGAGCCGTTAACGGACGTGCGGTTGACGGGCTCCGATCTCACCCGGGCGATCTCCACGAATCCCGACACGGTGAGCGTCTCGCTACGGCTTGCGGATCCGGGCGTCGCCACATTGCTGCGTCCAGGTGCCACCGTCGATGTGGTGACCGTAGGCGAACGGCAGGACGAACCGGTGGTGCTGGCCCGCGGCGCGCGGGTTCTTGCGGTGTTGGAGGCAGGCACTCACAGCGGAGAGCGTGCCGGCAGGCTGGTGTTGGTCGCACTCGATCCAGTCGCAGCGACCCGGGTCGCGGCAGCCTCGATATCCCAGACTCTGACCGTGACCTTCCGCTGACCAACGCAGTCAGGCAGTGTCGTGATGCGGAGGTCGGTTGTCCCGCAGCCACTGGTCGCGTAGGTCGGACTCCGCATGTTGCAAGCTATCCGCATGTTGCAAGCTGTCCGCGTCCGCCGGCCAAGGGCGGTCGTCTGAGGTGCTGTCGGGCAGCACCTCACCGAACACGAGATCCAGTCTTGACTTCCTACTTGCCGCGCTCACCGCCACGATGACCCTCCCCTACCGCGTGACCGCGCGGTCCAGCCAGTGCGATCACTTCCCGCTATCGGGTCCCAGTGCCAGGATGTAGCTCATGACTGCGTGACACAGTCTCCATCTCGCAAACGGAAGGTCTCCCACCATGAGTCTAGTGGACAAAATCAAGGACGCTGCTGGTCCCGTCATCACCTTGGCCACCCCGGTCGTGGCGCAGGCCATCGACAAGGCCACCCCGCTCGTCGAGATGGCTATGGAAAAGGCCAGCCCCTATGTCGAGCAGGCCAAGGAGAAGGCCGACCCATTCGTCCACGTGGCCAGGGAGCTGACCGCCCCGCTGGTCGAGCAGGCGATCAACAAGGCCGGCCCGTACGCCGAGAAGGTAGCGGTGACCTACGGCCCGATCCTCGATCAGGCCAAGGAGAAGGCCGGCCCGCTCGTCGTGAAGGCCACCGGCATCGCCGCGGATTGCGTCGAGGCTGCGGTCCTCACGGTCGACAAGGCCACCGGCGGCCGCTACCACGACCAGTGCGAAAGCGTGGGCCAGCTGATTGGAAATGCGCTGAGCCGAAACGGCAAGGCAGGCGGGCACTGAACCGCCCCGCCCCGCGGGCCCGCACGGCATCGTTCGGGCCCGTCGTGGTGGTGGCGGAGATCCTCGGGGCACTCAGTCCTGGTCTGGCCAGGACAGCTCTTCGATCACCCGTCCGACCAGCGGGGTGAGCGTCGCCATTCCGTCGCGGATCGCTGCCCGCGACGGCGCCAGATTCACGACCAGGGTGCTGCCCGAGACCCCGGCCAGCCCGCGGGACAGACCCGCGTCCACGGCGCCGGCCGCGAGCCCGGAGGCGCGGATGGCTTCAGCGATACCCGGTATCGGGCGGTCCAGCACGCCAGCCGTCGCGTCCGGGGTGACGTCCCTCGGTGACACCCCGGTACCACCGACGGTGACCACCAGGTCCACACCACCGATGACCGCTGTATTCAGCGCGTTTCGGATGTCCACCGACTCGCCCGCCACCACCACGGAGCCGTCGACGACGAAGCCGGCCTCCTCGAGCAGCTCGGTGACCAGCGGACCAGTTGCGTCCCCACGCTCACCGTGCACAACTCGGTCGTCCACGACCACGACGAGAGCCCGCCCCAGGCTGCGCACGCTGTGTTCCATGCCGAGCACCGTAGCCGGACGCTGTCCGAGCCGAGAATCAGGTCTCGATCTCCGGATCCGGGCAGCCATTCCAGGATCTCAGCGGGTGCCGACCTGCTGGCTGCCCAGGGTGGCCTGGGCCTGCCTGGTGGCGCCGCCCGCTCCCTTGATCGTGATGGTGACCTGGGAACCCGGCGAGTGTGAGCGGATGGCCGCAACGAGTGCGTCGCCACTGTCGATCACCCGATCCCCTACCTTGGTGATCTTGTCGCCGGACTGAATGCCGGCAGCGGCGGCGGCGCCACCGGGCGTGACCTGCTGGACCACGGCTGCGCCGTCCTCCGGCCGCCCAGCCGGAACGGTCACCCCCAGGATCGCCGACGTGGCCTGACCGGTGTGCACGAGCTCGTTGGCGATCCGCCTGGCCTGGTCGATGGGGATCGCGAAGCCCAACCCGATCGAGCCCACCTGCCCGCTACCGGAGCCGAGCGCGGCGATGGCCGAGTTGATGGCGATCACCCGGCCCTGCATGTCGGTCAGCGGGCCACCGGAGTTACCCGGGTTGATCGCGGCGTCGGTCTGGATCGCGTCCAGCACGGTGTCCTGACTACTGCCCTCACCACCCGCCCGCACGGGACGGTCCAGCGCGCTGATGATGCCGCTGGTCACGGTGCCGGATAGACCCAGGGGGGAGCCGACCGCCACCACTTCCTGACCGACCCGGACAGTGCTGGAGGTCCCCAGCTGAGCCGGGGTCAGACCGTTGACGCCCTGGGCCCGCACCACCGCAAGGTCGAAGGTCGGCGCCCTACCGACGATCTGGACCGGCACCGAGCGGCCGTCCTGCAACACGGCAGCAACCTGGCCACCGGTCGCGGCCGGTTGCACCACATGGTCGTTGGTGAGGATCAGTCCGTCGGCGCTCAGCACGATCCCACTACCCTCGGCCGCCACCTGGGGCCCGTGCACCCGGAGCTGGACCACGCTGGGCGTCACTTTCTGCGCCACCTGCTCGACTGACCCAGCCGGTAGGTTCGCGATCGGCACCGCACCAGGCGCTGGCACGTCCAGCGCGCTGGTCGACTGCGACCCGCCGCTGGCCAGCTGATAGCCGACGGCACCGCCGACACCTCCGGCGACCAGGCCCACGATCAGCGACAGCACAACGGCTCCGACGACGGGTCCCCCGTGGCGCGGTCTGGGAACGTCTGAGGGCGGTACTGCGATCGGCGTGGTGGGCGGTGACAACGGCGGCCCCGGCTGCCACGACGACCCCGGCCGGCCGGTGGGCGCCCATGGCGAGGGGTATCCGCCGGGATCGCCGGGTTGTGGTGGGCGCGGCGTCTCGTCGGTCATGTCTCTAGGGTGTCCTGGATTCCTGAGAGTGGCATATGAGGCACCTTAAGGATGTTGGGTGGATGGTCGGCCGGGCAGCTCGAGGGTCATCAGCATCCCGCCCGCCAGGCTTTTCCTGGCCTGCACCGTACCTTCATGACGGGCGGCGACCTGCGCCACGATGGCCAGTCCGAGCCCCGACCCGGGCAGGGTACGCGCATCCGACGAACGATAGAACCGCTCGAAGATGTAGGGCAGGTCGGCGTCGGCGACCCCCGGTCCGGCGTCGGCAACGTCCACCGCGCCAGTGCCCCGTCCGGTCGGCGCCAACCGGACGGTGACGATCGCGCCGGTGGGGCTCCACTTCACGGCATTGTCAAGCAGGTTGAGCACGGCACGTTCCAGGGCGTTGGCGTCACCGAGCAGGCTCCACGGCACGAGGTCGACCTCGAAGTGAACGCCCGGCGCTCGGCGGGCCGCCCGGGCCAACGCCCGCTCGACCACGTCGGCCAGCTCCACCGGTTCGTGCACCACCTGCGGGGCGTCCTCGCGGGCCAGCTCGACGATGTCTCCGACCAGCGTGGACAGCTCCTCCACCTGGGCCCGCACGTCGCCGGAGATCTCCCTGCGGTCCTGGTCGGACAGCGATGGAGCGTCCGGGCGGTCGGAGGCAGCCAGCAGCTCCAGGTTGGTCCGCAACGAGGTCAGCGGGGTGCGCAACTCGTGGCCGGCATCGGCTACCAGCCGGCGTTGGCGTTCCTGCGACTCCGCCAGCGCGGCGAGCATGCTGTTGAAGCTCCCGGTGAGCCGCGCGAGCTCATCATCGCCGGAGATGGCGATCGGTTGCAGATCGCCGGTGCGAGCGACCCGCTCGGTCGCTTCGGTGAGTCGCTGCACCGGGCGCAAGCCGGCCTGGGCGACGGCGGTGCCCGCGGCCGCGGCCAGCAGCACGCCCGCTCCTCCCACCAGGATGAAGACCAGACCGAGCCGCGACAGAGTGATCCGCGTGGTATCCAATCCACTGGCCACCACCAGCGCCGCATCCGGCCCCGCGGACACGGCGGCGACCCGCAAGTCACGCGCTCTGTCGGTGCGCAACGACTGGGACTGCTCGCCCCGCGCCACGGCGAGCTCCTGCGGGCCCAGCTCCAGGTCGCCGCCGACCACGCTTTGACCGGTACGGCCATCGAGCAGGCCGACCCGGATGTCGGCAGCACTGAAGAAACTGGCAGGTATGCCACCGAGTTGCTCGGCATTGGCCAGCGTGCTGCGCAGCGAATCGGCGCGCTGCAGCAGCGTGGTATCGAGCTGATCGTAGAGGCTGGTACGCACCGTGAAGTAGCCCGCGAGCGACACCAGCGCGACGGCAGTTCCGACGCACACCGCAGCCAGGCCGGTGACCCGGGTGCGCAGCGACATCCGCCCGAAGTTCGGGTCGGCCGCCTGTGTCACGGAGGCGTCACCCGCAATGCGTAGCCCACGCCCCGCATGGTGTGGATCAGTCTGGGCTCACCGTCCGCCTCGGTCTTGCGCCGCAGGTAGCCAACGTAGACCTCCAGTGCGTTGCCGGAGGTGGGGAAGTCATAGCCCCAGACGTCTTCCAGGATCCGGCCGCGGGTGAGCACCTGCCTGGGGTGTCGCATGAACAACTCGAGCAAGCTGAACTCGGTGCGGGTCAGGCTGATCCGGCGGGTGCCCCGGGCGACCTCACGGGTGCCCTGGTCCAGAACGAGGTCGGCGAACGCCAGCGTGGTCCCGGTGTTGCCGGCCGCCCCGACGCTGTCCGGGGTGCGCCGAAGCAGGGCGCGCAACCGAGCGAGCAGCTCCTCCAGGGCGAAGGGCTTGGGCAGGTAGTCGTCCGCGCCGGCGTCCAGCCCGGCGACCCGGTCGGAAACCGCATCTCGGGCGGTGAGTACCAGTATCGGGAGGTCATCGCCGGTGCCGCGAAGCCGCCGGCAGACTTCCAGCCCGTCCACCCTGGGCATCATGACGTCGAGCACCATCGCGTCCGGTCGCTGCGTCGCCAGCACTTCCATGGCCTGCAGACCGTCCCCGGCTAGCTGCACGGTGTAGCCGTTGAACTGCAACGACCGGCGCAGCGACTCCCGGACCGCCCGGTCGTCATCGACTACGAGGATGCGCATGCGCCTAGTGTGTACCCCCCGCCTGAGAGCGACCTTAGACAGCCGGACCGGCGCCCGGCGCGCTCGAATTCAGCGGGCTCAGCGGTGTAAATCCGCTTCGATAACCACGTTGAGCCCGCTGAATGCGGGACCTGCGGTCATGGGCGCGACGTCCGGGTGCGGTCAGACGATCCGGCGTGCCCCGACGAAGCCGTTGGTGTACATCGGCCGGACATGGACCGGTTGGCCAGGTTGGGAAGCTTCGGCGATCTTGCCGTCTCCGACGTAAATAACGACATGATCCACTGGCTTGTAGAAGAAGAGTAGATCGCCCGGTTGCAGCTGGCTCAGGCTGATCGGGTGGCCGGCGGTGGACTGGGCCGCGGCGGTGCGCGGCAGGGTGATACCGACCTGCTTGTAGATCCACTGCACCAGTCCGCTGCAGTCAAATCCACCTGGTGCAGCACCGCCATACACGTAGGGCGTGCCCCGCTGAGCCAGTGCTGCAGTGACCACGCGGGACGCCAACTTCATGGCGAACGCTGCGGGCGCCCCTGCGGGCGCCTTGGTCGCAGCGGGTGCCTGGGCGGGTGCTTGGGCAGCAGCGGGTGCTTGGGCAGCAGCGGGTGCCTGGGCTGGTGCCTCGGCAGCCGGCGGTGTCGCGGCGGGTGCCGTCGATGGGTTGATATCCCGAACGGCCGCGTCGGCGAGCTTCACAACAGAGGCGAGAGTCGGTGGGGTGGCCACAGGCGCCACTGACGCCGCACGATCGGGGACCTTGAGGTGCTGGCCCACGACGATGACATCCGGGTCGGTGATCGTGTCTCGGTTCGCGTCGTAGATCTGCTGCCACCCACCTGGTACGGCCTGCGCCGTAGCGATCTGCGCCAAGGTGTCGCCGGTGGCCACTACGTAGTCGGTGGTGGGCCCGGTTTGGGCTGGCAAGGCGGGCGGGGCCGCGGGGGTCGCTGGCGGCGTTGCGGGTGCAGCGTGCTTCGGTTCTGCGGGGGCAGCGTGTTTCGCGGGGGCGGTAGGGGAACTATCGCTGGCGTGGCGTCCGCAGACCGGCCACGCGCCGATGCCTTGGGTCGCCAGAACGTGCTGCGCCACGGAGATCTGCTGCTCCCGGGTGGCACTGGCTGGGTTACCTACACCACCGTTGGCGTGCCAGGTGCTCAGCGTGTACTGCAGGCCGCCGTAGAAGCCGTTTCCGGTGTTCGTGGCCCAGTTCCCGCCGGACTCACACGCCGCAACCGCGTCCCAGTTGACGGTCGTGGCGGCGGATGCGGTACCAGCGAGGATCCCGCCGGCGGCCAGCGTTGCGCCGGTGACGGTGACAGCGCGGCGTCGGCGGTGCGGGATGAAGCGACGATGCTTGCCGGACATCAAGGGCCTACCGTTCCCGGCCTCGTCCAGAGAGAAGCCGGTTCGCTCGGGGTCACTTTCGCCGCGTATCACCTCACGGGTCAGGCCCGAGGGATGCATAAATTTCAGTGATCAGCGCCCAGCGGCGGGTATGTGTCGGCCAGTGGTGTTTGGGGCACCACGGTCCGTGCTCGGATCATCACGCAGCGGTACCCGGAGGTGCAGCGGGGCCGCGAACGTGACGTCGGCCTGTGCGCCGCTGAGCACTC
Source organism: Pseudonocardiales bacterium (assembly GCA_003244055.1). Taxonomy (GTDB): domain Bacteria; phylum Actinomycetota; class Actinomycetes; order Mycobacteriales; family Pseudonocardiaceae. Next base: position 2,253 of record QHBZ01000105.1, on the reverse strand, counting down.
CGGTGGCAACGAGCCGGTCGAGGACGTCACGCTGGCGCTGTTTGGCAAGGTCGAGGTGAGTCAGCGGATCGTAGGCCGTCGGGGCCTGCACCACCCCGGCCAGCAGGCTCGCCTGCGCCCAGGACAGGTCGCCCGGCGCGAGATCGAAGTACCCGCGGGCGGCGGCCGCGACGCCGTAGTAGCCCTGGCCGAAGTAGACGGTGCCGAGGTAGGCCCGCAGGATCCGCCGCTTGGCGTACCTGTAGTCGATCTTCACACCCAGGATGACCTGCTCGATCTTGGCGCCGACGTCGGCGCGTTCCGGGGTGTAGAGCAGCTTGGCGAGCTGCTGGTCCAACGTCGCCCCGCCGTCCTCATTCCCCTCGAGCCCGCCGAGCACACCCCGAACGACACCCCGAGGGTCCACCCCGTGGTCGCTGAAGAACCGGCTGTCCTCGGTAGCCACCACGGCCTGGCCGATCCGGTCAGGCACTGGTAGCTCGCCGAGGTCGGCACTCCCATGAGCGGCCAACCGGTCCGCTACCCGGCGCTGCAGGTCGCCCACCGACGGGGTGACCGCCCAGAGCAGCCCGAACGCCAGCGCCGCAGCCACCACCAACGCGTCGAGGACCAGGCCAGCGGCCCGCATCTGACGCCAGGTGCGGTGACTGGGCATAATGACGACGCTAACCGCGCCCGGCGTGACTTGTCGCGCTGCGACGAACATCGACGCGGTGCGGATCACGCCGATCCCGGCCGAGGTGGTCAGGCGGGTAGCTGGTGCATGGGTCAGCTGTGACGCTCGTGGAACATCTGGGCGACTTCACCGGGTGCGGGCATCGTGGCGATCTGCGCCGCTGCACGGCGCGCGGGCGCGGGGTCGGCCAGTACGTCGGCGACTGCGCGCGCGATCGCATCGGGCGTGACTTCGTCGGGGAGCAGCCGTTGGCCGAGGCCGGACTGTTCGATCATCTCCGCGTTGATGAAGTTGTCGGCGCTTTGTGGCAGCACGACTTGGGGTAGGCCGTGGGCCAGTGCACCGAGCACAGTGCCGGAGCCGCCGTGATCGACCACCGCCGCTAGCTATCCCGCGAAGGCCGCCGGGTCGTGCACGACAAGGTGCACGTCCAGCGCCCGTGCGGCGTCGAGAACGTCGTCGATCATGTCGGTTGCGGCGATTTCGCCGAACAGTCGAGGGACGAAGTAGGGCAAGATGCGCGCAGCGGGCAAGCCATCGCCCGGGACACCCCGAATGCGCTTCGCCAGCGCGGGAAACGACTGGGCTGGCCCGCGGCCCGCAGCAGCGAAGCGCAATCCGGCCGCCGTGACGGTGTCAGCTACCTCTGGGCCGCTGGCCACCACGACCTCGTCGCCCTTACGCGAGCGGGGCCAACGCCCGCGTCACAAACTGTCGCGCGCCCTCACCGGAGCCGGGCCGTACTGGACTTGGCGGCAGGGTCGCGGAATACCCGCAGCGGGTGCAGCAGCGAGAACCGGGCCCCGATGAGAAACACCACGAAGTCGCCGTCGATCTCGGCGAGGTGGCGCCCGCGGTGGATCGCTGCCATCCCTTGCCTCCCAGTCGAGAAGGTCTCGGTTGTCTGACGGTAGCCTCGGGTTGTCGTGCTGTAAAGCCGTCATCAGGCCGGTGACCAGCCGTTTCTCGCACAATCGTCGGCCACGCCATGCGGCCGTCAGAACGGGGGAACGGGCGTAGCGGCGAGCCAGCGATGGCCCCGGAGCAGGCACAAAACAGCCCGCGCACAGTCTGCCGCGACGATGGGCCAACCGGGAGATGCTGAAGACGACGAGGGTCCCCCGTGAACGCCACCGGCCGAAGGGATGACCCACCACCAGCCGTACAATCGGCGCGACGTGTCGGGGCGGTAGTCCGATGTGGGCCCACGACGCGCGGCACAACCTATCGGGAACGAGGTAGCAAGCCCGAGCCAACGGAGGAAGACTCGCCCGGCATCCAGGGCGAACGTGCAACGTAGGCCCTCGTAGCTCAGGGGATAGAGCATCGGTTTCCTAAACCGTGTGTCGCAGGTTCGAATCCTGCCGGGGGCACCAAACCAGAGCCACAAAGCGGCCCTGAACTGCCGATTCGTGATGCGGAGCGTGGTGCGAGGCTCGAACCACGGATCACCAGAGCCGACACTGACGCACGGACTTACGGCGCCCAGCAAGATCGCGCCATGGCGGAAAGGTAGGAACATCCGCGCCGCATCCGGCATTGCAAGGTGGGAACTACCCACTTGCCTACTTTCCCTC
>QHBZ01000104.1 GCA_003244055.1 Pseudonocardiales bacterium | reverse complement strand
CTGTTGGTCGCCAACCGGGGTGAGATCGCCAGGCGGGTCATCCGTTCCGCACGGAGTCTGGGAATACGGACCGTCGCGGTGCACTCCTCGGTGGACGCGGAGCTGCCGTTCGTCGCCGAGGCAGACGACGCGGTGGAGCTGACCGGGCCACCGGCGCAGGCCTACCGGGATTCCCACCAGCTACTCGAGGCCGCCAGACGGACCCGCGTGGTCGCCGTGCACCCCGGCTATGGCTTCCTGTCCGAGGACCCCGGTTTCGCCCGGGCGGTGTCCGATGCCGGTCTGGCGTGGGTCGGTCCAAGCGCTGAGGCGATCTCCGCGATGGGTGACAAGGTCGCCGCCCGGGAAACCGTCGCGGCCGCCGGCGTGCCGGTGGCGCCCGGTTCGACCCGCGCGGTGGCAACCCAGGATGGCGCGGTGGCTGACGCCGAGAAGGTCGGGTTCCCCGTCATGCTCAAGGCCGCAGCCGGTGGTGGTGGGATGGGTATGACGGTGGCGGCCGACGCCGCGACCGTGCGGGTCGAGTACACCAAGGTCAGCACCTTCGCCCACCGGCTCTTCGGTGACTCGAGGCTGTTCGTCGAGCGGTACTTCCCGCGGGTACGGCACGTGGAGGTGCAGGTTCTGGGGTTGGCCGACGGTCGGGTGGTGGCGCTGGGGGAGCGCGAGTGCTCGGTGCAACGGCGGCACCAGAAGGTCGCAGAGGAGAGCCCGTCACCCGCCGTCGACCCGGATTTGCGCGGCCGGATGGAACACGCCGCGGTGTTGGCCGCCACCACGGTGGATTACCGAAATGCCGGAACGGTGGAGTTCCTGCTGGACCAGGACACCGGCGAATTCTTCTTCCTGGAGATGAACACCCGGCTGCAGGTGGAGCATCCGGTCACCGAATTGCGCTATGGCGTGGACCTGGTGGCGGCCCAGCTGCGTATCGCTGAGGGCGCCGAACCGGGTTTCGACGTCGATGCCGCGACCCCGGTCGGGCACGCGATCGAACTGCGGGTCAACGCCGAGGACCCGAAGCGTTTCCTGCCCGGCCCTGGCCCGGTCACCGGGTGGGTGGAACCGACCGGCAAGGGGGTGCGAGTCGACTCCGGTTACGCGGCAGGCACCACCGTGACGCCGTTCTACGACTCGCTGCTCGCCAAGCTCGTGGTGCACGGATCGGATCGGGAGCAGGCGCTGGAGCGGGCCCGGCTGGCGGTGGCCGGGTTCACCATCACCGGCCCGAAGTGCAACCTGCCCTTTCACGCCGAGCTACTGGAGCACCCCGAATTCGTCTCGGGCCACTACGACACCGGCCTAGTCGCCCGCATGCGCCCCTGACCGCGCCCGTGATATCGTGTGATATCGCTAGGAGGTACGGGATGCCCGATATCCTTATTCGTGACGTTCCCGACGGTGTCGTCGCGGCGATCGACTCTCGTGCCGCCCAGCTTGGCATGTCTCGTAACGAGTATTTGCGACGGCGGCTGAGTCAGGACATACAGCGGTGCGGATCACCAGTCGACATAGACGATCTTCGACGGTTCGAGGCCTTGTTCGGTGACTTGTCTGATCCGGAGGTCATGGCGCAGGCTTGGTCGTGACCGCCGAGGCCGGGCGCGAGAGGGACACGACGCACTGGTTGATCGATAAATCGGCGCTCGCTCGGCTCGGAAGCAGCGCCGAGGCTGGCGAGTGGGCGCTGCGGATCGAGCGGGGATTGGTGCGGATCACCACCGTCACCCTCCTAGAGGTGGGTTACTCAGCCAGATCCGCGCGCGATCTACGGGCTGGGTTACACAATCCGCCGATCTCAGCCATGCCGATCGAGTACCTGACTCCGGCGATCGAAGATCGTGCCGTCACGGTGCTCACCTCGCTGGCAGACAGTGGACACCATCGTGCGCCGTCGGTACCCGATCTCCTCATCGCGGCCACCGCCGAGCTCTCCGGGCTCACCGTCCTGCACCTCGACAAGGACTTCGAGGTGATCTCGGAGATCACCGGCCAGCCGGTGCAACGGTTGGCCTTGTCAAGTATCTAGGCTGGGCCAGCCCGGCCGTCACCACGTCGATCCCCCTTCTGGGCCGCTCCACGGACACGCCGCAGATAACGTGTGTCCCTGTGGGGCGGCTGGTGGTCATCGAAGGGCTCGACGGGGCAGGTAAGCGCACCCTCGCCGACGGGCTGGTTTCCGCGCTGAGCGCTCGGGGCGCGAGCGTCGCCCGGCTGGCGTTTCCTCGATACGGCACCGACGTTCACGCCGAGCTGGCACGCGACGCGCTTTACGGGCGGCTGGGCGATCTCGCTGGCTCGGTGCACGGCATGGCGGTGCTGTTCGCCTTGGACCGCCGCGACGCCGGGAGCGAGCTACGGGCGCTGCGGCACGGTCACGACGTGGTTCTGCTGGATCGTTACGCCGCGTCCAACGCGGCATATGGCGCGGCGCGGCTGCACGAGGACGCGCAGGGCCCGTTCGTCGAATGGCTCCGCGGCCTGGAGGTCGACCGGTTCGGTGTCCCGGTGCCCGATCTCCAGTTGTTGCTGCGGGTGCCGATGAGCGTCGCCGCTGCCCGTGCGGATCGCCGGGCCGAGGCTGACAGCGCACGGAAGAAGGACCTGTATGAGAGTGATCATGGGCTGCAGGCGCGGTGCGCAGCCGTCTATGACGGTCTGGCCACCAGCGGCTGGCTCGCCCCGTGGTCTGTCCTGGACGGCACCACTGCCGGGGCCGCGGGAACAGGCGTCCTCAGCGAGCTGGCGGTGCAGCTGCTCGACGGGTGACGGGCAAGCGGTGGCCGACCGACTCGCCGCCCGGACGGCGCTACCGTCGCGCGCAATGCCACGATGGTATGCATGGCAGCTCGTGTGCTCGTGGTGGAGGATGATCCCTCGTCCGCTGAGATGTTGTCCATCGCGCTGCGCCAGGCGGGTTTCGAGACCGCAGTGGTCGGCGAAGGCACCAAAGCGCTGCCCGCGTTTCGTGAGCTGAAGCCGGACCTCGTGTTGTTGGACCTGATGTTGCCCGGCATGAGTGGCATCGACGTGTGCAAGGCGATCCGCGCCGAGTCCGATGTCCCGATCGTGGTGCTCACCGCGAAGAGCGACACCGTCGACGTGGTGCTGGGCCTGGAGTCCGGCGCTGACGACTACATGGTCAAGCCGCCCAAGACCCAGGAGCTGGTGGCGAGGTTGCGCGCCCGGCTGCGCCGCATCGAGACCGATCCCGCTGAGCAACTCACCATCGGCGACCTCGCCATTGATGTCCCAGGTCACCGGGTCAGCCGGGACGGGACGCCGATCTCGCTGACCCCGCTGGAGTTCGAGCTGCTGCTCGCGCTGGCCCGTAAACCGCGCCAGGTTTTCACTCGCGAGGTGCTGCTCGAGCAGGTCTGGGGGTACCGGCACGCCGCGGACACCCGATTGGTCAACGTGCACGTACAGCGCCTCCGTTCCAAGGTCGAGCGCGATCCCGAGCATCCCGAGGTGGTGCTCACCGTGCGCGGTGTCGGGTACAAGGCCGGCACCGCGTGAGGACCCCAACGCTGCCGATCCCCGGTTCAGGGATCATTTCGCGGTGACCTCGCTCGCCGATCGGGCGACCGACCAGCTGCGCCCGGTCACCGAAGCGAGCGGCGAGCTGGCCGCGATGTTCGGCTCGCTGTGGCGCCGCTCGCTGAAGGTGCGGGTGGTGAGCAGCACCGTCGCCCTGTCGTCCACCGTGGTGCTGGTGCTGGGAATGATATTGCAGGCCCAGCTCGCCCAACGGCTGATCGAGAACAAGACGCAGGCTGCGCTGTCGCAGGCGGAGAACAGCAGGATCCGGGTCGAGTCCGAGCTCAGCGCGGTGGATCCCACCTCGGTGTCGCTGGCCGGCCGGCTCACCACCGCGGTGGATCGGCTGACCAATCCTGACCCGACCGGTACGGGTCCGGCCACGGCCAACGCCGGCGCCTACGAGCCGGTGCTGGTCGACGGCGGGGACCCGTCGGGGGCGGCCGGCACCGGGCAGAAGATCGGTCCTCTGAACGATGTCCCAGCCGTCCTTCGTTCTGCGGTGGAACGCGGCGCGCTCGCCCACAAGATCACCACAGTCCAACGGGGCTCAACCGGGGTGACCATGCTGGCCGTCGGCATGCCGGTCGCCAGCGCCGGTCGAACCATGCAGCTTTACCTGCTGTTCCCGCTCACTGCCGAGCAGCGCACACTGATCTTGGTGCAGGGCACCCTGGTTGTGGGTGGGTTGGTGCTGCTGGTGCTGATCGCGGGTATCGCGAGCCTGGTGACCCGCCAGGTGGTGGTCCCGGTCCGCCAGGCTGCCGAAGTCGCCGAACGTTTCGCCGACGGCCACCTCTCCGAGCGCATGCCGGTCGTCGGGGAAGACGAGATGGCCCGGCTGGGCACCTCGTTCAACGAGATGGCCGCCAGCATCCAGCGCCAGATCCGCCAGCTCGAGGAGTTCGGTGAGCTGCAGCGCGGCTTCACCTCCGACGTGTCTCACGAGTTGCGCACCCCGCTGACCACGGTTCGGATGGCTGCCGATCTGCTCTATGAGTCACGCGACAAGCTGCACCCGGTACTGCACCGTCCGGTCGAGCTGCTGGTCAGCGAGCTCGATCGGTTCGAGACGCTGCTCGCCGACCTGTTGGAGATCTCCCGGCTGGACGCCGGGGTCGCCGAGCTGCACGGCGAGACGGTCGACGTGCGCGACACCGTGACGAGTGCGGCGGCCTCGGTGCGCGCGGTGGCCGACCGCGCCGGCACCCCGCTGGAGCTGGTTCTGCCGGACGAGGAGGTGCTCGCCGAGGTCGATCCGCGGCGGGTCGAGCGAATCCTGCGCAACCTGCTCACCAATGCGCTGGACCACAGTGAGGGCAACCCGGTCCAGGTGATCGTCGCGGCCGACTCCGACGCGGTCGCGGTGCTGGTGCGTGACCATGGCGTCGGGCTGCGGCCGGGCCAGCAGGACCTGGTGTTCACCCGATTCTGGCGTGGCGACCCGTCGCGTGATCGGCGCACCGGGGGCACCGGACTCGGGCTGTCGATCAGTCTGGAGGATGCCCGGCTGCACGGCGGCTGGTTGCAGGCCTGGGGTGCACCCGGCCAGGGCAGCGCCTTCCGGCTCACGCTGCCCAGAAACCGGGACATCAAGCTCACCAGCAGCCCGCTGCCGCTGGGCCCTTCCGGGAGGTCCACAGGCTCGGGACCCCCAGTGCAGGGACCTGTAGTGCCGGCCGGACCGGGCCGGTGACAATGCCGAGGCGCCTGCTACCCATCGTGGTCACCGCCCTGCTCATTACTGCCTCCCTCGCGGGCTGCGCGGCTGTCCCGGAGAGCTCCGACCTCCAAGTGGTGCGGTCGATGCCCGGGGGTTCCGGATCGGCGCCATCAGCCGGTCCAGAACGGGGAGTGGACCCGTTCCGGTTGGTACGCGAGTTCATCGAGGCCACCGGCAGTTCGGCGGACGGGCACGCCGCGGCCCGCGCGTTTCTGTCCCGCAGCGCCGCGGCGAACTGGAATGACCACGCCGGCTTGACCGTGATCGAGGATGCTCCCGGGGCGGCCCCGCAGGCTGGCCCCCCTGATGGGGTCCGTCGCATCCAGGTGGGGGGTTCGCGGCTTGGCGTGCTCGCCGCCGACGGCAGCTTCATGCCCGCGGCGGGGAGCTTCTCCATCCCGCTCGACGTGATCAGCGAGCATGGCGAGTGGCGGATCACCAACCCTCCGCCGGGTGTGCTGGTGGAGGCCAGCGCCGTGCAGCGCAACTACCGTCAAGTCCGAATCAGCTTCGTCGACCCGAACCGCGGCACCCTGGTACCCGATCTGCGGTGGGTGCCCGCCCAACCGGCGTCCACGCTACCCGGGCGGGTGTTGGATCTGCTGCTCAACGGATCGTCCGAGCGGCTGGCCGGCGCCGTCCGGACGGCGATCCCCGAAGGGACCCGGCTGCGATCCAACGTGCTGGTCAGCCGCTCGGGACGGACGGTGATCAATCTCAGTGGTGTCAACGCCCTCACCGAGCAGCAACGGCGGCTGGTCGCGGCGCAGATCGTCAACTCCCTGGACGGCCTGGTCCCCGCCCCGATGCGACTGCTTGCCGACGGTGAGCCCCTGGTGGCTGAGCAGGCGGAGTGGCGCCTGGCTGATATCGCCTCCTACGCCGCGCCGACCGGACCGCGGCCTGACGTGCCTGGGCAGGTGGTCATCGGTGGTCGACTGCGCAGGCTGGATGGCACTCCGGCACCGGGCTTGGCCGGAGCCGGCCAGCTCACTGTGCTCAGCGCGGCCAGCTCGAATCCCGGTGGGGAGTTGCTGGCGGCTGTCGTTGCCGGTCCGGGCGGGCGCCCACAGCTGCGGGTGGGCCCAGCCGGCGGCGATCTCGTGCCGGCGCCATTGGACGCGGCCGCGATGACCCGACCCACCTGGCGCCCCTCCGGCACCGAGGTGTGGACCGTGCTGAACGGTCGCACGGTGGTGGGCGTGGCCCTGTCCGGCGCCGGCCCGCCGCTGACCTATCAGATTGACGCCACCGAACTGACCAGGTTGGGCACTATCTCGGAGCTGCGGTCGTCCAGGGACGGGGTGCAGGTGGCCGCGGTGGTCGGCGGCCGCCTGGTGGTGGCCGCGGTGGTGACCGAATCGGGATTGGTGAGTCTGCGCCATCCGCAGGTGCTGCGAGGCGGCAGCCTGCCGTCGACCGCGAGCGTCGACTGGGCGCGTCCCGAGCTCCTGGTGGTGGCGTCGGCCGGACCGTCCCCGCAGGTGGCGTCGGTGTCCGTGGACGGGCTCACCGTCCGGCAACTATCCAGTACCAATCTGACCGGCCCGCTCACCGACGTCGTCGCCGCACCGGGTCGTGAGATCCTGGTGGCAGACGCCACCGGGTTGTGGGCGTATTCGGACACCCAAGAGGTGTGGGAACCCCTACTCGGCGGGATCGGGCCTGGCTCGGCCCCCCTATACCCGGGCTGACCTATACCCGGGCTGACCGACTCCTCCTCACCGGCTGGCGCTACTCGTGCTCCCCGGCCGGCGCAAGCCGGTTCCGTGGCGGTGTGGATGGCTGGCACCGATGTGCACAGCCGGCGCAGTCGCAGGCTGGATGACCGTTGCCGGGGTTGCCCATCGGGCAGGCTCGGCGAGGTGCTACGTCCACTGCTGGACCTGTTGTTACCCGTTGACTGCGGCGGTTGCGGAGTGCCCGGTGCGCTGCTGTGCTCCGACTGCGCGGTCCTGTTAGGGGCGCCGGTCCGGGTGTATCCGCCGTGTTGCGGAGCCGACGCGCCGGTGTACGCGCTGGGTGCCTATCGCGGGCGGTTGCGTACCGCGTTGCTGGCCTACAAGGAGCGCGGTCGCCGAGACCTCGCCGCTCCGCTGGGCGCCGCGCTCGCGTCCGCCCTGCTCCATCTCCCCAACCTCGCTGCACCCGGCGGCAGCCGCAGTCTGGATGCAGACTGTGGTAAACGGGGGCTCGATTACCGCAGTCTGCATCCAGAACGGCGCGGAACCGGGGTCTGCCTGGTGCCTGTGCCGTCTAGGGGGGCGGCTGCGGCTCGGCGTGGTGGGCAGCACGTGACGCTGCTCGCCCAGCGGGCGGCTGCTGCGCTGGCCTGCGCGGGGGTGGCCGCCGCGGTCGCGCCCGCGTTGCGCGTGGCGCCCGGGGTGCGCGACTCAGTCGGCCTGGGTGTGGCGGCTCGGCAAGCGAATCTGGCGGGGCGGGTGCTGCCGCGCCGGGCCGGTCTGCCGGCTGCCGGCACGGCCGTCGTGCTCGTCGACGACGTCGTGACCACTGGGACGACTGCTGCGGCATGTGTCGCGGCGCTGCTCCGTATGGGTGTCGATGTGCCAGCGATCGTGGTGCTCGCAGCCGCCGGGTGTCACTCACTGTCGTAGCCGTCGGCTGCGTGATACCTACCACAGCGTTGACCCTGCGACGCGCGACGCGAAGCTCTGGCGAGCGCACCGTCGGCGGACTACCGTCCGGGCATCAGCATCGCTGCCCGTTCGGGAGGAGGCGAGCAAGCCATGGTTCTGACGCCGGCGGCTGAGTGATCATCGCGGGCGGCCTCCGCTGCTGCCGTCCGAGGATCATCACTGCAGTGCCCCGGTGTCGCTGAAGTCCCTGTTGGACAACGCGAGGAGGTCGCCCGTGAACATTGTCGTGAAGGGCCGGAACGTCGAGGTACCCGATCACTACCGTATGCACGTTACCGAGAAGCTCGCCCGCGTCGAACGGTATGACCAGAAGGCCGTTCATTACGACGTCGAGCTGTTCCACGAACGCAATCCCCGGCAGTCCAAGAGCTGCCAGCGGGTGGAGATCACTGGTCGGTGCCGCGGGCAGGTAGTCCGCGCAGAGGCGTGTGGCGCCGACTTCTACGCCGCCCTGGACGCGGCGGTGAGCAAGCTGGACAACCGGCTGCGTCGAGTCGCGGACCGCAGCAAGGTGCACTACGGACGCCGCCACCCCACCTCCGTCGCCGAGGCCACCGCGCCGTTGGCGGCCACCCTGACCTCCGATATCGAAACCGCAGTCGAGACCAACGGCCACCGGATGAGGCTGCTCGACCCACCTGACCCAGAATTCGACTACGAGTTGCCCACCCAGCGGGCCGAATCTCCGGAAATCGAGGATGCGCAAGGACCGGGACGCATCGTCCGGCACAAGCGGCACTCTGCTACACCCATGACCGTCGACGCTGCGCTCTATGAGATGGAGCTCGTAGGCCACGACTTCTACCTGTTCGCCGACGCCGCGTCCGGGCTGCCCAGCGTGGTGTACCGCCGGCACGGCTTCGACTACGGCGTGATCCAGCTGGTCTGACGCCCCTGCCGAAAACATGATCGCCGCCTGTGTGCCTGGCACGACATCTCGTGTCGCTCAGCGCACCCAGGCGGCGATCATGGCGTTTGTGGGCTTAGCTGACCTGGGCTGATACCGCCCTGGCCGGGCTGGGCATACGATGGCCCGCAGACCAGCGGCGCTGACGTGCCATGCGGCACGCCACAGCCGCTCGCCGCCGACCCGCCTAGAACGGGTGCCCCGATACGAGTGAGGTCTCCACGGTGGTCCTGTCCCGACTGCTTCGCGCCGGCGAGCACAAGACTGTGCGCCGGTTACGCGCCATTGCCGACCACATCAACGGTCTGGAGGACGACGTCGCCAGCCGGTCCGACGCCGAGCTGCGCGCCAAGACCGATGAGTTCCGCCGCCGCTACGGCAACGGCGAGTCTTTGGACGACTTGCTTCCCGAGGTCTTCGCCGTGGTCCGTGAGGCCGCCAAGCGCACCCTGGGGCAGCGGCACTTCGACGTCCAGCTGATGGGCGGCGCCGCGATGCATCTGGGCAACATCGCTGAGATGCGGACCGGTGAGGGCAAGACGCTGACCGGCGTGCTGCCCGCCTACCTCAACGCGATCGCCGGCAAGGGCGTGCACGTCGTCACGACCAACGACTACCTCGCCAAGCGGGATGCGGCGTGGATGGGTCGGGTGCACCGGTTCCTCGGCCTGGAGGTTGGGGCGATCCTGTCCCAGATGAGCCCGGACGAGCGGCGCATCGCCTACCAGGCCGACATCACTCACGGCACGAACAACGAGTTCGGTTTCGACTACCTGCGCGACAACATGGCCTGGAGCCTGGAGGACTGCGTCCAGCGCGGGCACAGCTATGCCATCGTCGATGAGGTCGACTCCATCCTCATCGACGAGGCGCGCACCCCATTGATCATTTCCGGGCCTGCCGACCAGTCCTCCCGCTGGTATGGCGAGTTCGCCCGCTTGGCCCCGATGCTCAAGCGCGACGTGCATTACGAGGTCGATGACCGCAAGCGCACCGTCGGTGTCTCCGAGGAGGGTGTGGAGCTCGTCGAGGACCAGTTGGGTATCGAGAACCTTTACGAGGCGGCCAACACGCCCCTGGTCGGCTTCCTCAACAATGCGCTCAAGGTCAAGGAATTGTTCACCAAGGACAAGGACTACATCGTCCGCGACGGCGAGGTGCTCATCGTCGACGAGTTCACCGGCCGGGTGCTGCACGGCCGGCGCTACAACGAGGGCATGCACCAGGCCATCGAGGCCAAAGAGAAGGTGGAGATCAAGGCCGAGAACCAGACCTTGGCGACNNCAGAACTACTTCCGGCTCTACGACAAGCTCGCCGGGATGACCGGTACCGCGCAGACCGAAGCGGCCGAGCTGCTCCAGATCTACAAGCTGGGTGTGGTGTCGATCCCCACCAACCAGCCGATGATCCGTGCCGACCTCGGCGACCTGGTCTACAAGACCGAGGAGGCCAAGTTCGGCGCGGTGGTGGAGGACATCGTGCAGCGGCACACAAAGGGTCAGCCGGTGCTGGTCGGGACTGCCAGCGTGGAGCGTTCCGAGCACCTGTCCAAGGCACTGGTGGGCGCCGGCATCCCGCATTCTGTGCTCAACGCCAAGCAGCACGAGAAGGAGGCGATGATCGTTGCCGAGGCCGGGCGTAAGGGTGCGGTCACCGTTTCCACCAACATGGCCGGCCGCGGGACCGACATCATGTTGGGCGGCAACCCGGAGTTCCTCGCCGACGCCGAGCTGCGAGCCCGCGGGCTGGACCCGGTGGAGACCCCGGAGGAGTACGAGGCCGCCTGGGAGGCCTCGGTCAACGAGGCTCGCGCCGAGGTCCAGGCGGAGGCCCGGGAGGTCGTCGCCGCTGGCGGGCTGTACGTGCTGGGCACCGAGCGGCACGAGTCGCGGCGCATCGACAACCAGTTGCGCGGCCGGTCCGGGCGCCAAGGCGACCCCGGTGAGTCCCGGTTCTACCTCTCCCTGCGCGACGAGCTCATGGTGCGGTTCAACGGTCCGCTGGTCGAGTCCATCATGACCCGGCTGCGCCTGGAGGATGACGTCCCGATCGAGGCCAAGATGGTCAGCCGGGCGATCCAGTCCGCGCAGACCCAGGTCGAGCAGCAGAACTTCGAGATCCGCAAGAATGTCCTGAAGTACGACGAGGTCATGGACCTGCAACGCAAGGTGATCTACGCCGAGCGCCGCCGGGTGCTCGAGGGTGAGGACCTGCGCAATCAGATCGAACGCATGATGACCGATGTGGTCACCGCCTACGTCAACGGCGCCACCGAGAACGGGTACGCCGAGGACTGGGACCTCGACCAACTGTGGACGGCGCTGAAGACGCTGTATCCCGTCGGCATCAAGTACGAGTCCATCGCCGACGACACCGGCGACCTCACCCGCGAGGTGCTCGTGGCCGCCGTACTCGACGACGCGCGGGCCGCGTACGCGCGGCGGGAGGCAGAGCTCGCGGAGATGGCTGGTCCGGATGCGATGCGGGAGTTGGAGCGTCGCGTGGTGCTCTCGGTTCTCGACCGCAAGTGGCGCGAGCATCTCTACGAGATGGATTACCTCAAGGAGGGCATCGGGCTGCGGGCGATGGCTCAGCGTGACCCGCTCGTGGAGTACAAGCGCGAGGGTTTCGAAATGTTCAGTGCACTGCTCGAAGCCCTGAAGGAGGAGTCCGTCGGGTTTCTGTTCAACGTTGCGGTGCAGGTTGCCGAACCGGAGATCGTCGAGGACCCGTCGCAGGCCCCGCTGGTCCCCGCGCCGACCCCGCTGGCCCCTGCGCCGGCCGGTTCGGCACTCTCGCAGCTTGACGGCCAGGCCCAGGACGGTACCCTCCCCGCAGCGCTGGGCTCACCAGCGTTGAGCAACGGCGGCTTGGCGCAGCCGCAGCCCCGGGCGCTGACCTACACCGGACCGGCAGAGGACGGCGGCACCGAGGTGCGGGGCCTTGGTGCCCGTGGTCGCCACGCCGGCGACGACGCCGGGGGACCGTCCCGCAACGCCCCCTGCCCGTGCGGTTCCGGCAAGAAGTACAAGCGCTGCCACGGCGCCCCCACCACCGCCACCTCCTGACCCCCGTCACGGTCGGTGGGTCCGGCGACCTCGGAGAGTAGCGAGGTCGCCGGTGGTCAGGCGCAGCTGCAGCGCGGTGCACTGCCAGCGGCTGCCTTGTTTCTCGAAGCGGGCGGCCAGCGCCCGGACTCCGGTGCTCAGTGTCACGAGCGCGACGGCCTCCAGTACGCCGCCCGGATGCTGCTGGGCGAGCACTTTGCCGACTCGCGGTTCTAGATGCCCGGCGGTCGCCTGCAGCGAGACCAGGTAGGCCAGCAGATCAGGACCCAACACCGCGGATAGTTGTCGCGCCGGGCGCCGGGCGCCGAGGACCTCTACCGCGGCCCGCAGCACCCGCTGCGCAAGGACCGACGCTGTGGGATCGGTCGCCGGTAACGGCGGTGCCAGCGCCAACGTCACCGTGGTCGGCGTCGGCGTCGGCGTCGGCAGGATGTCCACCAACCGGCGCAGCACCGGTAGCTGGGGGCATGGTTCGGCGATACTCGCGGTCAACGTAACGCTCCTCGTCTGCAACGACCACGCGAGCAGCACGCGGTCGGTCGACGGCGGAGCCGGAGACGCCGTACTTCGGGCGGTCCAAGGCGACAGCGCTGGGACCGTGGGCGCCGGGTCGAAGGAGGGGCAACGACCCGGTGTGCGGGAAGTATGCGCGAGGCATCGTGGTGCTGTCGCCGAATACCGCCGAATGTCGCCGGACCGGGTGGGATCCGTGGATAATCGGCTTACTTTGGTATCTGGCGGCGGCGAGCCCATTCGAAGCACACCACCGCGGCGGCGCTGGCGACGTTGAGTGACTCGACGTTGCCGGCCATCGGGATGCCGACCCAGCCGCTGAGCTGCGCGGCGACGGCCGGCGAGATGCCTGTGGTCTCGTTGCCCAGCACGTAGGCCACCCGTGGCGGCGGTGAGTCGCCGAACAGCGAGCCGGCGCCCGGTTCCGAACCGGACAGCCCGAGTATCCCGAACCCGGCGGAGCGCAGCATGGCGCAGGCAGCCTCGGCGGTGGCACTGCGCAGCACCGGGGCGTGGAACGCCACCCCAGCTGAAGCCTTGATCACCAGCGGATCGATCGAGGGTACGCCCCTACGGGGCAGCACCACGCCGTCGATTCCCGCTGCCGTCGCGGTGCGCAGGATCATACCGACGTTGGCCGGATTGGTGATCGCGTCGAGTACCAGGATCGCCGCCGGAGCCCCCATTGTCTGCAGCGCGCGATCCAGCGGGCGCATCCTGGGCGCCACCACGTCGGCCAGGATGCCCTGGTCGTGGCGGCCATTGCCGGCGAGCACCTTCACCCGGTGCGCTGAGGCGCGCTGCACCGGTACCCGGCGGCGCGCCGCCGCGTCGAGGATCTCCTGCAACGTGTCGCCGCGGGCGTGCTCGGCCACGATCACCTTGTCGACGGTCAGCGCCGGGTCGACCAGCGCCTCGAGGACTGGTTTGCGGCCGTAGACGGTGATGAAGGTGTCCCGTGGGCTGGCAGCCTGCTGGCCGTTCGGGGCGCAGAACTGCTTGTCTGGGCGGGGCACAAGGTGAAGGGTAATCCGATGTCCGCGGCGGGCGGTGATCTAGTCTGGATGCCCGCAGAGAGGGGCGCTGTTTGCCGATGAGGGTCTACATCCCCGCTACGCTCGCGATGCTGCGAGCGCTGGTCGATTCCGGGGAGCTGATCCCGGTCGCCGGCACCGCCTTCGCGCTCACCCCGATGCTGCGCGAGTCCTACGCCGCCGGGGACACCGAGGAACTGGAGTACGTGGCGATGAACGAGGCGGCTCGGGCCTCGTTGCGGCTGTTGGCCACGGAGCTGGAGAACGACTCGGCAGCGCTCGCGCGCCGGGTCGTGGTGGCGGCCGACGTCGAGCAGGTGCGGTTGCGTCCCGATCTCGACGACGCCGCCGTCACCGTCACCGGGGCGGTACCCGCTAGCGCCGTCGCCGCCGTGCACGTCGACGTAGCCGAGGCGCAGGACGCCGTGCGCGCCGCGGCGGGGGTGGTGGACGCCGCCGACCTCGGTGATCCGGACGCCGAGTTCGCGCTCGGCGACGCGGAGGACCACGACATGGCCTGGTACGCCACCCAGGAGATCGCTTTCCTGCTCGACTTGCTATGAAGCACCCGTGAGTGGCGGTGCCAGTCGCCGGCGAGCCGGAACTCGCATCGCCACTCACGCGGTCCCAGACCACGGAGGCCCGCCGATGGACGCGATCACGACGCCTCCGAGCCCGCGCAATGAACCGGTCCGGAGCTACCCGCCCGGCAGTCCGCAACGCGCTTCGCTGACTCGAGCGCTCGCTGAGCTCGCTGCCCAGCGGACTGAGCTGACGATGACCATCGGCGGCGCGCAGCGGATGGCCGGTGGGGAGCGCTTCGACGTGGTCACCCCGCACCAGCACGCCCACGTGCTGGGTGCCACTGCGCAGGCCACCGCCGCCGACGTCGCCGGCGCCGTTCGCGCCGCGATGCGGGCCGCCCCGGGCTGGCGCGAGCTGCCCTTCGACGAGCGCGCCGCGATTCTGCTGCGTGCCGCGGAGTTGGCTGCCGGCCCGTGGCGCGACACGCTCAACGCCGCCACCATGCTCGGGCAGTCGAAGTCGGTGCAGCAGGCCGAGATCGACGCGGCCTGCGAGCTGATCGACTTCTGGCGGTTCAACGTGCACTACGCCCGCCGGATCCTCGCGGAGCAGCCCAATTCAGCTCCCGGCGAGTGGAACCGCATGGACTACCGCCCGCTCGAAGGGTTCGTCACGGCGATCACGCCGTTCAATTTCACCGCGATTGCCGGGAATCTGCCCACCGTGCCCGCCCTGATGGGCAACACGGTGGTCTGGAAACCCACCCTCAGCCAGCAGCTCGCCGCGCACTACACCCTGCGGCTACTGGAGGCGGCCGGGCTGCCCCCTGGGGTGATCAACCTGGTGACCGGCCACGGAGCGGTGGTCAGCGAGGTAGCGCTGGCCGATCCGGATTTCGCCGGGTTGCACTTCACCGGATCCACCAGG
>QHBZ01000103.1:1586-15584 GCA_003244055.1 Pseudonocardiales bacterium | reverse complement strand
GCATGATCCGCGCGGCCGCCTTGGCCAGCGGCACCGCGGTCGCCTTGGACACGAAGGGCACCGTCCGGGAGGCCCGCGGGTTGGCCTCCAGCACGTAGAGCACGTCGCCCTTGAGGGCGTACTGCACGTTGAGCAGGCCGAGCACGCCGATCTCGCGGGCGATCGCCTCGGTCGAGGCGCGCACCGCAGCCAGGTCGGACTCCCCCAGCGTGATCGGCGGCAACACGCAAGCGGAGTCGCCGGAGTGCACCCCGGCCTCCTCGATGTGCTCCATGATCCCACCCAGGTAGACCTCGGCGCCGTCGCACAGCGCGTCGACGTCGATCTCGATGGCGTCGTCGAGAAAGCGGTCCACCAAGACCGGGTGCTCGGGAGTGATCTCGGTGGCCCTGGCGATGTAGCCGGCCAGGGTCTGCTCGTCGTAGACGATCTCCATGCCGCGGCCGCCGAGCACATAGGAGGGGCGCACGAGCACCGGGTAGCCGATCTCGTCGGCGATCTTGCGGGCCTCCGCGAACGACGTGGCGGTGCCGAAGGCTGGGGCGGGCAACCCGGCGCGTTCCAGCACCGCGCCGAACGATCCACGGTCCTCGGCGAGATGAATCGCCGCCGGAGACGTACCGACCACAGGGACACCCGCATCAGCAAGCCGCTGCGCCAGACCCAGCGGGGTCTGCCCGCCCAGCTGCACGATCACCCCCGCCACGGTGCCCGAAGCCCGCTCGGCGTGCACCACCTCCATGACGTCTTCGAAGGTCAGCGGCTCGAAGTAGAGCCGATCCGCGGTGTCGTAGTCGGTGGACACGGTCTCCGGGTTACAGTTGATCATCACCGTCTCGTAGCCGCGACCGTCGTTATCCGGGGCGGCGCGCAGTGCCATCGCGGCGTGCACGCAGGAGTAGTCGAACTCGATGCCCTGGCCGATCCGGTTCGGTCCGGAACCCAAGATGATCACCTTGGGTCGGTCGCGCTGCTCGCTGACCTCGGTCTCGGCCTGCGGATCGCTCTCGTAGGCGGAGTAGTGGTACGGGGTGCGGGCGGCGAACTCGGCTGCGCAGGTATCCACGGTCTTGTAGACCGGCCGGACACCCAGACGGTGCCGCAACGCGGCGACGTCCGGCTCGGTGAGCTCACCCCGCAGCGCAGCGAGCTGCCGATCGGAGATGCCGGCGACTTTGGCGCGCCGCAGCAGCGGCTCGTCCAGGGTCTGGGCCGCAACGAGTTCGGCTCGCAACTCCACCAGACCGGCAATCTGGTCGATGAACCATGGATCGATACCGCAAGCCGCTGCGACCTGAGTCACCGTCGCGCCCAGCCGAAGCGCCCGCTCAGCGGCGTAGAGCCGGCCGTCATGCGGGATTCGCAACGCTGCCAGCTCCGAGTCCACGGTGGCGTCGGGCGGATCAGGCCTGGTCCAGAACCCGGCGGCCGAGGTTTCCATCGAGCGCAGTGCCTTGCCCAGCGCCTCGGGGAACGAACGGCCCAGCGCCATCCCCTCACCGACCGACTTCATCGTGGTGGTGAGGGTGGGGTCGGCGCCGGGGAACTTCTCGAAAGCGAACCGGGGCACCTTGACCACCACGTAGTCCAGGGTGGGCTCGAAGCTGGCAGGGGTCTCGCCGGTGATGTCGTTGGTGATCTCATCGAGGGTGTACCCGATCGCGAGCTTCGCGGCGATCTTGGCGATGGGGAAACCGGTAGCCTTCGACGCCAGCGCGGACGAGCGAGACACTCGAGGGTTCATCTCGATCACGACCAGACGGCCGGTGCGGGGATGCACCGCGAACTGGATGTTGCAGCCACCGGTGTCCACCCCGACCTCGCGGAGCACCGCGATGCCGACGTCACGCATGTGCTGGTACTCGCGGTCGGTCAGCGTCATCGCCGGCGCCACGGTCACCGAGTCCCCGGTGTGCACGCCCATCGGGTCGATGTTCTCGATCGAGCACACGACCACCACGTTGTCCCGATGATCGCGCATCAGTTCGAGCTCGTATTCCTTCCAACCCAGCACGCTCGCCTCGATGAGCACCTGGTGCACGGGGCTCTCGGCCAGGCCCGCAGTACCAAGCCTTTCGAGCTCAGCCGGGGTGTGCGCCATCCCGGAGCCGAGCCCGCCCATGGTGTACGAGGGCCGGATCACCACCGGCAGGCCAAGCTCGCCGGCTGCCTCGCGGATCTGTTCCAACGAACCGCAGACGGCGCTGCGCGGCACTTCGGCACCCACCGCATGCACCACGTCCTTGAACTTCAACCGGTCCTCGCCGCGCTGGATGGCCTCGATATCGGCACCGATCAGCTCGACGCCGTAGCGCGCCAGCACTCCGCGCTCGTGCAGGGCGACCGCGGTGTTCAGCGCGGTCTGCCCGCCCAGGGTGGCCAGCACGGCAGTCACCGGAAACCCGGCAGCCAGCTCAGCGGCGATCACCTTCTCCACGAACTCCGGGGTGATCGGCTCGATGTAGGTCGCATCGGCGAACTCCGGATCAGTCATGATCGTCGCGGGGTTGGAGTTCACCAGGCTGACCCGCAGCCCCTCCGCACGCAACACGCGGCACGCTTGAGTGCCCGAGTAGTCGAACTCACACGCTTGCCCGATCACGATCGGCCCGGATCCGATCACCAGCACATGCGAGATATCCGTCCTGCGTCCCATCAGCTGGCACCCCCTCGAGCGCTATGCGGCTTCGAATCCGGATTTCGGGAACCGCGGTTGTGAGACATCAGTTGGCAGAAGCGGTCGAACAGGTATGCGGCGTCGTGGGGGCCCGCGGCTGCTTCGGGGTGGTACTGGACGCTGAAGGCTGGGGTTTCCAAGCAGGTGATGCCTTCTACGGTGTTGTCGTTGGGGCAGGAGTGGCTGACTACCGCGGTGCCGAAGTCGGAGTCGAAGCGCTCGCCCGGCTCGCCCGTCACGGCGAAACCGTGGTTCTGCGAGGTGATCGCCACCCGCCCGGTGGCGTGCTCGACAACCGGGACGTTGATGCCGCGGTGCCCGTAGCGCATCTTGTAGGTGCCCCGCCCCAGCGCCCGACCGAGAATCTGGTTACCGAAGCAGATCCCGAACAGCGGCACCCGCCGCGCCAGCAGTTCGCGGGTCAGCGAAACCGCGTGGTCCGCGGTGGCGGGATCCCCAGGGCCGTTGGAGAGGAATACCCCGTCGGGTGCGCATTCCAGCACCTGCTCCAGGGTGGCGGTGGCCGGCAGTACGTGCGTCTCGATCCCCAACGCGGCCAGCATCCGCGGCGTGTTGAACTTGATCCCCAAATCCAGCGCCACGACCCGGAACCGCGGCTCGACCTCGGCGCGCACGATGTAGGGCTCGGTCGTGGTGACTTCGCCGACCAGGTCAGCGCCGGCCATCGACGGGCTGGCCAGCACCCGCGCCACCAGCCGCCTCGAGTCGACCAGCGCGTCACCGGAGAAGATCCCGGCCCGCATCGAGCCGTGCTCGCGAAGCCGGCGAGTCAGGGCGCGGGTGTCCACCCTGGAGATCCCCACGACGCCCTGACCGGACAGCTCTTCGCCCAGCGGCCGCAACGAGCGCCAGCTGGACGGCACCCGAGCCGGCTCGCGCACCACGTAGCCCGCCACCCAGATCCGGCGCGACTCGTCGTCTTCGTCGTTCCAGCCGGTGTTGCCGATGTGCGGCGCGGTCTGCACCACGATCTGACGGCGGTAGGACGGATCGGTGAGCGTCTCCTGGTATCCGGTCATGCCGGTGGCGAATACCGCCTCACCCAGCGTCTGGCCCACCGCGCCGTAGGTTTCGCCGCGCACGATTGTGCCGTCCTCCAGCACCAGCAGCGCCAGCCCGCGCGGCACCACCGTGGTACTGGTCACCGCCGTTGTTCTGATCAACAGAGCACCTTCCCGTCCTGCGCGGTGACTTCGCCACGGAGCATGGTGACCAGCACCCGCCCCGGCAGCTCCATTCCCTCAAAGGCCGTGTTGTGGGCGAGGCTGGCCAGCTGCGCGCCGCGCACCGTCCAGGTGGCGTCCGGATCTACCAGGATCAGCGTCGCCGGCTGTCCCACCGCGATGTGTCCGCCCTGCTCCGTCGCCCCACCGATGCGGGCCGGACGCTCGCTCATCACCCGGGCCACCCCCCGCCAGTCCAGTAGGCCGGGGCGCACCATGGTGGCGACTACCACGGACAGCGCGGTCTGCAGTCCCAGCATCCCGGGCCGGGCCGCGGACCACTCGCAGTCCTTGTCCTGGGGGGCGTGCGGGGCATGGTCGGTGGCCACGCAGTCCACGATCCCGTCGGCCAGCGCGGCGCGCAGCGCGGCGGTGTCGGCAGCGGTGCGCAGCGGTGGGTTGACCTTGTTGACCGGGTCGTAGCCGGCCAGCCGCTCATCAGTGAGCAGCAAGTGGTGCGGGGTGACCTCAGCGGACACCCGGATTCCGCGGTCCTTGGCCCACCGCAGCACCTCCACCGTGCCTGCGGTGGACACGTGGCAGACATGCAACGCCGCCGCGGCGTCCCGGGCGAGCAGGCAGTCCCGCGCCACGATCGACTCCTCCGCGCTGGCGGGCCAGCCGGCCAGCCCCAGCCGGGCGGCGATCTCCCCCTCGTGCGCTTGGGCGCCAGCGGTGAGTCGGGGATCCTCGGCATGTTGGGCGATCACACCGCCCAACCCACGAACGTACTCCAGGGCGCGGCGCATCAGCAGCGAGTCGTGCACGCACACCCCGTCGTCGGAGAACACCCGCACCGCGGCGGCGGACGCGGCCATGGCACCCAGCTCCGCGAGCCGCTCACCACGCAGGCCGGCGGTGACGGCGCCGACCGGGTGCACGTCGATCAGGCCGACGTCACGGCCGCGCCGGTACACGTGCTCGACGACCACTGCGGTATCGGCCACCGGGTCGGTGTTGGCCATCGCGAATACCGCGGTATAGCCACCCAGCGCCGCGGCTGCCGAGCCCGTGGCGATTGTCTCGGCGTCCTCGCGGCCAGGCTCGCGCAGGTGCGCATGCAGGTCGACCAGGCCGGGCAGCGCGACCAAACCTCCGCCGTCGAAGCTCTCGGCGCCGGCCCCGTCCAGCCGGGGGCCCAACTCGGCGATCATCCCGTCGCGAACCAGCAGGTCCACCGGGTCGCCCGCGCCGTAGGGCCGGATCCCGCGAAGAATAAGCGGCCGCGTCATCCGACCTCCTCTTGTGCTGCAAGGAGGTGGTAGAGCACGGCCATCCGCACGTGCACCCCGTTGCGGACCTGCTCGGTGATCGCGGCTCGGGGGGAGTCGGCAACCGAGTGCGCGATCTCCATGCCGCGCAGCATCGGCCCCGGATGCAGAACAACAGCGTGCTGGGGCAGCAGCCGCAGGCGCGCCTCGGTGAGCCCGTAGTTGATGGAGTACTCCCGGGCGGAGGGAAAGAATTGGCCGCACATTCGCTCGGCCTGAACCCGAAGCATCATCACCGCATCGGTGCCAGGTAGCGCCGCATCGAGGTCATGCCCGACTGTGACCGGCCAGCCGCGGTCTTCGCCCACCCCCCAGCTCTCGACACCCCAGGGCAGCAGAGTGGGCGGCGCCACGAGGTGGATCCGAGCACCGAGCGTGATCAATAGTTCGATGTTCGAACGGGCGACCCTGCTATGCAGCACGTCGCCTACGATGGTGACGGTCCGCCCATTCAGGGTGCCTAATCGATCACGCAGGGTAGCGGCGTCAAGCAGCGCCTGGGTCGGGTGCTGGTGGCTGCCGTCACCGGCGTTGACCACGTGCGTGGGCACCCAACCAGCGAGGCGGTGCGCGGCGCCCGCGGCAGGATGGCGGATAACCACGCAGTCCGCGCCCATCGCGGCCAGGGTGAGGGCCGTATCGCGCAGCGACTCCCCCTTAGTCACCGAGGAACCGCCGGTCGAGATGTTGACCACGTCGGCGCTCATCCACTTGCCGGCGATCTCGAAGGACGCACGGGTGCGGGTGGAGCTCTCGTAGAACAAGGTGACCACGGTCCGCCCGCGCAGCGTGGGCAACTTAGGCACCTCCCGCCCCAGCAGTGACTTCTTGAGCGCCTCAGCGGTGTCCAGCAGCGCGGTGACGGCTTCCCGCGGTAGATCAGTGGTGCTCAACAAATGCCTCACCGCTGGCTCCGGCGGATCACGACGGCATCAGCGCCGTCCGTCTCGACGAGCAGCACACCGACCTCCTCGTCGCGGGAGGTCGGCAGGTTCTTGCCCACGTAGTCGGCACGTAGCGGCAGTTCACGGTGGCCGCGGTCGACCAGTACGGCGAGTTGCACCGCCCGGGGCCGGCCGTACTCACGCAGCGCGTCCAACGCGGCGGCAACGGTCCGGCCGGAATACAGCACGTCGTCGACCAGGACGACGAGCACATCGTCGAGCCCACCAGCGGGGAGCTCAGTGGTGCGCAGCGCCCGGGTCGGGCGCCGCCGGAGATCGTCCCGGTAGAGGGTGATGTCCAGGGTACCCACCACCGGCGCGACGCCAAAGAACTCACGGATCCGATCCGCCAGCCGGTGCGCCAGCGGGACACCGCGAGTAGGGATGCCGACCAGCACCACCGGCTCGGGGGCGGTACGTTCGATGATCTGATGCGCCATGCGGGCAACGATGCGCGTGACCTCGGCCGCCGAAAGCAGCTCACGCTGGCGCGGCGGCCCTGCCTCGCCCACCGCGCCCACCCCGGAGGGGGACGACACGGTGGACCTCCTTTCCCGCCTCGCTGGACGGGCTTTAAAGGATGTCAGGTCCGGACCGGCGCCCGGACCCACATCGGACATTATCACCGAGCACGTGAGGTAGCGCTGCCGCTCTCGCGCTGCCCCGTCCGGGTGGTGTGCGTAACTCTGCGCGGTCTTCGACCCCCAATGGCTTGACCTGCGGGGTTACTCAGCGCAGCATTACTCTCCGTATCACTTAGGTTTTCGCGTGGCACCCCAAGGCGTTGGCTGGTCGGGGTCTGAAGAAGGAGAAGGGGCCAGATGGGCGACTACGCCAAGGCACTGGGGTCTAAACTGCGCGGCATCCGACAGCAACAGGGTCTATCGCTGCACGGTGTCGAGCAGAAGTCGGCGGGCCGTTGGAAAGCTGTGGTGGTCGGCTCCTACGAGCGCGGCGACCGGGCGGTCACGGTGCAAAAGCTCGCCGAGCTCGCCGACTTCTACGGGGTTCCGGTACCCGAGCTGCTACCTGAGGGCCGAGTACCCTCCGGCAGCGAGCCGGCCACCAAGATCGTCATTAACCTCGAGCGCCTGCAGCAGCTCCCGGTAGACAAAGTGGGTCCGCTGGCCCGTTACGCCGCGACGATCCAAAGCCAGCGCGGCGATTACAACGGCAAGGTGCTGTCCATCCGCACCGAGGACCTACGCTCGCTAGCGATCATCTACGACATGTCGCCGGGCGATCTCACTGAGCAGCTGATCGGCTGGGGTGTGCTGCCTCCCGAGGCGCGTCCGGTGAAGGACAAAGAAGAGGCCTGATCGGCTGATCGCCGCTCACATACCGCGCGGTAGCGCGGCCAGGGCGCCGAGCACCCCGTTGACGAAGCGCGGCGAGTCATCGGTGGACAGCAACTTAGCCAGCTCGATGGCCTCGTCGATGGCTACTGCATCGTCGACCTCAGCAGAGAACAAGAGCTCGAACACGCCCAACCGGAGCACCGCCCGATCGACCGCAGGCATCCTGGCCAGGGCCCAACCATGGGCCTGGTCGGCGAGCAACCGATCGATGTCGTCGGCGTGCTCGACCACACCGTGCACCAACGAGACCGTGTACTCGCTGACCGGTGCCAGCTCCGGCGCTCCAATCCGCTCGGCGAGCAGCGCCACCGGATCCATCCCGCGTAGGTCGGCTTCGAAGAGGATGTCGACCGCCCGTTTGCGGGCCTTGCTGCGAGCGCCCACGTCAGCTACTGACGCGACCGAGGTAGCGGCCGTCGCGGGTGTCGACCTTGACCTTGTCGCCGGTGCTGACGAACAGTGGTACCTGGATCTCTGCGCCGGTCTGCACCGTGGCGGGCTTGGTGCCACCGGTCGACCGGTCCCCCTGCAGACCCGGGTCGGTGTGCGAGATCACCAACTCCACCGAGGTCGGCAGCTCGATGTACAGCGGGGTGCCCTCGTGGATGGCGACCAGCACGGTCTGGTTGTCCAACAGGTATTTCGCTGCATCTCCGACGATGTTGCCGGGAACGGTGATCTGGTCGAACGTGTCGCCGTCCATGAACACGAAATCGGCACCATCGGCGTACAAATAGGTCATATCGCGCCGGTCGACGGTGGCGGTCTCGACCTTGGTACCCGCGTTGAAGGTCTTGTCGACAACCTTGCCGGATAGCACGTTTTTCAGGGTGGTCCGGACGAAAGCGCCACCTTTGCCCGGTTTGACGTGCTGGAATTTCACGATCGACCACAGCTGGCCGTCGAGGTTGAGCACAAGCCCGTTCTGCAGTTCGTTGGTGCTGGCCACGTCAGCCCTTCGTTCTCGATCAGGTCACGGTTAGCGGGTCACTGTCAGCAGGGCACGACCACGAGATCCTTCGTGGTCAAGGTGAGGAGTTCTGGCTCGCCGCCGGAAACAACGAGAGTGTCCTCAATGCGCACGCCGCCCCGCCCTGCCAGGTAAACACCCGGCTCGACGGTAACCGCCATGCCTGCTGCCAGTGTACCGACTCCACACTGCGACAACGCCGGAGCCTCATGGATCTGCAGGCCGACGCCGTGGCCGAGGCCGTGCACGAAGTCCCCGCCATGCCCCGCTTGCGCGATGATGTCCCGGGCGGCCGCATCCACGTCACGGACCTGCGCCCCAGCCCGCAGGGCGGCGCGACCTGCCGCCTGCGCCGCGGCGACCAGTTCGTAGATCTCCCGCTGCCACTGGGCTGGTTGACCGAGCACCACAGTGCGCGTCATGTCGGAGTGGTAACCATCGACCAGGGCACCGAAGTCCATCTTCAGCAGATCGCCGCGGCACAATACGGCGTCGGTCGGGCGGTGGTGGGGTACCGCTGAATTCGCGCCGGTCGCCACGATGGTCTCGAACGACCGACCGGCAGCGCCCGCCGCCACCATCCGGGCCTCCAGGTCACGCCCCACCTCACGCTCGGTGCGGCCCGGTCGCAGCCCACCCTCGGCGAGCAGACCGGCCAGAGCGGTATCGGCTGCGGCGCAGGCCGCGCGGAGTACGGCGACCTCCGCGTCGTCTTTGATCAACCGCAGCGCCTCCACCGGCCGCGACGTGGCGACCAGCTGGACCGCTGCAGTGACCTTCGCCAGCGCGGCGTGCCCGTCGACGGTCACCACATGGCTTTCAAAACCCAGCCGGCCGATCCTGTTCTCGGTGGCATCCTTGACCAACCGCGAACGGACGGACCTGTCGATCACCCTGCGCAGATCTGGTACTTGCCGCTGGGACTGCGTGTCGTACCGGCCGTCGGTGGCGAACACGCTGCACTCGTCGCCCTCGGCGTGCACCAGCAGCGCGGAATTGGAGCCGGTGAAACCGGTGAGATAGCGGACGTTGAGTGAATCGGTGACGAGCAGCGCGTCGAGCTCCGACTGACGCAGCTGCACGCGGAGCGCTTCCCGGCGCCGGGTGTACGACATGGACTACAGACGCTAGCGGGTCGCGTCGTGGTTTCAGTCAGGTGCAGGCGCGACCGGCGATCCAGCGCAGGGCGAGCGGATAGCCCGCTACGCCCAAGCCGACGATGACCCCGGACGCTACCGCCGATATGTAACTGTGGTGCCGGAACGGCTCGCGTGCGTGCACGTTGCTGATGTGCACCTCCACCAATGGCGCCGACAGCTCTGCGGCGGCGTCGCGGACCGCGATCGAATAATGTGTCCACGCCCCGGCATTGAGCACCACCGGGGTGGCGGTGTCGGCGGCCTCGTGCAGCCAGCTGATCATGACGCCCTCATGGTCGGTCTGCCGGACGTCGACTTCCAGACCCAGCTCGGCTCCGACTCGCTGACACAACGACACCAGGTCGCCATAACTCGTCGTGCCGTAGACGTCGGGCTCGCGGCTCCCCAGTCGGCCCAGGTTCGGCCCGTTGAGCACCAGCACCTTCACTGCGAGCTCTCCATCTCGCCGGCCACCGCGGCGTAGGCTCCGGTGAGCAGCGCAGGAGGCGGATCTTCCAGCCGCCCAGGCTTGGCCAGACCGTCGAGGACCACAAAGCGCAACGCCCCGGACCGCGCCTTCTTGTCGTTCCGCATGCCTTCCAGTAGCTCCGGTAGCGCGTCGGAGTCATATCCGGTGGGCAGCCCGATCGAACTGAGCACGGCCCGGTGCCGCTGCGCGGTCGCGTCGTCCAGCCGTCCGGCGAGCCGGCCCAGCTCGGCCGCGAAGACCATGCCGACGCTCACCGCCGCACCGTGGCGCCAGCGGTAACCCTCCCGGCGCTCCAGCGCGTGGGCCAGCGTGTGCCCGTAGTTGAGCACCTCGCGCAGATGAGATTCCCTCAGGTCAGCAGCCACCACGTCCGCCTTGACCTGGATCGCGCGGCGGACCAGGTCCGCCAGTACCGGCCCTGATGCATCCAATGCGGTAGTGGGATCCTCCTCGATCAGCTCCAGGATCACCGGATCGGCGATGAATCCGGCCTTGACCACTTCAGCCATCCCGGCGACAAGCTCGGCTCGCGGCAGCGTCGCGAGGGCGACCAGGTCCACCAACACCGCGGCAGGCTCATGGAACGCACCGACCAGGTTCTTGCCCGCGTCGGTATTGATGCCGGTCTTGCCGCCCACCGCGGCATCCACCATCGCCAGTAGCGTGGTAGGAACCTGCACCACCCGGACCCCGCGCAGCCAGTTGGCGGCGACGAACCCGGCAAGATCGGTCACCGCCCCACCGCCGAAGCCGATCACGGTGCCGGTGCGGTCCAAACCCACCTGCCCGAGCACATCCCAGCAGAAGCCCGCCACCGCCAGCTTCTTGCCATCCTCGGCGTCGGGCACCTCGATGCGGTAAGCCTGTGAGCCAAGGTGCTCCAGCACAGTGCGCAGCGCCTCGGCGCCCTCGCGCAGGGTCGGCTGGTGCACGATCGCCACGGCGCCGCTGCCCACTGCGTCGAGCAGCTCAGCCCGCAGATACCGGCCGATGATGACGTCGTAGGGCTGCGCCGTCGCGACTCGAATCCGCTGCGGCTCAGTACCACCAGCCTGGCCCGGCTCGCCGGTCTCTCTCATCGGCGCTCCTCTGTGGTCGAAGAAACTGTCGAAAACTACGGCCTAGCGAGTACCCCCGACAGCTCCGATAGCGTCCAGCACATGATCGGTGACCTCGTCCGGATGGCGGCCGTCGGTCGCCACCTCGACAGTGGCGACCTCCCGGTACAGCGGTAACCGGGCGTTGAGTAGGGCAGCGAACGTCGCCCGTGGGTTCACCCCGGCGAGCAGCGGGCGGGCTGTCGACAATCCCGTCCGCCGCACCCCCTCGGCCATCCCAACCGACAGGAACACCACCCGGCGCCCGTGAATCCTCGTCCGCGTTCGCTCCGAGAGCACCGCCCCGCCGCCCAATGCCAGCACTCCGTTGCGCCCGGCCAGCGCGCCTGCCACCTCGGCCTCCTCAAGTTCCCTGAACGCCGGCTCCCCGTCGGTGATGAAGATTTCGGAGATGCTGCGGCCTACGCGGGCGACGATGAGGTCGTCGACATCAGTGAAGTCGACCCCGATCCGGTCCGCCAGCAACCGGCCTACCGTGGACTTGCCTGCCCCGGGCGGCCCGACCAACACCACGGCGGGTTCCTGTGCGTCGTTCACAGCGACAGCGTAGTCGGGCGACCCCGCTGGGTCTGCCAAGCCAACAGCTGCGTGGCCAGAGTCCTCGCATCCGCCGGCCATCAGTGATGGCCGGCATCCACAGCTCGCCGGCAAATCCTCGCAGCGGGCCACCGATCGGGTTGCTCTTAAGATCGTCCTCACGTTTCGATGGGCCCAGCCGCCCCCTGGTGCTCGGTCCACGCTGCGTTCAACACGCCATTCGTGGGATAGCGGCCGGATACGGCCACCGCTGTGTTATCGGCGATCACGCTAGGCAGCCGGCTCCGAGTCAACACTCGGTAGTCGCCCTCGGTGAGACTACGCAGTAACCCCTGGTTGCCCTCGAACAGCACGCGTTGTGTACATCCCTGCCGCAGGTGGTGCGGCCGACACGTCGTGCTGATCGCGCCGCTGGCGGCGTTCGCGCTAGCGGCGCATCCGCCCAGGGGGGAGCTAACCAGCACATTGTCGTTCGGTTCGCACCTCAGCTAGCCCCGTCGACCTCGCGCTCTAGGTAGCCCGGTGCTCAATGTTCGTACTGTTGGTCCCTGACTACGTAGTTGCAACCAGCTTGACGGCTGTAGGGAGCTGGAATGAAGTAACAAATACACCATGATTGACATCGTCGCAGCTCACAGCGTCAACAACACCTCCAACTGGATAGCTTATTCCATTCCGGCTACTAGGTGGCGACGTGCAAATATTTAGGTAGCGGCGTGTGACGTTTTAGGTGAGATGCATGTTGCGATGCGACCTTGAGGCGGTGCTGGGCAGACCGACTGCAGCCCCAGTCGGGCAGTACCGCCACGTGATCACGTGATCGCGTGCGATGCCGTCGGCGCATGGGGGTGGCCGCAGCACGGCCATCCCCATGACAAATGCGACCTGCCAAATGCGACGGCCTGCCTGAGTGATTGTCCTTCGCGAAATACGTGGTCGGTCGCGACATCTACGTAGCTTCCTGAGTTCAGGCCAGTTGACAACTATGCCGGCCGGCGGATGTTGACGTCGGCTCAACGCTCGCGGGAAATGTCGAGGTAGGCGCGGGCGTTGCGGATCGTTTCAGGCAGTGCGTCACCGCCGAACTTCTCCAGCGCGGCATCCGCGAGCACGAGAGCGACCATCGCCTCGGCCACCACGCCCGCGGCGGGGACCGCGCAGACGTCGGAACGCTGGTTGATCGCGACGGCCGCCTCACCGGTGGCGACATCCACCGTGGCCAGCGCGCGGGGCACGGTGGAGATCGGCTTCATCGCCACTCGGACCCGCAGGACCTCTCCGTTGGTCATGCCACCTTCCAGCCCGCCGGCCCGGTTAGTGCACCGCACGACGCCGTCGGGCCCAGGCACCATCTCGTCGTGCGCCACGCTGCCCCGGCGACGTGCGGTGGCGAACCCGTCACCCACCTCGACACCCTTCATCGCCTGGATGCCCATCAGCGCACCAGCCAACCGGGCGTCCAACCGCCGGTCGGCGTGCACGAAGGAGCCCAGTCCGACCGGCAGCCCGTAGGCCACGACCTCGACAACACCGCCCAGCGTGTCGCCGTCTTTCTTCGCAGCATCCACCTCGGCGATCATCGCGGCCGACACTTCCTCGGCGAATGCGCGAACCGGACTGGCATCGACCCGCTCCAGGTCGCTCGGTCCGGGCAACACCTCCGCGGGGGCGTCCACCTTCCCCAACGACACCACATGGGACAACACCTCAACACCCAGCGCCTGACGCAGGAACGCCTTGGCCACGGTGCCCAACGCGACCCGCGCAGCGGTCTCCCGGGCACTGGCCCGCTCCAGCACCGGCCGCGCGTCGTCGAAGCCGTACTTGGTCATGCCGGCGAGGTCGGCATGACCGGGTCGCGGTCGGGTCAGCGGCGCGTTGCGGGACTGCGCGGCGAGCACGTCCGGATCCACCGGATCGGCCGCCATCACCGTCTCCCACTTGGGCCATTCGGTGTTGCCGATCCGGATGGCCACCGGGCCGCCCAACGTCCGGCCGTGCCGGATACCCCCGAGCAGGTCCACCTCGTCGGCCTCGAACTTCATCCGCGCCCCACGCCCGTAGCCGAGGCGGCGGCGGGCCAGCTCGGCCTGGATGTCCTTGGAGTTCACCTCGACCCCGGCGACCATGCCCTCCAGCACAGCCACCAGAGCAGGACCGTGCGACTCCCCGGCGGTGATCCAGCGCAACATGGCGCCATCGTGCCACGGACTGCGATCGCCGCCCGCCTCATGCCTCGGCTCCGGCCCC
>QHBZ01000103.1:536-1566 GCA_003244055.1 Pseudonocardiales bacterium | reverse complement strand
GAACAGCAGTGCGAGGTACTGCAGTACCCAGCTCGTTCCCGCCGGGTCGTACACCGCCTGCCGGGGCCAGGCGATGTTCACCATCATCGCCGCTCCGTAGACGACGGCGAGCACGTTCACTGGCAGTCCCCAGCGACCGAGCGAGAAGCCGCCCGGCTGCTTCGGCGGCAGGCGCCGGCCCAACCGAGCGCCCAGTGCCGGCACAGTGACCAGCAGGTAAGCCAGGTACACGATCACCACCGATGTGCTGGTGACCGCCGCGAACGCCGCCGGGTTACCCAGGTTGATCAGCAGCACGCCAATGGCCAGCGCCCCCACCGCGATGCCGGTGAGGATCGGCGTCCCGGTGTGCGGGCTGACCTTGGCCAGTAGCCGGGCGCCGGGCAGTCGGCCGTCGCGCGCCATGCTGAACATCACCCGCGACGCCGAATTCTGGATCGCCAGGCAGGCTGACACGATGGAGATCGCGACCACCGCGAGCAGCGCCCGGCCGAGCGTGGAGTCCAGCCGGCTGGTGATGACGTAGGCGATGCCGCCGGTGGACAGCTGCCCGTCGGTCAGCGAAGGCGCCGCCATCAGCGCAGCGACGATCATGAAGCCGCCACCGACGAATGACACCAGCAGCGCACGCAGGATCGCTGATGGCACCACCCGACGCGGCTGGCTGGTCTCCTCGGACAGCTCCGCGGCACTGTCGAACCCGTACATCACGTAAGCCGCCATCAGTGTCGAGGCGAGGAAGGCATACAGGTAAGGGCTGTTACCGGACACGTTGAGCGTCTTGGTGACCACCCCGGGACCCCGTTCGGCATGGCCGAACAGCAACACCAGCAGCAGCACCACACCCACGAGCTCGCACGTCACACCGATCCCGTTGATCAACGCCATGAAGCGCACCCCGACGGCGCTGATCACGGTCGCCAGTGCGATGAGCACCGAGCCCAGCAGGATCCCGTTGGCCGCGCCGGACGCCGAGGTGATCGACGGGTCGGTGCCGACGAGCTGGAACCCCGACCACACCGCAGGCAGC
>QHBZ01000103.1:362-496 GCA_003244055.1 Pseudonocardiales bacterium | reverse complement strand
GCGAACCAGCCGACGGTCTCCCCGGCCAGCCGGCGCGACCACTGGTAGATGCACCCGGCCAGCGGCCAGCTCGCGGCCAGTTCGGCGAAGACCAGCGCCACGCACACCTGGCCGGCGAACACCAGCGGCCAGGT
>QHBZ01000103.1:0-352 GCA_003244055.1 Pseudonocardiales bacterium | reverse complement strand
GTGAGGATCGAGACGAAGGAGAACCCCGCGGCGAAGGAGGAGAACCAGCCCAGCCGGCGGTGCAGCTCCTGCCGGTAGCCGATGTCGCGCAGATCGTCCGCGTCGGGGCCACCGGTAGGGCTCGTGGTCAGGACTTGAGTGCTCATGGGGGCGCCTTCCGTGGTAGATGACCGGCGCGCACAAGGCAGCCGAGGGTGTCGCAGATGACCCGGGTCGCGATGAGCGCGGTGATCTCGGCGTTGTCGTAGGGCGGGGAGCACTCCACGACTTCGATGCCCGCCAGCGGTCGCGCGGCGATGAGCTGGATGAACTTCAGCACCTCGCGGGGCAGGAAGCCGCCGGGTTCGGGCCA
>QHBZ01000102.1:49222-50142 GCA_003244055.1 Pseudonocardiales bacterium | reverse complement strand
ACCGCCGGGTTGACCGTGGCCGCTGGTGTCGCCGCGTTGGTTGTCGCGAAATCCGCGCTGTTCCATGCCTTCGGTCCCGGCCTTGCGGTCACGGTGCTCGTCGGTCTCGCGGTGGCAGTGGTGCTCGTGCCCGCGATGCTGGCGGTGCTGGGCCGGTGGACGTTCTGGCCCTACGGTCTCGCCGCGCAGGCACCTGCCGGTGTCGGGCGCGCGGCTATCTCCGACGCCGTCGACGACGATGGCCCGGCGGATGCGGCGCCGAGTCGCCTGGTCCGGCTGCTGAGCCGTCGGTGGGTGGCCGCAGTGGTCGCGGCGGCGGTCATCGCGGTGCTCGTGGTGGCCGGCAGGCCGGTGACCGAGTTGCGCAGCGCCGTCTCGCCGGTAGCCGTGCTGCCGGCGGGCAACCCGGTGCGCGACGCCGCGGCGGCGGCCTCCGCCGGGTTCGCCCCGGGCATCCTGTCGCCGACCGGGGTGATCGTGTCCGCCCCCGGTATCACCGACCGCCCCCAAGCGCTGGCCGCACTGGCCGGCCAGCTGCACCGTCAGCCCGGGGTGGACATCGTGCTCGGCCCTGATAATCAGCTACCGATCCAGCGTCTACTGAACCAGCGGCTACCGGACCAGTTGGGGATATTTCTCGCCCCCGACGGCGGCGCTGCCCGCGTGCTCGTCGTGTTCGACAGCGACCCGTTGGGCGCCACCGCGGTGGGACATCTGGGCGAGCTGCGTGCGGCGATGCCCGGCCTGCTTGCCACAGCTGGATTGGCTGGGGCGCAGGTGTCCTACATAGGCGACACCGCGACCGGACTGTCGCTGGTAGATCAGGCCAGAGCGGATCTGGTCAGGGTGGCGGTCGCGGTGGGGTTGGTCAACCTGCTGCTGCTCATGCTGTTCCTCCGTGCCCTCGTCGCTCCGCTGTA
>QHBZ01000102.1:0-49192 GCA_003244055.1 Pseudonocardiales bacterium | reverse complement strand
TTCAGCGTTGGCTACGTCTGGGATGAGGCCCGGCGAAGACCGCTGCCTCAAGCGCTCGCGGTGGCGGTGCCACGCTCGAACCGGGCGATCACCGCCGCTGGAATGACGCTTGCGGCGAGCTTCGCACTGGCCGCACTGATCCCGCTAGCGCCGTTTTATGAGCTCGCGTTCGCGATGGCGGCGGGGGTACTGATCGACGCCTTCTTAGTCCGGTCAGTGCTCGTACCTGCGCTGATCTCCCTTTTCGGCCGGGCCAGCGGGTGGCCGGGAAAGAGGTTGGCCAAGCCACCGCTGGGCCTGGGTGGCGCGCGAAATCTGCCGTCGCGCGATTAATCTGTCCAGACCTGGCGGGGTCCGTCATCGGCGGTTGGTCGGGTGGCCTCCCAGACCCGGCGCCAGGGGGCCACACCGTGGTCCGGCGCGGGCCGGCCGTTCGCGGTGCTGGGTAGGGCGCTGCGCGATCCGGTAGGCAGCGCCAGCGAGTCGTCGGCTGCCGCTCGGAGGGCGCCATACCAGCCGAGGTCGTCCTCGGCCCACAAAGTGGCCACGGCGCGCACCAGCCTGGTGCGGAACTCGGGCACGGTCTCACCCGCCGCGATGCGTAACGGTCGACCTATCCGGACGGTGACCCGCGGTCGACCACGCTGCGGCCGGCGCTGGCCGCGGGGCATCGCGGTGAACGTGCCGCGCAGCGCGATCGGCACGGCCGGCACCCCCTTCATCGCGCACAGTTGCGCGGCACCCAGCTTGAACGCGGTGAGCCAGCCGTCCACCGTGCGGCTGCCCTCCGGGTAGAGCAGCAGGCTCCACCCGCCGTCGACCAGCTCGGCGGCCAGGCTGCGGCCCCGCCGCGCGCGCCGCTCCACGGGGAAGGCGTTGAACAGCAGGGTCGTGGCCGCGGCAACGGTCCGAGAGTCGAAGAAGTAGTCAGCAGCGGCTCCGACCGCGAGCTTTCTGGTGATCCGGGGTGGCAGTGCGCCAAGGATCAACGGGGTGTCCAGATGGCTGGAGTGGTTGGCGACGAAGACCGCCGGGCCACGGACGCTGTCGAGATATTCGCGGCCGTGCACCACCGGCCGGGTCTGGCTCCAGATCACCGGCTTGAGCATCGCCTGCTGCAGGGCGCCGCGTAGCGCCCCTGCCGCGGCGGTCCGGGCCCACGCGGTAGGGAAGTCGTCGCCGTTGTCGGGCTGTTCCCAGCGCTGCGCCGACCGGGGCACCCGCGACCGGCCCCGCCAGTCCCGGCCGTGGCGCAACAGTCGCAGGTCGTCGCGCAGGCCACTCATCGCACGTCTGCCAGTACCATCGGCGGGGCGTGCAGGTAGCTGATCTCCGGGTCGACGCCGACGCTGTCCCGAGCCAACTCAAGCGCGTCAGCCAAACTGGACGCGGCCCGGAATCCCAGCCGCGCGGTGGTCGATCGGTTGCCCCCGACGAAGATCACGTCGGCCAGGTGCTGCATCGCGTGCGCCCCCCAGTACCACATGTAAAACGGGTGCACGCCGTGGTAGGCGTAACTGGTTCGGTACAAATGGGTGTACCACGGATCGGTGGCGAACTGTTTTTCGTATTTGGTTTCCAGCATCACCGGGTCGGTGGTCTCGGCGAGCAGTTCGTAGAAATCGATGTAGCTTGGATGGTGCACCGGATGGAACTCGTGCGGCATCGGGTGGTAGAAGATCGCCACGCCGCCTTCGCGTACGATCGGCTTGCCCCGGTAGAGGTTGAAGAAGTAGCCGAGTCCCAGGGACATCACCAGGATCGGGTTCATAATCGAGTTCACGTTGTACGGGCAGATGTAGGGTAAGCCGAAAATCGCCACATCAGCCTGCCCTTGCACCTCGGTGAGCTGCTGGCGGTGCACCGCGGCCAGGGTGTGCGGGTGCACCTGGCTTGGTGCCCCGGCGTGCACCCCGGTGATGCCGTAAGGCGCCTCGGTGGCCTGCCAGATCCGCCGCCGCAGCTTGCCGGCGGCCAGGTCGTTGCCTCGCTTGACCGCCAGGTAACTGGCTTGGTCGGTGAGGTTCCACTCCCATTCGCGGCGGGTGAGAAAACGCAGCGACGTGGGGAACGGTTCGTTGTTCAGCGTGGTTTCGATGGTGAATACCGGCACCTGCCCGCCGATGACGTCAGCCATCCGGTCGTACGACTGGTGCATCGCCGAATTGGGCGGGTCGTTGAACGAGCGGGAATGCCGCAGTGTGTGCACATTGTGGTGGTGGCGCAGGCTGGCGTAGCTGGCCAACCCGACCGCTACCGACTTCGAGCCGCCGTTCATCGCGGTGAGCGTGATGTTGACGTAGACGATCAGATCGCTCTCCGCGGCTCGCCGGTTGATTTCCACGTCCTCGCCGTGCGGGGTGGTGCCCAGGTGCGCGAGATTGTCCGGGTCCTCGGCGTCGTGGTTGCGCAGGTGATCGGGATGAAAGGCGCGAAACACCCGCTCGCCGACGGTGCGCTTGAGCTCCGCCGGGGTCATCCGCCGGTGCAACGAGTTGGCGGCGATGAGTTCGACGTCGTCCACCCCGGCGGCGGCGGCCAGCTCCAGAACCTGCTCGATCACCCGCTGCCGGACGTCCGGGGTGCGCATCTGCGGCAGCGGCAGGGACAGATCATCGAAGACGATCGTCAGCCGCATCCCGCGCCGGAGCAGCTGCGGCAACGGGTCGCTGCCGTGTGGATGTAGTAGCGCATGGCGAATCGCACTCTCGATGTCGACGATGGCCGGCAGCGACTCCGGCGGGTAGATGACCCGGCTGCCCAGGGGCAGGCGCTCCAGCCGGAACCCCTCGCCCTCGTGCATCAGCAGCGGGGGAGTCCGCTCGTCGACGTCGAGCACGAAACCTGGTCTGCCCACACTCTCACCTGCTCCTGTCCGCCGCGCTGTGCTTGACGTCGACTCTTAACCTCGGCCGGGCGCGAAGACGACCTTGATGGTGCCCAGCCGGCCGGCCGCGGCAGCGTGATCAAGCGCGTCGCGCCACTGTTCCAGCGGGTACTTGGTTTCAACGTAACCGTTCAGCGCCGCTGATGCCGCCAGGGCGATGGCGGCCGGGAAATCACCCTGACTCGGCTCTTCACCGGTAGCCGAGGCGTACGCCCCGACGAGATGCAGCTCCCGGTACCACAACGGGGTGAGATCGACCCCGCCCGCAGGCATTCCCGATGCCACCACCGTGCCCCCGGCTCGCAGCGACCGCAGCGCCGTGTTCAATCCCGAGGTGCCCCCGGTGCACTCGAATGCCAGGTCCATCCCGCCGAGCAGGTAGCCATCGCCGAGCTCGGGCTCGACCAGTAGCGCGCCGGTGCTACGGCGCAAGGTCCGTGCGGTGTCGTCGGAGCCGATGACCTGGGTGGCGCCCAGTTCGCGGGCCCGGTCGGCTTGGTGACGGTGCTTGGCGATCAGATGAATCTCACCGGCCGCGGTGAGCTTGCGCAGCGCAAGCAGCGTGAGGAGACCCACCGTGCCCGCGCCGATCACCAGCACCGAGGCGCCCGGACTGATCTGCACCCGGCGCACCGCGTGTACCGCGCAGGCCAATGGTTCCACCAGGACAGCGATCTCGTCGGGCATCGGGTCGGGCACCGGATGCAGCTGGCTGGAATGCGCGATCATTCGGCGGCTCCAGCCACCGCCGGTGTCGGCGCAGAACCCGGTCTGAAGCCCAGCAGCCAGGCGCCCGGTGGTGATGTGATCGCAACGGCTGGTGTGCCCGGCGATGCAAGCCCGGCAGGAGGGTAGGCCGCGCGCAGCGCACCGCAGTACCGGGTCGATCACCACCCGGCTGCCTCTGGGTAGCCCGGGCAGCTCGTCGAGGGTGCGCCCGAGCACTTCGTGGCCGGGAACGAAGGGCATCGAGGTCAGCGGCCCGAGGTAGGGTGACGACCGGCCGGTGAGCAGACTGAGGTCCGAGCCGCAGATACCGGACAGCACCGGCTCGACCCGGCTCCAGGACTCGTCGGCCGGGATCGGGTCGGCCTGCTCGACCAGCCGTAGCGGCGCCACATTGCTGGCCAGCGCGCCCGCCAGGCGGCCGCCGGCGCGGGTGCCGCTGACCGCACGAGCGGCGAAGTATCGCCCGGCGCTGCGGTGATATTGCAGTGCGAGGCTCACCGTGGAGTCCCCGCCCGGGCGTCGGTTCGGGTGACGTCGAGCAGCACCTCGAGCAGCCCACCGGTGTGAGCGCCCCAGCGGTGCACGACCCAGCGGCGCCGGCGAGCGTGCCGGAACAGTTGAGAGTCCGGGTTGACCACGTGCGGGTGCCCGACGGCCTCGAGCAACGGGCGGTCGGAGTAGCTGTCGGCGTAGGCGTAGGAGCGGTCCAGGTGCAAGCCGTTCGCCTGGGCATAGTGCCGCAGCCACGCGGCGCGTGCCTCGTCGACCAGCGGGGGGGTTTCGAGAAACCCGGTGAGTACGCCGTCTTTGGCGTGCATCCGGCTGGCCACGACCTCGTCGAAGAGCACTGATAGCGGCGCCACATGCAGGTCTACGGCACCGGTGATCAGAACGGTTCGGTGTCCGGCCGCGCGGTGGCGGCGGATCTGCCGGGTGGCTTCGGGCATCACCCGGTGCAGCAGCGCGTCGCCCAGCACGTCGGTGACCAGCGTTCGCAGCTCGTCGGCCCGCACGCCAGCGTAGCGGCGCAGGAAGGCGCGCAGCAGCTCACCGCGG
The DNA here is from genome assembly GCA_003244055.1 of Pseudonocardiales bacterium. Classification (GTDB taxonomy): domain Bacteria; phylum Actinomycetota; class Actinomycetes; order Mycobacteriales; family Pseudonocardiaceae. The sequence continues at coordinate 44,520 of QHBZ01000102.1, read as the reverse complement.
TCATGGCGCTCCGCGGAGAGGTACCGGGGGGCGCACCGGGCGAGATCGGCCAGCTCGCGTAGCCAGCCGGAGCTAGGCATCGTCGCCAACCGGGCCCACAGATAGGACTCGACGACGTTGGAGTTCACGATGGTGCCCTCCAGGTCGAACACCGCGGCGACGTCGGTGCGCTCGGGCAGCGACCGCGACGGTATCGAACCGACCTTCGACGAAGATCCGCGACGGTCGCCGGTGGAGCGTCCCCGCCGCTGCCCGGCCCGGCGGACCGTGGCTGTGATCGACGGGCAGTGCACGTCCTGCAGGTATTCCCGCCAGTCGATGACCGCTGGGTCGAAGCCATGCTCGAGGGCCCGCTCGGCCGGCAGCGCCGCATGCAGCTCCCGCAACCGGCTGTCGTCGTAGATCACCTCGGCGCGGGCGTAAACGCCGTAGAGGTCGGTGTATTCGCGTAGCTGCACCAATTCCTGCTGCTGGCGGCCAAGACTGGTGAGCCAATCCTGCGAGCGCTTCGACGGTGGCAGCGCCAGCAGTGCCCGTTCAGCCAAGGCCGCGGCCCGTTCGCCGGCGCGCAGCGTCAGCTCCACCTGTTGGCTGCCGGGAAACCGCCAGGTCGGCGGGGAGATATGGCCGCGGTCACCATCGGGCATGGGATGGTTGTCGAAGTACTCCCGGCACAGCTCGTACATGTTCTGGAAGGTCAGCGGGTTACTGGCTCCAGAGCTGACGTGCAGGTATGCCGGCCCGGTGGCTGGAGGTCGGGCGGCGGTCGCGAGGATCGCGTTGACCACCAGGTCGACTGGGATCACGTCGAGCACGGAGTCGGGCAGGCCAGGGAATTCGCGCAGTACCCCCCTGCCGAAGGAGATGATCAGCGGGTCGGCCATCTTGAAGCCGTCGATCCACCCCGGATACGGGTGGTGCAGCGCGCTTTCCACGATTGCGGGACGGACCACCGACAGCGGCCGGCCTGCCCGTGCCCACAGTGTTTCGGCGACCCGCTCACCCAGGGCCTTGGTCAGCGTGTAGACGTCCGGCCAGCCCAGGCTCCGGGCCCGGGTCCGACCGTAGTCCACCAACCGGTGGGCAACCCACTCGGTGCGCAGCCGTTCGGCATCGGCGGCGGCGGACTGGGGTCCGGCTTTGGCGTGCTGGTTGCCCGCTTGAGCAAGGGCACGGCGCAGCACCTCCGGCCGCCGGGACTCCCGCTCCACATCGACTCGGGCGGCCAGCGCCATGTCCAGCTCGAGCTGCCAGTCCACCCCGTGATCCAGTGCCACCTCACCGACGACCCCCTTGCGGGTGCCCGCGACGTAGGCGGTGGAGATGTGCACGACGTGCGGCGAGCCGGGCAGCGCCGTATAAAGGCTCGCCACGCCCGAGACGTTGGTGCGGAACGCTTCGTCGATCGGGGGGTCGAAGGACACCGTGGAGGCACCGTGAATCACGACGTCGAGGTCGGCGGGCAGGCTGACCGAGCCGAGGTTGCCCTCGATGACCGTGACCCGCTCGCGCACCAGCCGCGCCAGTTCCTCGGCGCCGAGGCGCTCACTCAACGGGCGGAAGACGTTCTTGCGGAGCAATGCGCTGAGCCGGTCGGTTGCGCTGCGCTCGCCCCGGGGCCGGATGAGCACCGAGACACTGGTGTCCGGGTAGCTGGACAGCAGCCGCTCCAAGGTCGCCTGCCCCAGAAATCCGGTCGCGCCGGTCAGCAGCACGTGAGATCCGGCGAGCTCGTCGGTACTCATGGCGCTACCGCGCCGGCCGGATGGTCGCGGTGGTAGGCCGACAGTGCGGCCTCGCAGACCCGGCGCACCGGCCAACCGAGTGCCTCGGCGACCCGCTCGGCGTCGGCGAGCTCTGGTTTGGCCGTCTGCTGCCCTCCCGGTCCGGCGGCGACCTTGACGTTGATCTCCTGGACGGCCCCGGGCGGTCCCACCGGCACCGGCACGGTGATCCGCGGCAGCGTGGTGCGCTGCCAGGGCGCCCACCGTACGCCCAGCGTGGTGCTGTGGCGGAACACCGCATCCACGACCGCGGGGCGGATCTGCTCGGTGCACAGTGCGGTGAGCACCTGCCCAGGCCTGCCGTGCCGGCCGACGGTGGTGGTGGTCCAGCAGTCCCACGCTCCAGCGGCCCGGACGGCCAGCAGCACACCCGGCCACAGCTCGGGATCGAGATCGTCGACGGTGGTCTCCACCACGGTTACCGGCTCCGCGGGGCCCGGCGCCGGTCCAGGTTCGGTGCGGCTGCCGATGACCAGCCGGGTGATGTTGGGTCGCTCCGGGGTGTCCCGCCGTCCCGCGCCACTGCCCACCGCGGCAACCGTCATCGGTGGCAGTGGGCCGGGTGTTGCGAGGGTCGCGACCAGGGCCGCCCCGGTGGGCGTGGTGCGCTCCCCGGTGAGGTTCCCGCCGGTCAGCGACAGGCCACGGTCAGCCACGATCTGCAGCACGGCCGGTCCCGGGATCGGGATCATGCCGTGGGCACTGAGCGCGGTCCCGCTGCCGGCCGCCAGCGCGGAACAGGTCACCAGTGCGTCGGGCGCGAGCAAACCGAGCTGCTCGGCCGCGACGGCGGTGCCGACCACGTCGGCCAGCGCGTCGGCGGCCCCCACCTCGTGGAAATGCACCAGCCCGGCGGGGATGCCGTGCACCGCGGCCTCCGCGCCGGCGAGCAGCCGGAAGGTGTCTGCGGCCACCCGGGCGGCCGCTACACTCAGCGGGGCGATCTCGATGGCGGCCAGTACCTCGGCCAGCCCCCGGGTGGGTTGGTCGGCGGCCGGGGTAGTGACCACGGCTCGCGCGCAACGTAGCCCGCAACGACGGGTCTGCTCCAGCTCGATGTCCAGCCCGGACACCCCGAGTGAGCGCACCGCGGTGCGCACCGCGGCAAGGTCGGCGCCGGCGTCGAGTAGCGCGCCGAGCAGCATGTCGCCGGCCACACCCGCGGTGCAGTCCAGGTAGACCGCCGTCGGCTCAGCCACCGTGCACCCTCGCGATGATCTTGACGGCGTGCGCTGCGGCGCCGAATCCGTTGTCGATGTTGACCACCGACAGCCCCGGCGCGCAGGACGCGAGCATGGTCGCCGCGGCGACGTGCCCGCCCGCGCTCACCCCGTAGCCCACGCTGGTGGGTACCCCGACGATGGGTGCGCGGATCAGCCCGGTTACCACCCCGGGCAGGGTGCCCTCCATTCCGGCGATGGCGATCACGCAGTCGGCCTCGGACAGCTCATCGAGGTGTTCGAGCAGCCGGTGCAGCCCGGCAACCCCGACATCGGCGATCAACCGGTGCCCGGCGCCGAGCGCCTGCAAGGTGGCGATCGCCTCGCGAGCCACCGGCAGATCCGAGGTACCTCCGGTGAGCACGGCGACGAACCCGCGGGCCGGCGGCAGCTCACCGACGATCACGGTGCGCCCGATCGAATCTGCCACGACCGGCTCGGCCCCGAACCAGCTCGGTGCCCGGCGCAGCACGCCGTCCGGGCACCGGGTGGCCAGCGCGGGGAACCCGGGCTCGCTGCTGCGTTGCTCGGCCAGCAGCCGCAGTGTCTGCTCCTCGGTCTTGCCTTGGGCGAAGATGACTTCGGGCACGGCGGTGCGTCGCCTGCGATCGGGATCCAGGCGGGCGATGCCGCTGACGTCGCTGATCCGACCGGTCCCGGCCGGGTCCGGTCCTGGACGCGACTGGTTTTCCCGCGATGGGTGCGGTGCTGAGTCGGCCACGGTGCCGACTATCTCACGCAATCCGATGCCGCCCTGGACGTGCGAGGATCGTTGACCATGCACACTGCGGATTCCGTCAGCACCACCACCTCTGTCGTCAGTACCACCTCTGCCGCGGCGGCGCTGCTCGATCGGCTGGGGCAGCTGGACGGGGTGGTGGTGGCGTTCTCGGGTGGGGTCGACTCCGCTGTGGTGCTGGCTGCGGCCGTCCGGGCGCTCGGCGCCGGTGCCGTGCTGGCCGCGATCGCGGACTCGCCGAGCCTGGCCCGCGAAGAACTCGCGGCTGCCCGCCGCGTCGCGGGGCAGATCGGGGCGGAATTGCTGGTGCTGGCTACTGACGAGCACACCGATCCGGGTTACCGGGCCAATGCGGGCGATCGCTGCTACTTCTGCAAGCGGACCGTGCTCGCCGCGGTGTGCGGTGTCGCCCAGCGCAGGGGGTTCGCCCACGTCGCTACCGGCACGCACCTCGATGACCGCCGTGCGTCGCATCGCCCGGGCCTGCGGGCCGCCGCTGAGCTCGGGGTATGCGAGCCGCTCGCGGAGGTGGGCGCGACCAAGGAGGTCGTGCGCTCGCTGGCGACGCTCTGGGACCTGACGGTGCGCGACAAGCCGAGCACGCCGTGCCTGGCCTCCCGGATCGCCGTCGGAGTGCCGGTAACCGTCGAGCGGCTGGCGTTGGTCGAGCGGGCTGAGCTGGCCGGGCGCCGGTACCTCGCCGAGCACCACGTTGCGGTTCGCGACCTGCGGGTCCGGCTGCTGGGTCGCGCCGGATTCCGGGTAGAGCTCGATCAGAACGCGCTGGACGGCGTCGCCCCGCCAACGCGGGCGGCGCTGTTGGCCCGAGTCGCGGAAGTGGGTCTCGGCGGGAATGGCGATCTGGCGCGTTACCACTCGGGGTCGCTCAGCGGCTGAGCGAGGGCGAGCGCAGCAGGGACCACAGCATGGATCCGGCTCGCTGGACCGGACCGGTCGCGAGGGTCGCGGCGTCGGGCCCCACCCCATAACGAGCGGCGGCGCGGCTGACCAGGTGCATGCCGGCCAACCCGGGCAGCCGGTCGATCTTCTCGTCGATCTGCCGGATCATCCGGGCGCCGTCGACCTCACCCATCAGGTAGCGCAACAGAAACCTCGTTTCCGCAGCGGGCATGATCCCTGACCCTACCGGCGTCCAGGCCACCCGCAGGACGAGCCGGGTCAGCAGCCGGGCGGCACGCGACAGCTCCAGCCGCTCTCGCGCCTGGCTGGCGTAGAAGGCCACGTGGCGGGTCTCCTGGCGCTGTATGCGCCCCACGAGCTTGGTCAGCTCAGGATGGTCGGTCTGGGCCAGCAACCGGCCATAGCCTGCGTAGGTGGACCACTCGTTGATCGCGCCGAAGGTCATGTGCACAGCGATGAAGTCGTCGCCGACCAGGTTGGCGGCCACTGCCTGGTAGATCGGAGACATCCGGTCGCTGCGGCCCTGGGCGAGCCGGATGCGGCGGATCCGATCGGGGCCCACCTCGCGACCATGCGCGGCCAACACCTTGTCCAGCACCTCGCCGTGCCAGAACTCCTCATAGACCCACATGGTGAGAAACGTGGTGATCTCCGGGTCCTGGTGCGACGGGGTGACCAGCAAGTCCCGCAGGTAGCAGATGGTGTGGCTTTCCACGTCGGACATGTACTGCAGCGCCCGCAGCGCGGTTTCGGGCAGAGGTTTGCGTGTGAAGGCGGAGTAGTCGACGTCGTCGTCCACCACCCGGCGGGCAGTGGTGCTGTAGTTCACGATGTCGAAGGACACAGGCACTCCTACCTCGTTGTTCCCCGGGGGTGGCCCGTCGGGATGCGGATGTGCACCACCCGCTCAGGAGGGTTCGCGCGCCTGGGTCAAGCGGTTCGCCCGGTCGCTGCTGGCGACGTCGGAATCGGGCCGGTCGGGGTCCGGCCCGGCCCGAGCCGCGAGGCGGGCCATCGTCTGCCGACGCCCACGCCGGCGATCGCGTCGGGTCGGGTGAGCCGGCCAGATCTCCTCGATGGCGCTGTTGAACTCCGCGCCGAGCAGGATCGCCATCGCGATGAAGAACGAGAACAGCAGGTAGGCGATGGGAGTGGCAAGCGCTCCGTAGGTGTACCCGGTGCCGGATACCCACGCGATGTAGAGCCGCAGCCCGGTGCTGGTGACCAGGAATACCGCCATCGCCAGCAGCGCACCCGGAAGACCGCGGTGCCATGGCAGCTTGTGGGGTAGCACCACTTTGTAGAGCGTGGCCAATCCAACCATCAACAGGACGCCGAGCCCCGGGTAGTAGAAGATGCCGACCAGTAGGGCCACCGTGGGTCGCGCTGCCGCGGGGACCAGATCGGGTACCAGGTCCGGGCCCAGCGCGGTCAGCGGCAGCACGAACACTGATCCGATCAGCGCCACCGCGTAGAGCAGCAGGGCGAAGATCCGTTGCCACACCGGGTGGCGCACGGTGTGCTGACGGTAGGCGGCAGTGATCGAGTCCACCAGGGACGCCAGTGCCGAGGAACCGGCCCACAGCGAGATGACGAACCCTACTGAAACGATCGAGCTGTGTCCCTGGGTGAGGATGTCGGACACCGTCGGGCGGATGATCTCGTTGACCACATCGGTGCTGAACACCGTGGGCGCCAGCCGAACGATCTCCCGCTGCGCTGCGCCGACCGTGTCCGGGCCGAACCAGCTGGCGACGAACCCGAGACTGCCCAGCAGCCCCAGCAGCAGGGGCGGCAGCGACAGCGTCATCCAGAACGCCGCCTGAGCCGACATCGAGATGAAGCTGTCCTCCCAGGCCTTGGCTGCGGTCCGGGAAATCAAGCGCAGCGGGACGCGCCGGGCTCGCTCACCGGTGGCGAGCTCGGCGGCGGGTCCGGCGCCGCTGGCGGGAGGCTCAGCGGTGCGCTCGACGGGAGCATCCATGTTGCCTCCCAGGATGGTCCATTCGCTGGAGTGCGCGCAGCATGACCCGCCGAGACAGGTAGCGTGCGGATGCCCTAGCACCCGTGAGTGGCGATGAGAGCTATAGCTCTCATCGCCACTCACGGGTGCGCGTCAGCACGCCCGTCGCGAGCAGAGGAGTGCGTCACCCGCCGTGCCCCGTCCCGCTGAGACCGCCGTCGTTACCGAAGCCTCGCGCCGGCCGCTGCGCGCCTGGCAGCGCCGAGCGCTGGCCCGGTACCTAGCTACCGCGCCACAGGATTTCCTCGCGGTGGCCACGCCGGGCGCCGGTAAGACGACCTTCGCCCTGCGGGTGGCAGCTGAGCTGCTGGCCGACCGGACTGTGCAGGCGGTGACCGTGGTCACCCCCACCGAGCATCTGAAGCATCAATGGGCGGCAGCGGCAGCCGAGGTGGGACTCGCCCTGGACCCCGAGTTCCGCAACTCGGTAGGTGGCACCTCGCGCGACTATCAGGGTGTCGCGGTCACCTATGCCCAGGTCGCGGCACACCCCAGCCTTCATCGGGTGCGCACCGAGGGACGCCGCACCCTGGTGGTGCTCGACGAGATCCACCACGGCGGAGATGCCAAAAGCTGGGGTGAGGGGGTGCGGGAGGCGTTCACCCCGGCGGCACGCCGGCTTGCCCTGACTGGAACCCCATTTCGCAGCGACGACACTCCGATCCCGTTCATCAACTATGAACCCGATGCCGCCGGCGCGCTGCGCTCCGCTGCCGATCATTTCTACGGGTACTCCGAGGCGCTGGCCGACGGCGTGGTGCGCCCGGTGATGTTCCTCGCCTACTCTGGCGAGGCCCGCTGGCGGACCAGCGCAGGGGAGGAGTACTCGGCGCGTTTGGGCGAACCGCTCACCGCCGAGCACACCGCCCGTGCCTGGCGCACCGCGTTGGATCCAGCGGGAGAGTGGATGCCGGCGGTACTCAGCGCCGCGGACACCCGGCTGACCCAGCTACGCGCCGGCGCGTTGCCCGACGCGGCCGGGCTGGTGATAGCCACCGACCACACCACGGCCCGGGCCTACGCCGGGATCCTGGCAACGATCACCGGTCGGGAGCCGGTGCTGGTGCTGTCCGACGACCCCTCGGCCACCGGCCGGATCGCGGCGTTCGACGACTCCGACGAGCGGTGGCTGGTCGCGGTCCGGATGGTGTCCGAGGGTGTCGATGTGCCCCGACTCGCCGTCGGCGTGTACGCGACATCGGCGGCCACCCCACTGTATTTCGCCCAGGCCGTGGGCCGGTTCGTCAGATGCAGGCGACCCGGCGAGACCGCGACGGTGTTCCTGCCCAGCGTGCCGGTGCTGTTGGGGCTGGCCAGCGAACTCGAGAAACAGCGCGACCACGTGCTGGGTGCGCCGCACCGGGCCGACGAGGGCTGGGACGACGCCGCACTCGCGCAGGCCAACGCCCTGCGCGACGAACCCGGCGAGCAGGAGCGGGCGTTCACCGCGCTGGGCGCCGACGCCGAGCTGGATCAGGTGATCTACGACGGGGCGTCCTTCGGCACGGCCGCCTTCGCCACCACCGAGGACGAGCAGGACTACCTCGGCCTGCCCGGGCTGTTGGAACCCGACCAGATGCGAGCCCTGCTGCGGCAGCGTCAGCAACAGCAGTTGGGCCGGGCAACCGAGCGCTCAGCTGGGGGGCCGTCGGCGCAGGCCCAGCCGCCGACAGTGCGTCAACGACTCATCGAGCTGCGTCGCGAACTCAACACCCTCGTCGCGATGGCCCACCACCGAACCGACCGACCACATGGGGCGATCCACCAAGAGGTACGCACCGCGTGCGGTGGCCCTCCCACTGCGATGGCCACCGCCGACGATCTCGAAAAACGGATCGCCTACCTGCGCTCCCGGTAACCGGATACGGGCGTGTCACGGTAGGGGGAGCCGCTTTGCCGGCCTCGGAGGGTCACAACCTGCCGCACCGAGCGGATCACTCGCGTCCCGAAAAACAAGGACACCCGGCGCGACCCGTTCAGCCCTGCCAGCGCACCTCGCCGTCCTCGATGCGCTTGGTGGGAGTCAATCCAATGCTTCGAGCAACGACTGCCGACGCGTAGTGGTCAGGATGAACGTGCGCAACGATCGTGGAGACACCGTGCTGTCGCAACCACCCGGCCATGAGTGCCGCGGCTTCCTGTGCAAAACCCTGATACTGGTGCCGTGTGCCGATCACCCACGCGACCTCGGCTTGACATCCGCCGGGCTCGCGGGTGACTGTGGCTTGAACGTAGCCAACCGCACCTAGGTTATCGCGACGCCGCACCACCCAGTTCAGCCACCATTCGGAACCATCCTCGGATTGACCGACGACCTGCCGGGTGTACCGGCTGCGCAGCTCGATGACGCTGGGCGGTCCGCCGCCAATGAAGCTGTAAAGATCGGGGTCCCTGAGTATCGCCACCATGTCCTCGGCGTGATCGATGCGCACGGGTTGGAGCAGCAGGCGGCAGCTGCTCAAGAGCGTCGCCTGCAGCCTCCCGTTGATCGACATCACGGCCGACAATGTAGGCCGGAGCGACGGCACAGACGAGCGGATTCTCGTCAGCAGCTATGTCGGCGCGAAAGCGTCGATCTTGGCGGCCATGACGAAGTCGCTTTCAGTCAGCCCACCAGCGTGGTGCGTAGTGAAGGTCACGGTCAGCTTGCCCCAGCTCACCTCCAAGTCGGGGTGGTGGCCCTGAGACTCGGCCAGCAGGGCGATCTGGGTAGCCAGGGCGAAGGGCTCTCGGAAGTTCGAGAATGTGAAGACTCGGCGGATAACTTGATCAGCCGCGCGCTCCCAGGCGGCATCGATCTGCAGGTGCAGCTCGGCCGCCTGGGCGTCCTCAAGTCGTTCAGCGCCAGGGGTGCAGTCTTTGCAGCTCCGCGTAGCGAGGTCTCGGGCGCTCATGCAACCAAGCTATCCCGGTTGGCTAGGACTCGGTGGCCTGGATGTCCGCCGCGATCTCTTTCAACTTCGACGAGTGTTCGCGGGCGTGGTGATTGCAGAAGAGCAGCTCGCCACCTGATGGCAGCACTGCTCGGACGCGGGCAGCGGCGCTGCACCGGTCGCAACGGTCGGAGGCAGTCAACTCAGGGCGGGTCAGCGTGCTGGTCATGGCTTCTCCCTCCGTCGGGGCCTGATCTGTGCGACCAGGCCCGGTCAAACCGGCTGCGGTACTCACGGGCGCCACCCGTCAACCCTGACATCGGATTCCACGGTCCCACTGTTGCAGACGAACGCGGTCCTCCCTGTGTTCCCGAGGTGACCATTGTGTGTCTGGAGCTAGTAGCGCACCCCCGTGCCGTCGCGCGCAAGGGTGAGTCAGGATCGGGTGTCGCACGCTAGCCTGATCACGAGCCGGATCCGCTGTGCAACGCGGCAGGAGGACGAGCATGATCGATGCGCGGGCGGTGGCCGCGGATCTGGCGGCTAACGGCGTCGTCGGGGTGACGATCGCGTGGGCGGACAACAACGGGATTCCGCGCTCCAGAACAGTGCCGATCGACTCATTGCCGCAGGTAGCCACGCGCGGCGTCGGGATGAGCCCGCTGTTCGCGGTGTTCGACACCCACGACGCGATCACCTTCGCTCATCGGGATCTGGCCACCCCGTCCGGTGACGTCCGATTGGTACCGGACCTGCGTGGGCTGACCCGATTGGCCGGGCAGCCGGCGTTGGCGTGGGCTCCGGGCCGGCAGATCGCGGTGGACGGCTCGCCGTGGCCATACGACCAGCGTGGGGTGCTCGAAGCCCAGGTCGAGGCGGCCGCCGCGGAGGGGCTGGAGATCAAAGCTGGTTACGAGCTGGAGTTCGTCCTGACGCAGGCTGGTGACCTCGGCGAAACCGGCGGGGAGCCTCGGCTGGCGTACCAGGCCCCCGCCTACAGCCCGCACGCCCTGCTGGCGGTGGACGAGTTCGTGGCTGACCTGCTGGCCGACCTGGCGGACAACGGTGTGCCCGTCAATCAGCTGCACGCCGAGTACGGGCCGGGTCAGGTGGAACTCAGCATCGTCGCATCCGACCCGATCACTGCCGCGGATCGGCAGCTGCTGGCCCGCCAGACGATCCACGCCGCGGCCAGGTCACATGGTCTACGGGCCTGTTTCGCACCACTGTTCACCGCCGCGGGTGTGGGCAACGGCTGGCACCTGCACACCTCGGTGTGGCGCGGCGAACGCAACCTGCTGGCCAGTGGCGAGGCTGCGCCCGACCGCCCCAGCCCCGACGGCGCCGGCTGGCTGGGTGGATTGCTCAGGGACCTACGGGCCCTGGCCGCGATCACGGCGCCGAGTGTGCCCTCACTGGCCCGGCTGCGGCCCGGGTACTTCGCCAGCGCCTACCAGTTCTGGGGGGTAGAGAACCGCGAAGCGCCGCTGCGCTATGTCCTCGGTTCGGAGCTGCTCGGCGCCGGCCACGCCAACGTTGAGCTCAAGGTCTCTGACGCCTCAGCCAACCCGTATCTCGCGGTGGGCGCGGTGATCGCCGCCGGTGTGGCGGGACTGCGTGACGGCGCCGACCCCGGCGAGCCGATCCAGGCAGATCCGGGTGGGTGGACTGAGCAGGACCGTGCGGCCCGTGGCCTGCGCCGGTTGCCGACGACACCGGCCGAGCAGGAGGAGGCGCTCAGCGGCTCCAAGAGGCTCACCGCGATGCTCGGAGAGCAGCTGCTCGGCGCGTTCCTCGCGGTTCGCCGATCCGACGCCGCCTGGGCCGCTGACCGATCGCTGGATGACGTCGTGGCCGCGCACCGCTGGCGGTATTGAGCCGCCTCACCTGAGCCGCCTCACCCCTGGGTGTTGCCCGGCCATGCCTGCAGCAGCGCCTCGGGCAAGCCCCACCAACCCAGCGGGGTGAGCCGATCATGCTCATCGAGAGCACCGAGGACCCGCCACTGCTCCACGACGGGGACGAACCACTCGGCCAACACTCGGATGTCGTCATCGTCGTCGGCGTCCTCGATGAACCGCGCGAGCTCAGTGGCGGATGCCCGCGTCGCGGGTCCGCCGCGCGCCAGCGCCGCCACCGCTGCCAGCCAGTCTTCGTGATCGAGAGCGATGCCGGGGATCTCGTCGGTCGCGGTGTCGTCAGATGGTTCGTACACCGGGTTGACCACACCCGCGGCCAACTGTAGCCACAGCCGCCCGTCGTCGGTGTCCAGGTTGTCCGGATTCACCCCACTGCTGGCGCGGAGGAGTTCTGCCGACCGCGCCCCGCTGCGCAACGCGGCGCGCAGGCCACGGCACGCTGCCCGTAACTCGGGGTCCGGCCGGGGGCGTTCGCCTACGCCGGCTAGGACGTCGCGGAGCTCGTCGGCAGCGGCCTGCTCGGCAGCCTCCCACTCGGCGAGGAAGTCGTCATCCTCCTCATCCTCCTCGTCGAGCTCGTCGAGCAACTCGTGCATGGGCACCCGGCCGTCTGGCAACGGTGAGGTCATCCAGCGTTCCTGCAGGCTCAGGTACTCCTGCCGGGCCGCCGGATCGTCCGCGAGTAGCCGTTCGGGGTCGATGTCGCCAGCGCTGAGGGACCCCTCGAGGTGCGTGACTAGCAGGTCGTGCAATTCGCGGCCGAGCGGGGTGCGTGCTGACTCCACATCCCACACATACATCCTCGTGATCGCGGTCGGTTCGGTCCCGGTCGCCTCAAGCCAGCCGTGTACCTCGCCGACCGTGGCTGCGCCTTCGGCGATCCGTCGCAGGAGGGACTCGGCGGATTCCCAGAAGCCGGCCGAGAACGGATTGCCCGCCGCGAGCAGCTCGCGGCGCAATGCCGGCAGCGCCGCCAAGGCATCCGTCGAGGGCACGTCGAGCATCAGGTGGGCCACGTCGCGCCGGGTGAGCGCAGCAGGTGGGCGGTGTGAATGAGCTAGCAGCCGCGCTGCGTCAATTGCCACACACCGATGCTAAGCCGCAGGCGGGGGTAGCGTTGTTCGGGTGCCGAGCATGGTGGAGCGGGCCCACACGATCGCGGAGGAAGTGCTGTTTCCGGCGGCCCTTGACGTCGACGCTCAAGGAGTCATCCCCAGTAGCCATTTCGACTTGCTAGCTATGCAAGGTTTCTACGGCTTGGCCGGCGACCCCGAGCACGGCGGCATCGAGGTGGACTTCCCGTCGCTCGTCACGATCCTTGAGACGCTGGCGGGCGGATGTCTCACCACCACTTTCACCTGGTTCCAGCACTCCAGTGTCGTGCGAGGCCTCACCGCCACGGCGAACCTAAACCTGCGGGAAAAGTATCTCGACGCGGCGCTGCGCGGTGAGCTGCGTGGGTCAGTGGCCTTCGCCGGCGCGATCCCGCAGCCTCCCCGGCTGTGGGCGACGGCCACCGACGATGGTTGGCTGCTGAGCGGCGAGGCTCCATTCGTCACCGGCTGGGGCATGGTCGACGTGCTGCAGATCTCGGCCCGCGACGCGGCGCTGCGGGCGGGGGAGCCCACTGGCACCATCGTCACCGGGTTGGTCGATGCGCAGGCCGGTGCGGGCATCACCGTCGAGCAGCTGCACATGGTCGCGGCCCAAGGCAGCAACACCGTCCGGCTCCGGTTTGCAGACTATGTCCTGCCGGCTGAGAGGGTCACCGCCGAGGTCTCGCACCGCGACTTCCTCGCCAACCAACACCTGAGTATGCGGCGTAGCGGTTGCCTCGCGATGGGCGTCGCCGGGCGATGCATCCGGATGATCGGCGAGATGGGGCAACCCCGGCTCGCGGAGCTTCTGCTGGCTGTGCAAGACGAGATCCGCGACCGGCTCGATGCAGGGCTCGGTGACCCGGCGATGTTGCCAGCGGCTCGGGCCGCGGCGTCTGAGCACGCATACCGCTGCGCCGGCGCACTCGTAGTAGCAGTGGGCAGTTCGGGAATCCTCGCGCGCCAGCATGCCCAGCGGTTGGTCCGGGAGGCGACGTTCACCCTCGTCACCGCCGGCCGACCGGAGATCAAGGACAACCTGCTGAACGCCTTCGGTCGAGGACATGGGTAAGCTCACGCCGTGCAGGGGTCCAGTTGCAGCCAGTGATCATTACTGGGTGATCATTACTGGTGACAAGTACCGGGATAAGAGGAGCTGGGATGAAACGTGCGCCAGCGCTGTCCGTCGGACCGGTGCTCGCAGCGGTAGCTGCGTTAGCGCTGGGATGCACAGCTGCGACGGGCACTACTGCGCAGCACGGTCCCGTCGGCGCGGTCCCTACGGGGTTGGAGCAGTACTACGGGCAGAACCTGTCCTGGGGCGGGTGTTCCGCGTTCGCCACCACCCCCAGCGACAAGAAGGCCTACGCTGACCCGGGCCTGCAGTGCGCCTACCTCAACGTGCCTCTCGACTATGCCAACCCGAAGGGACGCGTGATCAAGGTCGGGCTCCTTCGCCGACCCGCGTCGGACCCCGCGCACCGCATCGGTTCGCTGGTGATCAACCCTGGTGGCCCTGGCGGATCTGGCATGAGCACCGCGGCCAGCCTCGCTGACCAGATCACGAACAATGACGTGGGACAACGTTTTGATTTCGTGGGCTTCGACCCACGCGGCGTGGGCTCCAGCAAACCGCAGGTCGTCTGCCGGACCCCCGCGGAACGGGATGCCGAACGCCTGATGAACCTCAACGTCGATAGCTCGCCGGCCGGGGTAGCGCAGACGGAGAATCAGGAAAAGGCTGACGACGCCGGCTGCGTCACCCGCACCGGACAGGAGTTACTGGCCAGCGGCGGCACGCCCGAGACGGTCAGCGACACCGGAAAACAGGTCCTCGAGAACGTCGGTACCCGCGACGTTGTCCGCGACATGGACGTCATGCGGTCGGCTCTCGGGGATGAGAAGCTGACCTACCTCGGTTACTCCTATGGCACCCGGATCGGGACCAGCTACGCTGAAGCGTTCCCCAAGAACGTTCGTGCGATGATCCTCGATGGTGCTCTTGACCCACAGCAGGATCAGATCTCCGAGCTTCTTGACCAGGCTCGGGGATTCCAGAAAGCCTTTGATGCATTCGCGGCGTGGTGTGCTGGTCGCGCTGACTGCGCTTTGGGCCAGGACAAGAACCAGGCTGTGAGCAAATTCCAGGCCCTGGTCCTGCCCCTTATCGACAAACCGATCGGCGTGCCTGACGGGCGCAAGCTTTCGTACAGCGACGCCACGATCGGCACTGTCCAGGCGCTGTACCTGTCTGACTTGTGGCCAACACTGAACCGGGGTCTGGTCGAACTCACCCAGGGCCAGGGGAACATCCTCATGCGGCTCGCCGACATCTACTACGGGCGCGGCCAAGACGGCTCCTACTCGACCGAGATGGATGTCTTCCAGGCCGTCCAATGCGTCGACAACCCGCCCGTCAAAGACCCGAACGTGGCCCGCGATGTCGACGCCCAATACCGGAAGCTTGCTCCGTTCCTCGATACCGGCAGGCCACCGTCGCCAGCGCTCGACAACTGCGCATTCTGGTCCGTGCCGCCCACCGGGGGACCTCACGACCCGAACACCCCCGGGCTGCCGACAGTCATGGTGATCTCCACGACCCAGGATCCGGCCACTCCTTACCAGGCCGGAGTGAACCTTGCCCGCGACATCAACGCACGCCTGCTGACCTACGAGGGCACCCAGCACACCGCCTTCCTGCAGGGCAACAGCTGCGTCGATCGCGCCGGGATCAGCTACCTGACCGACCTTCAGCTGCCGGCTGACGGAACCCGATGCAAGCCCACGAGTTGACCGCTCCCTTGTATGCCGCAACCAACAGGGCTGGCGTGCGCCGGGCATCGTAGCTCGCCGGGGTCTTCGTCGTGGGTCGCACCCTACGCATCACCATCGACGTCGAAGCCGCATACCAGCAGTCCTGACGCCAACCACGCCGTCACCGTCGAGACGATCCGGCACCGGCATAGCGCTTACCGGTGACTCTTCATCGCCTCGGCGGCTATCGGGAAGCGAGTTCGGTTGCAGCTGACCGTACTTCTTGCTCACTGGCACCTGCGGCCACGAGCCGGCGGTAGCGGTTGAGCAGCCGGGGCGCGTGAAAGGCCAGCACAGCGACGAGCGCACCGTCGGCGAAGTAGCCCGCGACGGTACCTTTGATCATGCCCGGATCGTGCAGCAGCTCGACAGACGTCGCCAGATCGCAGCGCCCGATCAGCTGCAGCGTCAGCCCGTACTGGTCGGACCAGAAGTACGGCACGGCGTCAGCTAGCCGGGTGACCTCCGCACCGGCGACGTGCTGCGCGACGACGGCAGCCTGCTCGGTGGCAGAGGTCCAGTGCTCGATGCGTAGCCGGTCTCCGTAGGTGGGGTGTCGCCAGGCTGCGATATCACCGACCCCGTAGACGTTGCCGGTGCCCTCCACCAGACCGGTGGTGTCGCAGAGCAGCCCGCCTTCGGTCGATACGCCGAGCCCGGCAAGCCACCCGCAGTCGATCACGGTGCCCACTCCGACGACGCCGCAGTCGGCCGCCACGACGCTCCCATCGGCCAGCAGGGCGGCTATCCCACCGCCGTCGTCGACGACGAAGTCGACCAGCCGCACCCCGCAGCGCACCGTGACCCCATTGTCGGTCTGCAACCGGGCGCACAGCAGGCCCATCTGCTCGCCGAGCACTCGGGCGAACGGCACCGGCAGCGCCTCCAGCATGGTCACCTCGAGGCCGGCCACCCGGGCGGTGGCGGCGACCTCAGCGCCGATGAAGCCAGCCCCGACCACCAACAGCGACCGCGCTCGGGAGATCGAACCCCGCAGCGCCCGGCAGTCCTCCAGCGTGCGCAGTACGTGTAGCTCCGGGTGATCGGGCTGGCCGGGTAGTCGCCGAGGCCGCACCCCGGTTGCCACCACCAGCGTGTCGTAGCGAAGCTGGGAGCCGTCGTCAAGCTCTACTGCATCGCCGTCGAGGCCGATCGCTGATCGACCCAGGTGCACTGTGACACCGAGATCGGCCAGCTCACCGCGGTGCAGGGCGGCCCGTTCCTCAGGCCAGGTGCCGGCGAGGATCTGCTTGGACAGCGGGGGCCGGTCGTAGGGTTCATGCGCCTCGTCGCCGACGAGACTGATCCGGCCGGAGAAGCCCGCTGCGCGGAGGAACTCGACGGTACGCAGGCCGCCCAACCCCGCGCCGACGACCACCACGTGCACCATGGGCTCCTCCGTTGTCGGGGCTCATGGTCGCACGGCTGGCGCCCGGCAACCGTCAGCTCACCATTAGCGTGCGCTGGCTGGTCCAGAGCTCTCGGCGTTCCTCTTCGGTCAAGCCTCCCCAGACGCCGTACGGCTCTCGGGCGGATAGCGCGTGGCGGCGGCACTGCTCGAGAACCGGGCAGCGCAGGCAGATCGCCTTGGCCCGATCGGCGCGGCGAGATCGCGCTGAACCTCGTTCGCCGTCCGGATGGAAAAAGACGCTGCTGTTCAGGCCCTGGCAGGAGCCCTGGAGCTGCCAGTCCCATTCATTAGCGACCGGCTTCGGAAGTCGGCGGGTGTCCGTCATCTCCAAACACCGTCCTTGCTGGTCGATCGGTCCTGGGTTGCTCGATTGATACCCCCGGTGGGGCGACGGCAAACCTGGCTTGTCTTCCCACCCGGTTTCTCGGGTCTTCTGCACGGTATGTCGACCCTGATGCACTCCAGCGCCGATCATCGGGCATAATGACCTTGCGATGCTGCCACCGACGTCGGTGCAGCCGAGGTCGACTGTGAGCGCCTTCGCGGCGCAGGAGCTTCTCCGTGGGACTGCGGGGTGGCCATGCATCAGCGGCCACCAGCTCTCCAGGAGAGGATCACCCCCGCGTGCCTTCGAACCATCCCGCCCCCGGGCGACCATGCACTTTCCGCGAGCTCGGCGTGCGAGCGGAACTGCTCACCGTTCTTACCCGCCAAGGACTTACCACAGCATTTCCGATCCAGTCGGCGACGCTGCCGGACGCGCTTGCCGGCCGCGACGTGCTCGGCCGTGGCCGGACCGGCAGCGGCAAGACGCTTGCCTTCGCGATTCCGACGATCACCGCGCTGGCCCGCTCCGGGCTACGCCGCACCGCAGGGCGCCCGCGCGCTTTGGTGCTTGTGCCTACCCGCGAACTGGCCAACCAGGTTGCCGACACCTTCGCCCCGCTGGCCGCCGCGCTCGGGCAGCGGATCACCACCGTCTACGGCGGCGTCGGCCAGGGCCGGCAGGTGTCCGCGCTGCGCGGCGGGATCGACGTCCTCATCGCGTGCCCCGGCCGCTTGGAGGACCTGCTCGGTCAAGGCCATGTGCAGCTCGACGAGGTTGAGGTCACCGTGCTGGACGAGGCCGACCACATGGCCGACCTGGGCTTCCTCCCTGCCGTCCGCAGGTTGCTCGACCGCACCCCGGCCGGCACCCAGCGGCTGTTGTTCTCGGCGACTCTGGACAGCGCCGTGGATGTGTTAGTGCGCCGTTACCTGACCAATCCGGTGGTGCATTCGGTCGACGCCCCGTTGGCGCAGGTGGCCGAAATGGCGCACCATGTGTTCACAGTCGATCACGCCGACAAGCCATCGGTGATCCGCGAGCTCGCCTCCGGCCAGCGCCGCAGCCTGCTTTTCACCCGCACCAAACATGCCGCGAAGAAGCTTGCCAAGCAGCTGACGGTCGCCGGGCTTCCTGCGGTGGAGCTGCACGGGAACCTTTCTCAGCATGCTCGGGCGCGCAATCTCGCAGCGTTCAGCGAGGGCAGCGCGCGGGTGCTGGTGGCCACCGACATCGCAGCGCGGGGGATCCACGTCGACGAGATCGGCCTGGTAGTGCACGTGGATCCGCCTGCTGAGTGCAAGGCATACCTGCACCGCTCCGGGCGTACCGCCCGGGCTGGCGCCGAGGGGGTTGTCGTCACGCTGTCCACGCCGGATCAGGTCGGGGAGGTGCGGACGCTGACCCGGTTGGCCGGCATCAAGCCGGTGATGGTGCGGGTGCGTCCGGGCGCCGAGCAGATCGCCGCGCTTACCGGTCCGCCGGCCCCCCTGGTCATGCCACCTGCGGGCGCTGCGGCTTCCGCCCCGGTTCTCGCGCCGGCGAAGCCGCGGCGCCGTCAAAGCGGCGTTGTCGAGGCCTCCCGGCGCGGACCACGGCGGCCCACCCGCCGCCGCTCCACCCATCGCGCCGCCTGATTGGCGGGTGATGGTCGCAACGTCTCCGCGGACCTCAGCTCAGGCGCCGGGCACCCCCCGTCGTCGGTGGTGGCGGCGGTTGTTGCTCATCATTCTTGCCGCGATGGTGCTCTTCGGATCCGTGGTGGGCGTTTCGGTGGCGGGCGCGTTGCGAGCGCCCGGTACCGACAGCGTGGCGGCCCGGCTGGCTGAGTGGGGCCGTGACCACGGCTTCGACGGGCTGATCACCTGGTTGGAGAAACAGCGGTACGAGCGCAACCGGCCGCCGACCGGCGGCGTGCCGGTGGAGGGGATCCCGCGGGCCGCAGCGGTGCCGGCAGCCCCAACTGATCCGCACGCCAGGGCCGGAGCGGCTCATTCACCCGCCCCGCCACCGCTGCGCCCACCGGCGGGTATCGCGCCGTTGCCCGGTGAAGGTCAGTGGGAGACCCTGACGACGGTGCACGGCCAGCCCGCTGTCCGGGTCGCCCACCTGCGTCCGGACCGCGAGCACACGTCCTTCCTGGTAGGGGTGTTGTGGCTGGATCCCACCCTGGTACGTGGGCAACTACATCCGGGCTTCCTGGATCCCGGTGGAAGCTGGCCAGCCGCGACGGCGCTGACTCCCGCGGAGGGGCGCACCGTGGTCGCCGTGTTCAACGGTGGGTTCCGCCTCAACGGCGCCAGCCACGGCGGCTATTTCAGCGACGGTCGCACCGCGCGGCCACTGGTGGACGGCGCGGCCAGCCTGGTGCTGCGCACTGATGGCACGGCCACCGTCGGCGCCTGGAACCGCGAGGTCCGGATGGCCCCGGACGTGGCCAGCGTCCGGCAGAACCTCGTCCCGCTGGTCGACGACGGGCAGGTCAATCCGAGCTGCAGCAGCGGCGGCACCGCCCAGTGGGGTAGCACAGTGGGGCAGGTTGCGTTCATTCACCGCTCGGGCTTCGGCGTCACAGCCACTGGTGGGGAGGTCTATGTCGGCGGACCCGCCCTTTCGGTGTGCACCCTCGGACAGATCCTGCAGGCCAGCGGTGTGGTGCGCGGTATGGAGTTGGACATCAACCCGAACTGGGTCAGCGGCGCCTACTTCCACCCCATGCTCAGTGGCCCGCCGGAGGCCTTCCGGCTCTTCCCCGGCGAGAGGGTGGCGGCCGAGCACTACTTCAGCCCGTCCAGCCGGGACTGGTACGCCTTCTACGCCCGGCCCTGACCCGGCCCGCACCGCCACGCGGGTGCCGCGATCATCGTTGGACAGGGCTAGTGCAGCCGATGCAGATCTCGACCGCAGGAAGCGCCGCCAGCCGCTCCGGGGCGATCGCCTGCCCGCACCGCGTACACCGGCCGTAGCCGCCATCGAGAAATCGTTCGACCGCCCGATCGACCGTGACCAGGTGTTTTTTCGCGTCCGCGAGCAGCGCACTGACCTGCGCTCGTTCGAATGCGACAGTCGCCCCCTCGGGATCGTGCTCGTCGTCATTGATCGTCAGCGCCGAGGACTCGACGATGACGTCGAACTGACGGGTCAGCGACGCGATGCGGTGCATCGTGTTGGCCCGCTCCGCGTTCAGGAGGCCGTCCACCGATACCTGCTCGCCAGACGATGCCGAGTCGGAAAGCGAGTCATTCACGGCGTGAACATACAATCGGTCCTTAGCTGACCGACGGATTGGAGCGGGGGTGCCACGGTTGATGCAGTGGCCCAGCGACCTGGAGGGCAGCTTCGACGAGATGATGATCGGGCGACAGCTGGCACGCCGGATCCGCTCGGGCAGCGTCACCGGTGAGCTGGAAGGCCTGGCAGCGGCAACCGCCGAAGTCAGTCTCCTTGAGCGGGCAGCTGCGGCATGGCTCGTGCATCCAGTCGTACCCGCGAAAGCGGGTGAACGTGGGGGAGTGGTGCCAGATGGCGCTCAGCGAACGCTCGCGCACGTTGTCGATGCCGAGCCCGGCGATCTGCGCCGCCGCCGGGCAGGGCAGCGCCCGCCCGTCGGGTGCGATGACGATGTGTCTGCGTCCCCAGCCGTGCATGCACGGCTTCGGGTATGCCTCGTAGTAATCCGCGACGACATAGAGGATCTCAAGGGTGTCGTCGTGAGTCGCTCGCGCGCGGGCGACGGCCTGCTCCGCGGTGGCGACCTGATCACGGGTCGGCAGCAACGCGGAGCGGTTGAGCAGCCCCCAACCGTAGTACTGGGTATGGGCGAGCTCGAGCCGGTCCGCGCCCAACTCAGCGGCGAGATCGGCGATCGGCCCGATCCGGCCGATGTTGCCGCGATGTAAGACGACGTTGACCGTCAGCGGCAGCTCCAACGCTGTCACGGCTCGAGCGGCAGCCAGCTTGCGGTTGAACACGCGGGCGCCCGCCACCTCGTCAGCCGAGATGCGGTCGGCATCTTGGATGCTCAGCTGGACGTGGTCGAGCCCGGCGCTGGCCAGCTCACGCGCCCGCTGTAGGTCGAGACCCACCCCGCTGGTGACCAGACTGACGTAGAAACCCAGGTCGCGGGCCCGCGCGACGAGCGGGGTGAGGTCGGGTCTGGCCAGCGGCTCACCTCCGGTGAGGTGAAGTTGCAGCACGCCGAGCTGTCGGGCTTCGATCAGCACGCGGTACCACTCGTCGAGTGTCAGCTCCGCTGCCTGCGGGACAGTTAGGGGATTGGAACAGTAAGGACAGTGCAGCGGGCACTTGTAGGTCAGCTCCGCGAGCAATCCCAGCGGCCTATCCACGGTTAGCCACCAGCAAATTCTGCGTTATCAGATCCCGCAGCAGCGACATGACGTCCTCGACCGCGACGCCGTCGTACACCTCACCGACCGCCTGCACCACTTCGGCCACGCTGAGACATCCGTCGCACTGCCGGACCACGACGGCCGCCGTCTCATTGAGGATGAGCACACCTTCGGGGAACAGCAGGACTGTCTCGTCGCTGAGCGGGTCGGTGGCGGCGCGGACCCCTCGGCGCAGCTGTGGCCGATCAGTGAGCGACAACGGTGCCGTCATCTATCCACCTGTAACGAGTGCTCGATTGCGTCCAGCATGCTCCATAGCACGTCGGTCTTGAACTCCAGGGCGCGGACCGCGGCGGCCTGGCTGTGCCGTGACGTGCAATGCGACAACACGATATCCAGCGCGTCGACGCATTCTTCCCTGGCGTGGTTGATCCGAGCGTCAAAGTATCCAAAAGCGCCATGGTCAAGCCACGGGTAGTGCTGCCTCAGCGCGGTTGTCCGCGCGGCCATCGCCGCTGGTGCGAACAGCTCCGTCAGTGACGACGCGACGCCCTCGATCCAAGGCCGCGTACGAGCAAAAGTGACGTAGGAATCGACCGCAAAGCGCACACCCGGCAACACATGCCGCTCGTCGGTGACTTCGGCGCGACTCAATCCGACCGCATCCGCCAAGACCAACCACCGGGCGCAGCCGCCGTCACCGTCCGCGGTGCCGTCGTGGTAGGCGATTCGTGGCAGCCACCGCCGGCGGACCTCTGGCAGCGGACAGTTCGCGACGATGGCGGCGTCCTTTTGCGGCAGGTTCCGCTGATAATACCAACGGTTGGCCACCCACGCCCGCAGCTCATCCGGGCGGAGCTCGCCGGCGTCCATTCGCTGATGAAATCGATGTTTGTCCCAATAGCCGCGCTCGGCGCCGCGCAGCATGCTCTCGAACTCGCCACGATCTAGCGCCGGATGATTTTCGGCCATCTTTCCCCTGTTCTACAGCTCGTATTCGGCGCCGTCGTGGGCAACACTTGCGCCGGCGCTGGTCAGGCAAGCTCGTTCGGGACCGTCTTCGAACAGCATCGGATTGGTGTTGTTGATGTGGGTGTACACGATGTGTGCGTCGGTCAGCTGGCGAAGCAGCCGCAGGCTCCCATCAGCACCGTTGACCGGTAGGTGACCCATGGATCGAGCGGCGGCCGTGCCACGTCGCTGCCGGTGCATCTCGTCATCGGTCCAGAAGGAGCCGTCCACCAGGACCAGCTGCGTTGCGCGCAGCTGCTCGACAATGCTGGCGTCAAGTGCCGCTACCGACGGTAGGAACACGGCGGTGTGCGCGGTGCGTTCGTCGGTGATCCGGTAACCGACGACTACGCCGGAGGTCGGACCGCGGCCACGGGCGTACCGGGGCAACCGGCCGCTGGAGGCCTCAATCGGCTCACACCATAATGGCGAGGCCGCGCCGTCGCTGTATTGCAGCGCGAATCGCTCACCTGGCCGGACTTCGTGCCAGTGCACCACCGTGTAGCTTTCCAACGTCGGCAGCAGCCCGCACTGGGAAAGCAGGGTTTGGACCGCCACAGTGCCATATACGTGCAGCTCGCTCGCCTGGCGAAGGGACAGCAAACCTGAGGTGTGGTCGAGCTCGGCGTCAGTGAGAAAAACGCCGTGTATCGGCGCCGCAGAGTCATCGGGCCGGGGCCATAAGGGGCTGCAGTCGCGCAGAGCGGCGTCGAGCTCAGGTCCAGCATTGCCCAGAAACCACTCTCCGTCACCATCGCCAATGGCGATGGTGGACGAGCGTCGTGGCGTCACCGGGCGCGAGCCTGACCGTGCGGCGGCACACACGGGACAGCCACAGTTCCACTGTGGCACTCCGCCGCCGGCCGCAGAACCCAGGATGCGAAGAAGCATCTCAGCCGAGCTGATTAATTCTAACGTCGACCTGCGTACATCGTGACTTCCATGGGAGTATCCAGTCGTTCCCAGGTCGGTGTCACCCATTGCCGGCGGGTGCGCAGCGTGCTCTGGGTCGGATTCCCGGGCTTCCCGCTGACAACGCGATGATTGTGAACAGTGACCATCTCGACCTCCGCCCACGCTGCCGTCGGCGCGACCGGCAACATTCTGGTGGCTCTGACGAAAACGTTTGCGAATCGGTAACCGGAATTGATGTTGACAGAGGGCGTCGGTCGATGTCAAGGCTGATCACCGGGCTAGTCCCGCTCGGCGACCCGCAGACCGTGCGGTGTCTCGATCACCTTGGTGCCATCGGCGTCATGTGCGAGGGACAGTTGGCCGCCGGGGAACGGGATTCCGTGGACCTCGATGCGGTGCAGCCCCCTGGGGAGGACGGGATTCAGCGACACGGTCCCGGCTGGCACGTCGGGTTGCAGACCCAGACATAGCGCCACGATCGCCAGCGGCACCCCGGCCGCCCACGCCTGCGGGCGGCACGCAGTGGGGTAGGGCACGGGGAAGTCGCTCGGCTCGCGGTGGTGCCCACCGAAGAGTTCGGGCAGTCGATCGTCGAAGATCGCCAGCGCATCGAGCAGGTCACCGACCAGGCGCATCGCCACGTCGTCGAGCCCGTAGCGGCGCAGGCCCTCGCACGCGATGACGGTGTCGTGCGGCCAGACCGAACCCACGTGATAGGAGATCGGGTTGTAGCCCGCCATCTCCGCTGAGAGCGTGCGCAGGCCCCAACCGCTGGCCATCGCTGGGCTCGCCAGCTGCGCCGCGACCTGCTCCGCCTCCTGCGCGAAGGGCACGCCGCACCACAGCAGGTGACCCATGTTCGACGTGATCGAGTCGACCTGAGCCTTGTCCTGGTCCAGGGCCAACGCGAATGAGCCCGGCGCGCCGTCAGCGCCCGGGCGCCAGTAGCGCTGCCGGATCAGCTCCCGCAGCGCTTGCGCCTCCGCGAGCAGGTCGTCGGCCTCCGCGCGGTGACCCAGGTGGGCCAGCACCGCGGCGAGCTCGCGGCGCGCCCGGTAGGCGTAGCCCTGCACCTCGACGATCGCGATCGGCGGCTTGGCGAGCCGGCCGTCGGCGAACTGTACGGCGTTCTCGGAGTCCTTCCAGCCCTGGTTGACCAATGACCGCGGCCCGGTGGGTGCGTACTCGATCAGGCCGTCACGGTCGGGGTCCCCGGGACCGCGAAGCCAATGCAGCGCTGCACGCGCGGCAGGCAGCAGCTCGGTGAGGGCTTCGCGGGGAGCTCCCCAGCGCAGCGCCTCACCCAGCATGATCAGGAACAGCGGGGTCGAGTCGGCGCTGCCGTAGTACGGGCGAGCCCCACCTGCGGTGCCCTCACCCAGCCATGGGCGGTCCCCGAACCGGACCTCGTGCAGGATCTTGCCGGGTTGTTCCTCGTTGCCTGGGTCGCTGACCTGGCCCTGCCTCGCGGCCAGCGCGGCGAGAGCGTCGAGCATCAGTTCCGGTCGAAATGCGCGGGCTTGGTAACTGGAGATCAGAACGTCGCGGCCGAACAACGCTACGAACCACGGGATACCGGCGGCGAGCAGGCGCCGCGAGCCGTCCCGGTCGTCGGGGATGCTCAGCGCGTCGAGATCGGTCAGCGAACGCAGGCAACCCCGGGCCAGACGCTCGGGCAGGCTGTGCACCACCACGTCCGGACGGCCGGTGGTCTCGTTCCGCGGTTGCACGGCGATCCGTTCCTCGCTGCCGCAACCACGCAGCGCGCCCACCTCGATCCGCAGGATCCACGGTTGATCCCGGCTCAAGCCCACGACCCAGTGTGCGGTGTTCTGCTCGACGACGTCGGGGGGCGGATCCAGCTGAACCGATGTCGTGCGCGGACTCCCGGTGGCCTCGAAGCGCAGCTGCCCGGGCGAGTGATGCACCGCTGTGCCGGACGACTGCGCGCTGGGATCACCCGCGAGACGGCGAACCTGGAAGATATCGGCGAAATCGGAATCCAGCTGCAGCGACAGGCGGACCCGGACCGTGTCGGGCGTCCAGCAGCGCAGCGTCAGCGTCTCCACCATGCCGGCGGGCGACAGCTGGCGCAGCCGCTCGCACTCCACCGGCGCGTCCGGTAGGCGGTTGCTCAGCGTGGCGTAGCCGCGGAACCGGGCCACCGCCGGGCTGATCAACCCCGATCCCAGATGCCGCAATGGTTCGGAGTCCAGCCGCACCTGCAGCCGGGACAGATGCCGGGTGTCATCGGTGATCAAGCCGAATGGGCCCGGACCCAGGTCGCCGCGCTCGTCGGAGATCGCGAAGGTCAAACCGGCGATGACTGTGATGGTGCCCGGTCCGGCGAGCACCCCCTGCGGCGCCACGCCGTCGAAGTCTGGCGCTTCACCGGCCGTCATCCGGCCGCTCGGTCTGCCGTGAATGCCGCCGGTACCCGCGGTAGATCCTGCCGAGCCAGCAGTGGCCGGATCAAGGGAGTGGGGGCGCTGAAGACCATCGGTGCGGCTGGTGTCGGCACCCGCACATCATGCGTTGGGACGAGCAACTTGGCATAGCTGCGTACCAGCGCCGCGGAGGAGAAATGCTCGGCGACGTGGCTGCGGCAGGCCGCTCGATCGATCTCACCGATCCGCCCGATCACCGAGGCAAGCTCAGCGGTGGTATTCCGGACGAACCCGGTGACGCCGTCGCGCACGATCTCCGAGACCGCGCCCCGGTTGGTGGCCAGCACCGGGGTGCCGCAGGCCATGGCCTCGAGGAGCACTATGCCGAACGGCTCGCGCCAGGAGATCGGGAAGAGCAGGGCTGCAGCCCGGGAGAGGAAGTCGTAGGTCGCCCCGCGGTCGAGCTCGCCGAGGAAGACGACGTCGGGTCCGAGATGCGGCGCTACTTCGCGCTGGAAATACGCTTGCTCGGCCGGTTCACGACACTTCGCGGCGATCAGCAGTGGCAGGCCGGCGTCGCGGGCCAGCGCGATGGCCTCCGCGGGTCCTTTCTCCGGCGCCAGCCGGCCCAGGAAGGCCAGGTAGCCCTCCGAGCTGGCGCGGAACGGGACCTCCTTGACGTCGACGGCGTTGTAGCAGACACCCGCGAAGGGTAGGTGCGGTGCAGCCTGGCGCTGCGAACGGCTGATCGCGACGAGGCGCAGCTGGGGCGCGCGCGCCACCAGCCCGTTGTAGAGACCGAGCAGCTCACCGTCCAGTGACCCGTGCACGACGTGCAGCGCCGGCACCGGACCCTGCGCGGACAGCAGCGCGCCGAGCGGCCCGGAGTGGTCGATCACTGTGTCGACGTCGGCCAGCGCGTCCAGGCCGCCGAGCACGTGACGCCACTCGTCGGTCGCCATCCCGATCTGGGCCGGTAGGGCCTCAAGCGGTGAAACCACCCGGACCCCGCGAATGGCCGAGCCGGGCGCGGCCACAAGCGTCACGTCGTGGCCGGCGGCGGCCAGCCCGGCAGCCTGCAGGGCGACGACCCGCTCGATGCCGCCATAGGCGGGCGGCGGGACGGGAATCCACGGCGGGGCTAGAAGTCCAATGCGCATGCGATGACCTTCTTCAGAGGCGACCGACCGCCCAGCAACGGCGTCGACTGCTCAGGCAGCGTCGGGCGACGTCGATCCAGCTAGGGGTCCATCGGGCTATACACGTACATGAGATGTGGCCAGCGGCGACGCCGTGGCCTATCTGAGGTTGGGCCCGACTAGGCAGAAAGCCGTGACCGTCAAAGGCGCTGTTGCCAACTTACACCGCTGGAGTCGAACGCTCATCGATCGTCTCGTCAAGCTGCCAGCCGCGGAGGAGATATACGTCACCGCTAGCTACCGGGAACGTCGGTGGGCGCGGGCGGGCGACGATGATGTCACCGGCCACGCCATACCGGTGGCCGGCGCTCCATGGCGGCGGTCCGGCCTTCCGCGGCGTCCTCGGTGACACCAGCCACCAGCCGCATCGTCTCACCGAAGCGGATCGCGTCCACACCGGACATGTCAGGGGCGCGGCGGGCCACCTCCTTGGTGGCGCGGGCGGCCAGTGGGGCGGCGGCGAGCAGCCGGTTGGCTAACTCCTCGGCTGCGGACAGTAGCGACGAGTGCGGCACAACCCAGCCGGCGAGGCCGATCTCCTTGGCCCGCTCGGCGCTGATCTGCTCGCCGGTGAGCAGCAGCTCCATGGCGTATTGCCAACCGATCCGCTGCGGCAGCCGGATGGCGCCGACGATCGTGGGGACGCCGATCCGCACCTCCGGGTAGCCGAAAACCGCCCGCTCGCTCGCGATGACGAAGTCACACCAGGTGACCAGGGTCAACCCGTAGCCCAGGCAGTACCCGTTCACCGCGGCGATCACCGGCTTGTAGATCTCCCAGCCGCTCTCGAAGGAGTTGACGGTCGGCTTCTCCCAGAACGTGCCGGGGAACTCGCCGGCGGGATTGCCCGGGGACCGGATGTCCGCCCCCGCGCAGAACGCCCGACCCGCCCCGGTGACGATCGCCACCCAGGCGTCCTCGTCGTCCCGGAACGCGGCGAACGCGGTGTTGAGCTCCGCGCGCATCTGCTGGTCGATGACGTTGAGCTTGTCCGGTCGGTGATAGGTGATCGTCGCGACGTGCCCGTCCAGCTCGTAATGCACGGTGTCAGCCACTGCGCCACACTATCGATCCGCCCCGATCGACGGGGTCATCGGTGGCGCCGAGAGCGGAAGGAGGTCAGGCTGAAGCCAGCCATGGATGCGCGTTCGCGATTCGAAGAGTTCGACCTGCATTTGTCGTCTGGGCGGGTGCATGGCGCTCGCTGCGGTGGGGATGGACCGCTGGTCGTCTGCTTGCCTGGGCTTTCCGGCAATCTGCGCAGTTTCGACTTCATCGGAGGCGTCCTGGCGGAAGTGGGCTTCCCAGTCGTCATGGTCGACCCGCGTGGCCGAGGCAGGAGCGAGTCGACGCCTCCTGGTTCCTACGGGTGGCCCGCGCACGCCGCCGACGCCGCCGAGGTGGCAGACAGGCTGGGCGCGGATTCCTTTCACCTGGTCGGCTGGTCCATGGGGGCGTACGTCGCCATGCAGCTGGCGAGCATGAAGCCGCACCTACTTGACAGGGTGGTGTTGATCGATGGTTGCGGGGCACCCGGAGAGTCGGCGAACGCACTGATCCGGACCGTGATCGAGCGGCTCGGCGTGACCTACCCCTCATTTCACCAGTACTTGCAGCTGATCAAGCAGATGGGCACCATCGTGCCCTGGGATTCCCTTTGGGAGCGCTACTTCGCCTACGAGCTCGAGTCGGTGGAGGGCGGCGTGCGGGCGCGCACGAACCGGCGCGCCGTCACCGAGGACTTCGAGTACGGCACATCCCATGACCAGCGCCGACTGTGGCCGGCTCTGTCGATGCCTGTACTGCTCGTGCGTGCGGCGCATCCGCTTGTGCCCGGCGGCCCGTTCATCGTCAGAGAGGACGACCGGGACGCCTTCGCGCAGTCGTTGCCGGAGGCGAAAGTGGTGGAGGTTGACGCCAATCACTACGGGGTGATCACTCATCCCAGGACGGCCGAAGCGATCCAGGTATTTCTGGAAAGCGAGCTTCCGGGAGGAGATCTATAGAGATGGAGCCCCAAATAGTCGATCTGTCCGGCCGGCGTGCGCTGGTCACCGGTGCCGCATCGGGGATCGGGCTCGCCGTTGCCAGCTGTCTCGCCCGATCGGGTGCTGAGGTGCTGATGGCGGATCTGCCCGGGGAGCGGCTGGCGGCGGCGGCAGCCCTGCCCGGGGCGTCGGCTCTTCCAGCGGACCTCTCAGTTCGCGATCACATCCACCGCATAGCTTCCGAAGCGTCCGAGGTGGACATCCTCGTCAACAATGCCGGTGTCCAGCACGTGAGCCCGATAGAGTCCTTTGACGAGGCTCAGTGGGACTTGATTCTGGCGGTCATGCTGACCGCGCCGTTTCTACTCACGAAGCTACTCATCGGGGGGATGTACGGGCGGGGATGGGGCCGGATTATCAACATCTCCTCAGTTCACGGATTGGTTGCCTCCAGTCACAAGTCGGCGTACGTCGCCGCCAAACATGGGCTGGTCGGGCTCACCAAGACCGTCGCGCTGGAAGCCAGCGCCCATGGCGACGCCAACATCAGCGTCAACGCGATCTGCCCGTCTTATGTTCGGACGCCTCTGGTCGAGAAGCAGATCGCCGACCAGGCCGCGCTGCACGGCATCGCGCAGAGCGAGGTGGTGGAGAAGGTGCTGCTCGATCGCAATGCCGTGAAGCGGCTGATCGAGCCCGCGGAAGTGGCCAATATGGTTGCGTTCCTCTGCCGGGACGACATGTGGTCGATGACCGGTCGGGCGCTCACCATGGACGCCGGCTGGCTCTCCCACTGACCCGGCGCCATTGCGCTGCGCCAGCATGTCTGTGGCCAGGTGGGCGATGAGTTGCGCAGGCGGGCAAGGTCTTGACTGTCGACACCGCCGAACTACAGGAGGAACGACATGCGCGGGCTGATCGTCTCGGAGTTCGTGACGCTAGACGGGGTGATGGAGGCACCGGGAGGGGAACCGACCCACCCTCATTCGGGTTGGACGATGGAGTACGGCGTCCCCGAGCTGTACGCGTACAAGCTCGACGAGGTTCGGGAGGCCGAGTCGCTGCTCCTGGGCAGGGTGACCTACGAAGGCTTCTCGTCCGCGTGGCCGGAGCGCGACGGCGAGTTCGCCGACAAGATGAACGGGATGCCCAAGCACGTCGCCACGACGACCCTGAGCTCGCTCGGCTGGAACGCCACCCCGCTGTCCGGCGACATACCGGCCGCTGTCACCAAGCTGAAGAAGGGCGACGGCGGCCCCATCCTCGTCGCCGGCAGCAGCACATTGGTGCACACGCTGCTCGCCGACGGCCTCGTCGACGAGCTACGGTTGATGGTGTTCCCGGTCGCGATCGGGGGCGGCCTGCGGGTGTTCCCCGAGGACCGAGGCAAGGTCGCGCTGAAGCTCACGGACCTGGTTCGCTACGACAGTGGAGTCCTGCTGCAGGTCTACCAGTCGGTATCCTCGCAGGACACCGAGGACCAGAGTTAGTGGATACTCCACCGTGCAAGATCCACAGGGCTTGGCAGCAGTGACAACTCGACTGGCCGACGGGCAAGACCTCCCGACACTGGCAGCGCTGCGCCGATGTTGGTCAGAAGGACAAGCCGGCTGCCCCCTCTACGACGACAGCTTCGAGGAACGATTCACCCACTGGTACCTGACGGAAGCCGCACGACGTGTCACCTTCCTCGCCGAAATTGATGGCACGGTCGTCGGGATGATCAACCTAGTGCAGCACCGCGTCAATCCTTCGGGGGTTGATCCGGGTGTGGCCGCGGTGGCCGATGCGACGGTCGCCCGCAACCTGGGCGTTTGCGAACGACACGCTCCTGCCCACAGGAACCCTGACCGGCACCTCCGAACAAGCCGCTCGGCCGCGCCCGCGGCCGCTACCACAACGACCCGACCACATGGCAGAACGAACCCCGAAGGACTAACGCGGTGCTGCACTGATCTTCGAACGGATGCCGAGGCCCGGACGGCCGGCCTCACGCTGGGGTTACCTCAGCAAGGTGTACGTGCTGGCTCCGCACCGAAATCGGCGTCGGTACCGCTTTGCTCAACGCGCTCGTTGCCCACGCCCACAACCGAGGATGCGCACGGATCGTGCTGTCGCCGAGCGATCGCGCTCCGTGCCCTTCTACCAGAGAGCAGAATTCGGACCGGCCACCATGCTGCTCGCGCGGGTCCTCGCCACCTGACACTCGCCGCGCAACGGCGCACCACGCCGGACACAGTAAGGGCACAGAAGCCCGGAGTCGGAGAGTAGTCAGAAGTATCCTAGGGTACGAACCAGTGATAGTTATCTACGGCGTGTTTGTCGCGACCCGGCGAAGGAGATAGCCCAATGCTTGTAGACGACGCCCAGAGGATCGCTGCCGCGATCGAGGAACGCCTCAGCGCCAGCGCCTGCCAGGGAGCCAAGGCCACGGTCAAATCCGAGCAGATGGCTCCCAAGACGGTTCCTGCCGGTGCGGGGCGGCCAACCTTCATCAACTACTTCATCCTGATCGATGACGGCACTCGGGTAGGAACCCTCACCCTGGGCCAAGCAGAGGAATTGCTCGACGATGTCGAGCCGGATTGGGACCCGGATCGGCTCTTCGAAGTGATCCGCGGCATGGATGCGCCGGTTGAGGAGACGAACTGACGACCCGCCGCGTTGGTCCGCTCCCGTCGGGTTCTCCCGAACCCAACAGCAGAGCTGTCATGCTCGCGTGGAACAGCTCTGCTGTTGAGTTCGGGAGGCTCAGAGTTCGCTGTGCTCAACCAGCGAGCGCCAGGTGTAGACGGGGCCGCCTCGGCCCCGGTGACAATCGGCGCAGCTGATGTCGATCAGCGCGCAACATGTCATGTAACAATGCTGGATCTGATTGCGATGGGTCATCGGGGGCTGGCCTGGAAGGACACCCGATTGCACCGGATATTTCTTGCGACGAGCCGAGACTTCGGTGTGGGATGATCTTTTTCACCAACTTCGTCACGCTGATCCGGCGGCAGCAAGAAGAGGCGGAAATACGCTTGGGCTCCCCGGCTCGGGTGCAGGGCAACACGGTCCTCCTGCCCATCGGGACTGAAGTGCAAGTAGGCGACCACTTAGAGTATCGTCTGTTGAGCGATGAGTTACGAATGATGGGCGTGATCGACGTTGTCCGGCCGCACATGCCCGGTGCAAATGCTACTGACGATCACATTGAAGTTACCTGCGTGTCGGGTAGACGCAAGGAGGTCCCCGAGGTCCTGGCGCCGGCCCTGCATCCCAGGATTTCCGTTGTCCTTGCGCTGGTAGCGGATGGGCGGCTGTCCGAGGCGGTCGTCGAGGCGCTACAGCTGGTCGAAGAACGGGTCCGGTCACTCACCGCAAGCGACGACTCAGGGTGCGCCCTGATGGAGTCGGCGTTCGGCGATCGAGTGCCACAACTTGACATCACCACGACAACGGGGCAGGCGGCGCAGGACGAGCGCGAGGGTTTCCGGCTGCTGTTCGCAGGGGTCATGCTTGGGCTGCGAAATCCGCACGGTACCGGCAGAGCTGCTCTTGCTGGTTTGGACGAGACCTTAGAGTGCCTGGCGGTAGCCAGCATGCTGATGCGTCGGCTGGACCGCGCCGAGGAACGGCTGGGCTGACGTCGTTATTCAATGCGTTGATCATGTCCAGGTGTCCTCGAGCGACCCGTAGCGTGGGGTCAACTGCTGGATCGGGATGTAATGCGCCGCGGCAGCCGACGCGATTCTCCATGCGTCCATGCCGGTGACCAGCAGCCCCCCGCCCGGTTCGGCGCGCACCGTTGCGCCCATGCCGGTCAGCACCTTGGTCAGCCCGCCGATGCGGGGTGAGCGCACGAACACGTCTCGCGCAAGACGCTCGGTCAGCTCGCGGGTGGAGGTCTCGGTGATCAATTCGCCGCGCCGGAGGACGAGCATCTTGTCGGCTGTCATGGCCATCTCACTCATGTGCTTGCTCGATACCAGGACCGTCCGACCCTGAGCGGCCAGTGATCGCATCAGACCGCGAATCCACCGGACACCCTCCTGGTCCAGACCGGTCATCGGCTCGTCGAATAACAGGACACCNNCGCCGAGCAGCGCGCCGGCGACCCCGAGCCGCTGCCGCATGCCTGCGGAGAAATCGTCGATCCGCTTTTCGGTCACCGCCGAAAGCCCCACCTCGTCGAGTACCTCGGCCACCCGGAGCTCACCGATGCCACTACTGCGCGCCATGCACCGCAGGTGGTCCGCGGCGCGGTGGCCGCCGTGCATCGTCTCCGTGTCGAGCAGGGCGCCCACGGTATGCATCGGCCGGTCGATGGTGGCACAGCGCTGGCCGTTCACCAGCGCTGTGCCGGATGTTGGGGTGTCCAGGCCGAGGATGATGCGCATCGTGGTCGACTTTCCCGCGCCGTTCGGGCCGAGGACACCGGTCACCACGCCAGGGCGTGCGGTGAACGACAGCCGGTTCACCGCACGCTCATCGCCGTAATCCTTGGTGAGTTCTCGGACCTCGATCATGCAGGCAATGCTGACGCGTGCGGGGCGCGGGCACATCGGAGCAGGGTCCGGCATTTCGGTATCGGACCGTGCTCCGATCCGCTGATTCGGAGAATGCGGCTACGGTGGCCCATGTGACCGAACCCGCTGGGGTTGATTCCGGCGTGTTGCCGCGACGGTATCGACAGCGTCCGTGGCACCTCGTCGCGATCGACCTGCTGCTGGCGGCGTGGATCACGTTACTCACTGTCAACGCGACCCTCTACACCGCGGTCGGCCTTACCGGCGGAACGGTCCTGGTGGTGTGGCTGCTGGCACTTGCGGTCAGCGTTCCGCTTGCGGTCCGCAGGCGCAGGCCTCTCCCGGTATTCGGCGTCGTTCTCGCCTCGACGATCGTCGCCGTGTTGCTGGGCATGTCGGTTGGGGCAACCGTGCTAGCCGTCGCGGTCGCGCTCTACTCGGTCGCGCTGTCCCTGGGGCCGCGGCGCTCGGCCGTCGCGCTCGGCGCGGCGATGCTGGGTGTCACGCTGGCAGCAGTCCTCGCGGCGACCGTGCTGGATTCCCACTTCCTTCTCGTCGCACCGAACACAAAGTCGGTCAATACGGATCTGCTGTCCTCGCTGAGTTCGTCGTGGTTCACCATCGGCGCAGGCTGGACGTTCGGCTGCAGCGTCCGCGCGCGCCGCGAGTACGCCGGCCAGATCGCCGAACACCGCGAGCAGAAGGCCGTCTCCGAGGAGCGGTTGCGGATAGCCAGGGAAATGCATGACGTGGTGGCGCACAGCATGAGCGTGATCGTGATGAAGGCCGCCGTGGCCAATCACGTCTACGACAAGCGTCCCGAGGAGAGTAGGGAAGCGCTCGGCGTCATCGAGTCTGTCAGCCGAGCTGCGCTCACAGATGTCCAGCGCGTGCTCGGCTCCTTGCGGTCGGCCGGGGAGGCCCACCTGGCGCCCAGCCCCGGCCTCGACGAGCTACCGGAACTGGTTGAGAACGCCCGACTCGCCGACGTGCAGGTGGAGCTCGACCGCGGGACCATCCCGGCACTGCCGGCGGCGGTCCAGCTCGCCGCGTACCGGATCGTGCAGGAGGCGTTGACCAACGTCATCAAACATGCGGCGGCACCAGCGCGATGCACCGTCCGCATCACCGCCGAACCGGGCGAACTGCACCTGGCGGTGGTCGACGACGGCATACCGCGTCGCCCGGCCGGCGAGCCCGGGCATGGCTTGATCGGCATGCGCGAGCGAGCCGCCCTACATCACGGAACACTGATGGCGGGTCCGCAGGCCAGCGGCGGGTTCGCTGTGCATGCCCGCCTGCCCTACCAGGCCTCGGGGCCCGTATGACTGATGCACAGATCCGGGTACTGATCGCCGACGATCAAGCGCTGCTGCGGGGCAGCCTGCGGGTACTCATCGAGACCGAGCCGGACCTCGTCGTCGTCGGTGAAGCCGGTACCGGGGCGGAGGCTGTGGACCTGGTCCGGGCAGAGAATCCCGACGTGGTGCTGATGGACGTGCGCATGCCGGAAATGGACGGTATCGAGGCCACCCGCCGGATTACCGCACACGAAAACGCACCGAGAATCCTGGTGCTCACTACGTTTGATCTCGACGAATACGTGTACTCAGCGCTGCGGGCCGGCGCCAGCGGCTTTCTACTCAAGGACACACCCCCCGTTCAGTTGCTAGACGCCGTCCGAGTTGTCGCCTCCGGTGAGGCGTTGCTCGCACCCACCGTCACCCGGCGGCTGATCGCCGAGTTCGTCCGGCACCCGGAGTCGGCCCGGCGTCCGGCGGGCACGCTGGCCGGCGTCACCGACCGGGAACGGGAGGTGCTCGTCCTGATCGCGCGGGGCCTACGTAACAGTGAGATCGAACACCATCTGCACCTGAGCCGGGGGACCGTCAAGACTCACATCGGCCGGTTGCTCGCCAAGCTCGACGCCAGGGACCGAGCGCAGCTGGTGATCGTGGGATACGAGACCGGCCTGGTCGGATCCACCCCTACCTAGGCCAACAGCGCCCCGCCAGGGATGGGCGGAACTGCTGGTAGGGAGGGGTCCCGCGTTGCCTGTTGGACGCCGTGCCACCCGGTTCCCTTAAGCGAACACTAAGGCCCGCTGAAGGACGTCACTCTAACGTGTGACCCATGGGGAAGATTTCTGCTCTCGAGTCACCAACTGTTGAGAACAAGGACGAGCTCCGCCCCCTAGAACGAGGGAACGCCACCGCACGGACGGGTGACACTGAGATGAGTGCGCCGCCGGTCGATGAGGCCTGGTTGGCCGCCACATTGGCTGTGCTGGCCGACACGCATCAGGTCCCCGGTGCGCAACTTGCCATCCACCGGGATGGTGTGACCGTCTCGGTCGAGGTCGGTGAGCTGGAGCACGGCACCGGGATTCCGGTCACCCGGGAGACCGCCTTTCCCACCGGGTCGATCAGCAAGGCCTGGACCGCAACCCTGGCGATGATCCTGGTCGCGGACGGTGACCTCGAGCTCGACGCCACGCTGAACGAGCACCTGCCCGAGTTGGACGACCTGGGCGGCCAGCTCACACTGGGGCAGCTACTCAGCCACACCAGCGGTTTCGCGTCCAGTCCCGACGCACCGGAGCTGGCCACCTTGTCGATGGGGCGTTACGTGCGGGAGCACTGCCGCCGGCAGGACCTCATATTTCCGCCCGGCACCGGTTTCTCCTACTCGAGCAGGAACTACGTCCTGGTCGGCCACCTGATCGAGACGATCACGGGAATGAGCTGGTGGGAGGCCACCGAGTCGATCCTGCTGCGACCGCTGGGCATCGACGCCGCCACCGTCGTCGCAACGCTGCGGGCACCCTCCGGGCGGCCCATCGCCAGCGGGCACTCGGTCAACACGACCCTGGGTCGGACCCGGCCCGTGCAGCAGTCACTGGCACCCGCCGAGGCCCCTGCCGGGGCCCTGGCGATGAGTGCCGACGATCTGGTTGCCCTGGGACTGATGCACATCGGACCGGGAGTCCCCCAGCTGCTCCCGGCCACCTACGCCGAACGGATGCGGCGGGCCGTTCCCGGCGCCAATCCGTTCGGACTCGCTGACGGCTGGGGCGCCGGGCTGGCCGTATTCCGTGACGGGATCACCGCCTGGGTCGGTCACGACGGCAACGCGAACGGCACGTCCTGCTACCTGCGCATCGATCCGGCAGGCGGATGGGTGGTGGCGCTCACCACGAACGCCAACACCGGGTCGTCCCTGTGGGAGGAGCTGCGTACCGAACTACGCCAGGCGAACCTGCCGCTGGGAGCAGGTCGTCGGGACATGTCGATGCGAGCGCTGGTCGCAGCCCCGACGGAGTGCGCGGGTAGCTACTCCAACGGCCCAACGGAGTACCTGGTCGCCGCCGGGGATGAGGGGGTCCCGTACCTCGCGAGCGGCGACGAGCTCATCGGGCGGTTGGCCTTCTACGACGACTTGGATTTCGTGCTCCAGGACCCGACCTCGGGCCAGGGACTGCATGTCGGACGTTTCATGCGCGACCCGATCACTAAGCAGATCGACCAGTTGCTGCTCGGCGGCCGGATCGCCCAGCGATGCCGGCCTCCCGGCGTGCCGGAACCTCGACCGTCGACCGACTCGCTGAATCGAGCCTCCGCCTGAGTACCTGCCCCGGGATCCCGTCATCGCGGCACAGTGCCCAAAGGATTCGATAACACAGGGTTCGATTACACACAGTGCCCAAAGGATTCGATAAAATATGGTGGCTTACGAGCCGACGTCCGTGCCGAGCGGAAATTCCATTGTCTCTCACGGTCCGCTGAAGGTACCGTTCGTCGAACAACTCCGATACTGGGCGGGGCAACTGGACGGCGTGTCCGCCCCGGAGTTACCCACCGATCATCAGTGGCCGACCAGCGCGCGCTCAGGCATAGATGCACATGCCTTCGCCGTACCAGCGGACGTGACTGCTGGGCTGCTGGGGGTGACCGCCCAGCTCGACATCACCCTGCTCGACCTCACGGTGGCAGCCTGCCAGGTTCTCCTGTGCCGTTACTCGGGCCAGGAGGATATCGCAGCGACCATTTCCGCGCCGGAGTCGGGGCACCCCCTGGTGCTGCGATCCCGGATGAGCGACGCGACGCCGCTGCGGGAGGTCCTGTCCGCGGTGCGCGCCACGGTGAGAGCCGCCCTCACGCACTCCGAGATCCCGTTCGAGTCCCTGGCCGAGGAGCTGGACCTGGGATCGGAGCTGACGCGCGTGGCAGTGGCGTCTACGCGAGGTGCCCTGCGGTTCAGCGCGGACCTCACGGTGCGGCTGGTCGAGCGGGGTAGGGAGCTGTCGGGCGTCGTCGAGTACCGCAGCGACCTCTTCGAAGCTGCCACGATCGGGCGGCTGGCCGAGCAGCTGACCCGGGTGCTCGCCGCCCTCGCCACCACTCCCGATGCGCCGCTGGGCACGGTCGACCTCGTCGCCGAGGTGGAGCGTGCTCGGCTGCTGGAGGAGTGGAACGACACCGATCAGGAGGTCGCCGCTGTCGCGTTGCCAATGCTGTTCGAGGCTGCGGTAGCGAGAGCTCCGGGCTTGCCCGCCCTCGTGACCGAGGACGGGTCGGTCAGTTACCGCGAGCTGGACGAGCGGGCGAACCGACTGGCTCGGCTGTTGCTGGCTCGCGAGGTGGGGCCGGAAGCAGTAGTGG
This sequence comes from Pseudonocardiales bacterium, assembly GCA_003244055.1. Taxonomy (GTDB): domain Bacteria; phylum Actinomycetota; class Actinomycetes; order Mycobacteriales; family Pseudonocardiaceae. Next base: position 6,373 of record QHBZ01000102.1, on the reverse strand, counting down.
CTGTGATGTTGCCCCGGTCGGTCGAGATGGTGGTGGCGCAGCTGGCGGTCACTAAGGCCGGCGGAGCCTTCCTGCCGGTCGACCCGGCCTATCCGATCGAGCGGATCCGGTTCATGGTGGCCGACGCCGGCGCGGTCGTGATGCTGACCTGTGGGGTCGCCACGGTCGGAGCCGGTGTCGCGAGTCTTGTCGACGAGGCCGTACCGATGGTGGTGATGGACGAACCCGCGGTGCTCGCGGAACTGGCCGCGATGTCCGACCGTGCCCCCAGTGATGCCGATCGGCCCACACCGCTGCTGTTGGCCCATCCGGCTTACGTGATTTACACTTCGGGGTCGACTGGGCGCCCCAAGGGTGTGGTGGTGACCCATGCCGGGTTGGCGAGTTTCTCCGCGGCTGCGGTGGCGCGGTATGTGGTAGTCCCGGGTGATCGGGTGTTGCAGTTCTCCTCGCCGAGTTTCGATGCGTCGGTGTTGGAGCTGTGTATGTCGTTGCCGGTGGGGGCGGCGTTGGTGGTGCCGCCGCCGGGGCCGATGCTCGGGGAGCAGCTGGCGCGGGTGTTGGCGCAGCAGCGGGTGACTCATGCGTTGATCCCGCCGGCCGCGCTGGCCACCGTGCCGGCGGCGGCCGCGGCGGAGCTGACTCAGTTCCGGACGCTGATCGTGGGCGGCGACGTGTGCCCCCCGGAATTGGTGACGCTGTGGGCGCCGGGCCGACGGATGATCAATTCTTACGGGCCCACCGAGTCGACGGTGGTAACCACGTGGAGCGAACCGCTGTCCGCCGGGGACGGTGCACCCATCGGAACACCCATCGCCAATACCCGGGTGTACGTCCTGGACCAGGCGCTGAAGCCGGTGCCGGTCGGTGTGGCCGGCGAGCTGTACATCGCCGGAGTCGGACTGGCCCGAGGGTATCTGGGGCGGTCGGGGATGACCGCAGCGCGGTTCGTGGCGAATCCCTTCGCCGGCCGGGGCACCCGGATGTACCGCACCGGGGATCTGGTGCGCTGGGGGGCCGATGGCCAGCTGAGGTTCGTGGGCCGGGCGGACGAGCAGGTCAAGGTCCGTGGATTCCGGATCGAGCCAGGTGAGATCGAGACGGTGCTGCAGACCCACCCCGATGTGGATCGGGCCGTGGTCGTGGCCCGCCAGGACCTGCCCGGTCTGCCCCGGCTGGTGGCTTACCTGGTCGGCGCACCGGGTCGCACCCCTGTGATGGAGCAGCTTCGCGCTCTGCTGGCTCAGACGTTGCCCGCCTACCTGGTGCCCGCGGCGTTCGTGCTCCTCGGCGAATTGCCCCTGAGCGCGCACGGGAAGCTCGACCGCCGCGCCCTCCCGGCGCCCCTCACCGACCGCGACTCGTCCGCCGACTCGGTGGCCCCCCGCACCGAGACCGAGCGTGTCCTTGCCCAGATCTGGACCGACGTGCTCGGCGTGCGCACCCTCGGCGTCGAAGACGACTTCTTCGCGCTCGGCGGTGACTCGATCCTGGGTGTCCGGATGCTCTCCCGGATCCGCACGGCCCTCGGGGCGGACCTGCCGGTCCGCGCGCTGTTCGACGCGAGGACGGTCGCAAGGCTCGCGGAGATCCTGCCGGACGCTTGGCAGGCCCACCCCGCCCTGCCGATTCCCCGGGTGTCGCGCGAGCGCGCGTTGCCGCTGTCCCCTGCTCAGCAGCGGCTGTGGTTGCTCGACGACGTGTCCGCCGGGGGTACCGAGTACAACACCGGCATCGGGCTGCGACTGTCCGGCGTGCTGGACCACGCCGCGCTGCGGACGGCGCTGGCGGGGTTGGTGCGCCGCCACGAGTCGCTGCGGACGACGTTCGACACGGTCGACGGACACGGCGTCGCGCTCATCGCTCCGCGCGGGGAGATCCCGCTGGACATGGTGGACGTGTCCAGCACAGCCGCCGCGGACCGCGACGACGCGGTGGAGCAGGAGTTGGCGCAGCTCTTGAGCCGCCCGTTCGACCTGCGACGCGGTCCGATGACCCGAGCTCTGCTGGTCTGCCTCGCCGCCCGCGACCACGTGCTGGTGCTCAGCCAGCACCACATCATCACTGACGGCTGGTCGGTCGGGCTTCTGGTCGACGAGCTGGCCCAGCGCTACGCCGCCGCCGTCAGCGCGACCCCGGTCCGGTTGCCGGAGCTGGCGATCCAGTACGCCGACATCGCCGGGTGGCAGCGCGAGCAGCTGTCCGGCCCGGTTCTCCGGTCCCACCTTGATTACTGGCGGCGCCAGCTGGCCGGGTTGGAGGTGCTCGACCTGCCCACCGATCGGCCCCGGCCCCACCTCCGCACGACCGCTGGCGCGGTACATCGCCAGGACCTGCCGGCCGAGCTGGTTCGGGGCCTGACGAGCGTGGGGCAGACCCGCGGAGCCACGCTGTTCATGACCTTGACCGCCACGGTGCAGGTGCTGCTGTCGCGGTACGCCAACCAGCGCGACGTGGCCGTCGGCACCGTCACCTCCGGACGTCATCGGGCGGAGCTGGAGAACCTCGTGGGGTTCTTCGTCAACACCGTGGTGCTGCGCTCCACAGTGGAGGGTGCGCGGAAGTTCGAGGAGTTCCTGGTCGACGTCCGGGAGACGGTGCTGGATGCGTTCGCCCACGACGAGGTGCCCTTCGACCGGGTGGTCGAAGACCTTCAACCGCAGCGGGACACGAGCCGCAACCCGCTGGTACAGACGCTGGTCGTGCTCCAGAGCGAGATGGTGCGCGCGCGTGAGGCCGGCGGGTTGTGGATCGCTGAGCACGACCTGCCGCGACCGTCGGCACGGTTCGACCTGGTGCTGGAGTTCTTGCCGCGGGGCGAGTCGCTGAGCCTGACGATCGAGTACAACACCGACCTGTTCGACCCCAGCACCGTCGAGCGGATGGCCGGGCACCTGCAGCTACTGCTGACTGCCATCGCCACCGACCCCGGCCAGTCGATGGCCGAGCTCCCGCTGCTGACTGACGCCGAGCGGCACCGGGTCCTGGTGGAATGGAACGACACCGACCTGTCGGTGCCATCGGCGGTGCTGCCGGAGCTGTTCGAGGCGCAAACCACGCGAACCCCGGAGGCACCGGCGGTGCGGTGCGCGGGCACACAGCTGTCCTACGACGAATGCAACGTGCGGGCGAACCGGCTGGCCCGGCTGCTGATCGCGCGGGGGGCCGGCCCGGAGCGGTTCGTGGCCGTGGCGCTACCACGTTCAGCGGAGCTGATCGTGGCGCTACTGGCGGTGCTGAAGACAGGTTCGGCCTACCTGCCGATCGACCCGAGCTACCCGGCCGAACGCATCGCGCTCATGTTCGCCGACGCTCAACCGCCGCTGGTACTGACCACGAGCGAGGTGGCGGACCGCCTGCCTACGGTGGCGGGAGTGGACCGGTTGGTGCTGGACTCGACCGAAACCGCCAAGGCGCTGACCGGCCAGCCCGTCGACGATGTCTCCGACACCGAGCGGTTGGCGCCCCTGCGCGGCGCGAACCCCGCCTATGTGATCTACACGTCGGGTTCGACGGGTCGGCCGAAGGGGGTGGTGGTCGCACACCAGAGCGTGGTCGATCTCGCGTTGTGGGCTGCTGCGGACTTCGGTGTGTCGGGACTGTCCCGGGTCGTGGCCTCGACCTCGTTGAACTTCGACGTGTCGGTCTTCGAGATCTTCTGCCCGCTGACCGTCGGCGGCTGCATCGAGGTGGTGCGCGACGTCCTCGCGCTCGCCGAGCGCCCGAGCGAGCACGGGACTGCCAGCCTGGTCAGCGCGGTGCCCTCGGCGTTTTCCCAGCTCCTGTCCCACGGCACGGGGTTGGCCGCCCCGCAGCACGTGGTGCTGGCCGGCGAGGCACTCTCGGCGCGGGCGACGCGGGATATCCGGGCGGCGCTGCCGGACAGCCGGATCGCCAACATCTACGGCCCCACCGAGGCCACCGTGTATGTGGTCGCGTGGTACTGCGACCCGGACCAAGCGATCCCGGACCAGGCGCCGCCCATCGGCCGACCGATCACCAACACTCGCGCGTATGTGCTCGACCCCACGCTGCGTCCGGTGGCACCGGGCGTACCGGGTGAGCTCTACCTCGGCGGTCGGGGGCTGGCCAGAGGGTATCTGAACCGTCCGGGACTCACCGCGGAGCGGTTCGTGGCCGATCCCTTCGCCAGCGCGGGAACTCGCATGTACCGCACCGGCGACGTCGTGCGGTGGACCCCGACAGGCGAGCTGGACTACCTCGGCCGGGCGGACCACCAGGTGAAGGTTCGTGGGTTCCGGATCGAGCTGGGCGAGGTGGAGGCCGCCGTTGCGCGCCACGACGACGTGGCCGAAGTGGTGGTGGTCGTCCAAGCCGAGAAGTCCGGGCACAAACGCCTGGTGGCCTACCTGGTGCCGGTGCCGGGCGCGGCCATGGACCCTGCCGCGCTGCGTCGCTTCGTGAGCCGGGTGCTGCCCGACCACATGGTGCCCGCGGCGTTCGTGTCACTGGCGAAGCTTCCGCTCAACCCCAACGGGAAGCTCGACCGACGAGCCCTGCCGGCGCCGGAATGGGGCTCGGCTGAGGGCGCGGTCTACCTGGCGCCCCGCAACCCGGTCGAGCAGGTCGTCACCGAGATCTGGGCCGAGGTACTCGGGGTGCCACGGGTCGGTGTCGAGGACAACTTCTTCGCGCTCGGTGGTGACTCGATCCTGAGCATCCAGGTGGTGGCCCGCGCCGCGCGGGCCGGCCTGCGCATGCGCTCCCGGGACATCTTCCTGCACCAGACGGTCGCATCGCTGGCCCCGAACGTCACGGCGGCGGAGCTGGAACCGGTCGAGCAGGGACCGGTGACCGGGGCGGTGCCGCTGACCCCGATCCAGAGCTGGTTCTTCGATACCCGGACGGTGGCGCCAGGGCATTTTCACCAGTCGCTGAGTCTGGAGCTCGCCGAGGGCGTCGACGAGGCCGCGCTGCGCGCCGCACTGATGACGCTCCTCGAGCACCACGACGCGTTGCGGATGTGGTTCGAGCAGCTCTACGGCCGGTGGTATCAGTGCAACGCTCCGGTGGGGTCGGACGACGTGCTGCGCCGGGTCGATCTGTCCCCAATGGACGGCGGCCCAATGGACAGTGACCCAGCGGACAGCGACCCGGTGGAAGGCGACCGGCTGACCGTGATGGCCGAGGTCATCGGCGGTGTCCAGGCCGACCTCGACCTGGGCAGCGGTCCGCCGCTGGCGGCGGTGTTGTTCGAGCTGGGTAGCGGGCAGCGGCCGGTGCTGGTGCTGACGGTGCACCACCTGGTGGTCGACGGGGTGTCCTGGCGGATCCTGCTGGAGGACCTGGCCGTCGCTTACCGGGTGGCGTGTGGTGACTCCGCGGCCCGGTTGGCGGCCAAGACCACCTCGTTCCGAAAGTGGGCGTTGCGGCTGGCCGAGCACGCCGCCACCGGGGGATTCGACGACGAGCTGGGCTACTGGGGCGCGCTCGCCGAGAGCGCTGAACCGGTGCTGCCCACCGACGGTGTTGGGCCCAACACGGTGGCCTCGGTGCGCTCGGTGAGCGTGGGACTGGACGAGTCGGAGACCCGGGCGCTGTTGCAGCAGGTGCCCGAGGTCTATCGGACCCAGGTCAACGACGTGTTGCTGGCCGCGCTGGCCCGGGTTCTGGGTGCCTGGACCGGGCGCGAGCGAGTCCTCGTGGACTTGGAGGGCCACGGCCGGGAGGAGCTGTTCGAGGAGGTGGATCTGTCCCGGACGGTGGGCTGGTTCACCACCCTGTTCCCGGTGGACCTGCTCGCCGAGTCGAGCTCGGACTGGAGGACGCGACTGACCTCGGTCAAGGAACACCTTCGTGCCATCCCCGGCCGGGGCCTGGGCTACGGCGCCCTGCGTTACCTCACTGCGGCCCTCGACAACAACGTAGCCTCCAGCCTGACCTCACCCACTCCCCAGATCAGTTTCAACTACCTGGGGCACTTCGACCTGCCTGCGGGCAGCGACGATCTCTATCACACGATCCACGGGGAACTGCGGCTGGACGAGAGCCCGGATGCGCAGCGGGCCCACGCGCTAGAGGTGGTCGGCAAGGTCGAGGGAAACCGCCTGGTATTCACCTGGTTCTACTCCGAAGACCTGCACCGGCGCGCGACCGTCAGCTCCCTCGCCGACAACCTGCTCAACGCCCTTCGTGAGATCATCGCGCACTGCGCGTCCCCCGGCGCGGGGGGACGCAGCCCCTCGGACTTCCCGCTGGCCAGCCTCGATCAGGCAGGAGTGGACCGCCTGGCCGGCGATGGCCGTGGCGTCGAGGACATCTACGTGCTGACGCCCACCCAGGCCGGCATGGTCTTCCACGGGTTGTCCCAGCGCGATCAGGGCGTGTACTTCCAGCAGGCGGCCTTCGTGGT
>QHBZ01000101.1 GCA_003244055.1 Pseudonocardiales bacterium | reverse complement strand
GCTTCGACCAGTTGGGATCAAGGGGTGCTGGTCAAGGACGGATTGTGTTATGTCGTGTTCGACAACCTACGCTACCTTGCGCTGTTCGACGAGCAGCTTCTTGATAAGCAGCTGCTTGATGAACGGACCGCGATGCAGGACGGGCAGCACGCCCTCGTCGAGCTGATCGGCGGGCACGGCAAGGATTATGAGGACATCGCCTATGACCGCGTGGCGCGCCGATTCTACGTCCTGATAGAGGCCCAGCCCTACGGCGCACAGTTCATGGCTACCGTCGAGGAGTACGACGAGCAGTTCCGCATGGTTTCCAGCATGCCGCTGGATTTTCCACTCGTGCGACCGAACAAGGGGCTCGAAGGGCTCACCTGCATACGCCGTGACGGGAAGACCCATTTGCTCGGATTGTGTGAGGGCAATCGGTGCAAGGCAGGCTCGGCCGGTCGCACCCCCGGTGGGGGCCGGATCCAGATCTTTGTTAACGGTGCCGACCGCTGGACCCGCGTCGGCACAATCCGGCTGCCGGAGACCCTCCGCTTCCGTGACTACAGCGGCCTTTCCGTCGCCGAGGACCGGATCGCGGTTGTGTCGCAGGAGTCCTCGGCGCTGTGGGTCGGCCAGTTCGCTGCGGAGAGTTGGAAGCTGGCCGATGAGGGGACCATCTACCGGTTCCCTCGTGACGAGGCCGGCAAGAAGCTGTACTGCAACGTCGAGGGCGTCTCCTGGGTCGCCCATGACCGGGTAGTGATCGTGTCCGACCGGGCCAAGACCAGGACGCAGCCCAAACGATGCCGAGCAAAGGACGAGTCCATCGGAATCTTCACCATCCCCGGCCTGCCAGAAGCCACTATCGGCGCCCGGACACATGCTGCGGCAACCGATCAGCGGCGAAACGCGTCACCGTTCGCCGTTCCGGCCGTCCGGGGCCTGTTTCAACAGCGGGTCAGCGGTGACGACGCGCTGTTGCGCCTCGCGCAGCTGCGGTTCGCACAGGCTGGCCTTGCCGCAGAGGTCTATGCCGGCACGCCGGACGAGCTCGACTGGATACTCGCGTTCGCGCCAGCGCACCCGGAGCTGCCGGTGGTGCACCTGGACCGCCGCATCGACGTGCTCGACGAGCGTGGCGCAGCGGTCGTCGCCGACTTCGCCACCCGCTTCGTCGGGCGGGTCGCGGGTCTCGTGGTGCATGACAAGCCGGCGATGGCGGACCGCGTGCCGGACGTGGTTGCTGCTCTCCGAGCACTCGGCGGCCGGCCGGAGCGGCCGCAGGTGTTCCTTGAGTACGCCGCCGGTATGGAGCTCGAGCGGTTTGCCGAGATCGGCGAGGGACTGCGTGATGTCGAAGGGGTAAGCCTGTGTATCGACAGCGGCCACGTCGGGATCAAGCTGGCCAGGGTGCGCTTCGCGAAGCGACATGACGGTCTGGCGCTCCGGACTTTGAGCCCAGCGGATCCGCGCCTGCCAGCCCTGATCGAGGACGTCCAGGCCGCGGTCGACTCCGCGCTGCCCGCGGTACTAGAGCTGACCCGCACGCTCGGTGGCTTCGGCAAGACGGTGCACTTCCACCTGCATGACGGCCATCCGCTCATTCCCGGCCTGTCCGACCACTTCAGCTTCCTCACCCGGGTCCCGATCCCGTTCGTTCACGACGGCCGATGCTCGCTGCCGCCGCTGTATGGACCCACCGGGCTGGCTCAGATCCTGCGGACCGCGGTCGAGTCCTGCGGTGCCGACCGCGCGTCGATTACTCTGGAGATTCACCAGGCGGAGGGACGGCTCCCGCTGGGCGATGCTGCTGAGTTGTTCGGGCACTGGCGCGACCTCACTAACGCCGAACGGATGAACTACTGGCTGTCGGTGATCGCGCAAAATCATGAGCTCGCGATCGACGCCCTGGTCTCCGCGTAACGCGCTCGACGCCACTCCCTCGGACGGCGCGGAGGGCAAGTTGAGGGCACTATCAAGGGTGTGTCGCCGACTGCGGCCGTCGGCGCGGGGCCGCTACGGCTGATGAGGAGGCTCGATATGCCCGATGGACCGTTCGGTTCTGGGTTCAACCCCCTTGAGGAGCTCGTGGGCCGGTTGGTCGGCGGTCTTGAGCAGTCCTTTGGCGGGATAGCGAAACCGGGCACGTCGACGCAGCGGCTGGATCGCTACGGCCGCGACCTCACAGCTGCGGCCCGAGCCGGCCGCCTCGACCCGGTCATCGGGCGCGAGGACGAGGTCGAGCAGGTCCTGGAGGTGCTGTCGCGGCGGACCAAGAACAACCCGGTGCTGATCGGCGACCCCGGCGTCGGCAAGACGGCGATCGTCGAGGGCATCGCCCAGCGGATGGCTGCCGGCGCGGTACCGGAGCCGCTGCGCAACCGCCGGCTGATCGCGCTTGATCTGCCCGGGATGTTGGCTGGCACCAAATACCGGGGTGAGTTCGAGGAACGGCTCACCGCGGTGATCGACGAGGTGACCGCCGCTGCCCGGACGGTCGTGCTGTTTCTCGACGAGCTGCACACCGTGATCGGTGCCGGCGCGGGAGCCGAGGGTGGTGCGATGGACGCCGCAAGCATGCTCAAGCCCGCGCTGGCTCGTGGCGACCTGCAGCTGGTCGGGGCCACCACAGCCGACGAGTACCGCCGGCACATCGAGCGGGACCCGGCACTGGAACGACGGTTCCAGCCCATCATGGTCGCTGAATCGAGCGTTGCGGACACCGTCACGATCCTGCGCGGCCTGCGCAAGCGCTACGAGTCACACCACCGCGTCCGCATCACTGACGAGGCCACAGATGCGGCTGCGCGGCTATCCGACCGGTACCTCACCGACCGGTTCCTCCCCGACAAGGCGATAGACCTGATCGACCGGGCCAGCGCTCGGGTCCGGGGACGAGTCGAGAACCCCCGCGAGGACACCCGGGCGCTCGAGCAGCGCGTCGAGCAGCTCACCCGGGCCAAGGACATCGCGGTTGACGCCGAAGAATACGAGCGGGCCGAGGCCCTGACCCGGGAGCTCGACCTGGCGATCGTGGAGCTGGAGACCGCGCACGCCACGCCGGCTCTTGCGCCGGAGGTCACCGCCGAAGACGTCGCGGAGATCATCGCCCGGAGCACCGGCATCCCGGTCGCGCAGCTCACGGAGGTGGAGCGGCACCGGCTGCTCCACCTCGAGGACCAGCTGCGGCAGCGGGTCGTCGGGCAGGACGAGGCGGTTGAGGCGGTCGCGGACGCGGTGCGTGCCAGCCGCGCGGGTCTCAACCACCCGGACCGGCCGGTCGGCTCATTCCTGTTCCTCGGCCCTACTGGCGTGGGCAAGACGGAGCTGGCTCGGGCACTGGCCCAGACGCTGTTCGGGTCGCAGGAGCGGCTGATCCGCCTCGACATGAGCGAGTTCCAGGAAAAACACACCGTATCGCGGCTCGTCGGCGCCCCTCCCGGCTATGTCGGCCACGACGAGGCCGGCCAGCTCACCGATGCCGTCCGCCGCACCCCGTACACCGTGGTGCTGCTGGATGAGATCGAGAAGGCGCACGTGGAAGTCTCGAACATGCTGCTGCAGGTCTTCGATGCCGGCCGGCTCACCGACTCCCGTGGCCGGACCGCGAACTTCGCCAACACCGTGATCATCATGACCAGCAACCTCGGCGCGGATCAGCTGCTGGCCGCGACCAGTACCGGGCAATCGGTCGAGGAGGTGCGTGAGCGTCTGATGGTCACTGTGCGGCGGCACTTCCGGCCGGAGTTCCTCAACAGGATCGACGAGATCGTCCTGTTCCGTGGCCTCGATCGGCCGGGGCTTCGCGCGATCACCAAGCTTCTCCTGGAGCAGACCCGGCAGCGGCTTCGCGCGCAGAACATCACCCTGCGCCTCGACGACCACGCCATCGACTGGATAGTCGATCGTGGCTACCAGCCGGAATACGGGGCGCGTCCGCTACGCCGAGCCATCGGGCGTGAGCTGGACAAGAAGCTGTCCCGCATGCTGCTCACCGAGGAGCTGAGACCAGGTCAGGAAGTCCATGGAAGCGTTGCCGGGGACCGGCTTGAGCTCACTGTTGCCGAGTCGCAACCGCCGTTGAGCTGACTGCGCGATACCGTGCACCCTGTGCCACCTGAGCCGATGATCGCGCCGTCTATCTTGTCCGCCGATTTCGCCCGGCTAGCCGACGAGGCCAACGCCGTACCGGGCGCCGACTGGCTGCACGTCGATGTGATGGACGGGCACTTCGTGCCCAACCTCACCCTGGGCCTTCCCATCGTGCAGAGCCTGATGAAGTACACCGATATCCCGATGGACTGCCACCTCATGATAGAGAACCCGGATAGGTGGGCGATCAGCTACGCCGAAGCGGGTTGCTACAACGTCACCGTGCACGCCGAGGCGGCGCAGGACCCGATAAAGCTGGCGAAGGACCTGCGCGCGGCCGGGGCCAAGGCGGGCCTGTCGGTCAAACCCAAGACTCCGCTGGAGCCCTGGGTGGAGGTGCTGAGGCATTACGACACGCTGCTGGTGATGAGCGTGGAGCCCGGTTTCGGCGGGCAGTCGTTCATCTACGAGGTGTTGGACAAGGTGCGCACCGCCCGGCGGTTGGTGGACACCGGGCACCTCACCGTGCTGGTGGAGATCGACGGCGGGATCAACGCTGACACCATCGAGGCCGCCGCGGAAGCGGGGGTGGACTGTTTCGTTGCCGGCTCGGCGGTGTACGGGGCTGACGACCCGGCTCGGGCGATCGAGTCGCTGCGGGCCCAGGCCCGGGCATGCGGCGGTAGGTGAGGGATACCGGCCGGGAGGGATGAGCCGTGTTCACCGGCATCGTCGAGGAACTGGGGGAGCTCGTCAGCCGCGAGGATCGGCCCGACGCGGCGCGATTTGCCATGCGTGGCCAGCTGACCAGCTCAGATGCTCGACCCGGTGACTCGATCGCGGTCAACGGCGTCTGCCTGACCGTCGTTGACGTCGACGGCGAAGTGTTTACCGCCGACGTGATCGGCGAGACGTTGCGCCGTTCAAGCCTGGGTCCGGCCGCGCTGGGAGACCGGCTGAACCTTGAGCGCGCGGCAAAGCTGGGGCACCGGCTCGGCGGCCACCTGGTGCAGGGCCACGTCGATGGCACCGGAACCGTGCTGTCCCGCACCGCGCCACAGCAGGGAGCCCCCTGGGAGCTGGTGCGGATCGGAATGCCCGCTGGCTTGGCCCGTTACCTTGTGGAGAAGGGGTCCATCACGGTGGACGGGGTATCGCTCACCGTGATCGAGGTGGGTATTGAGGACTTCTCCGTAGGGCTGATCCCGACCACTGCGCAGCTCACCACCTTGGGTTTACGGCGCCCCGGCGAACTGGTGAACCTTGAGGTCGACGTGATCGCGAAGTATGTCGAGCGATTGGCCGTGGGTTATCTCGGGTCTGACCAGCGATGACACGATCCCGCACCGATAGGCTTCAGTGATGAGTTCGGTGCGTCGTTGCTTGACTACTGCTAGCGCGTGACTTGTGGCGCAGTGGTTAACTTTACTGTCGCCGAGTTCGACGCCATGGTTGTCCGTCGCGAAGGGCTTCGCCGTCTCTACCGCTGATACGTTGACGGTGCGTAATCGTGCCATTTCTCATTGTCCGCGAGCAACGCCTGCACCTCTCTCACTAGGTGATCGACGGAGGTGCTCTGCGGACAGCACGGCCCAGGCGAGAGGAGGGCAAACCTCGAGATCACGCCGGTAAGCCGCTACATGACGATCGAGGAATCCTTGCGGAAACCAATTTCCACGCCCGAGTTCGCACTCATCATCTGACCATCCTTTATCGAGGGTGTACGCCAACAGGTGAGGACGGCCCAGCCGAGACGAAGTGGGGTCGCCCTGCGGAACCGGGGTCGCGGCGATGCGCAAGTGAGGCACTCGCGAACCCCGATCTCACGATCGGCTCCAGCTGTGGCTATCGGCCCCTGCGCTGAAACGTTACACACCCTTGACTCTCAAGCTGCTCGGGTATTTGCCGCGTCGAGAGAACGCGAAGGACTTACCCAGCGTACACAACCAGCACCCCATTCCGTAGTCCGCTGGTTGCTAAAATGCCACCCACTAACGGCGAGTGACACAGAAGGTTTCGCGCGATGAACAATGGACGTACAGCGCGAACGCTAAGACGTCAGTAACGGTGGTCCGGTAACATTTCAGTGCAGCAGCCGATTGTGATGCTGTCACGATGTTCACCCCACTAGCCAACCTGAGTCGGGAGACTGGGATACCTCGGCTGCGGTGATTTCACCGCGCGGTCCTAGGTCCCCCCATGTGCGGCCCGGCCCCCTGCCACCCCCACGGGGGGCCGGGCCGCCACCTTCGATGGCGAAGGTGAGGAGGGGAGAACGGAGCCTCCGGTGACGCAGCCACCAGCGCCCCTCGTACAATGGACACCTGCATTACGGCCGGTGGAGCATCCGGATTTGTCGCAGGTACTCATCCACTTCTGCGACCGCGGGCGACCACTCGGCCGTGACGTACCCGATGAGATCCTCCGTATGAGCCCAGCAGAGCGCTTGGCCTCGATCCTCTGGGACGGACACGTGCGGGCCTTCGTGACGGAGTCCGGGGGAGACCCAGCGGTCTGCTTTGCCGAGTTGACCTCGCGCGGTCTCGGCTTCGTGATGCGGGAGCGTCCCCACCAATCATGGGGCTTGATGTTCGATCGGCAGAACGTCTACGACGCCGGTGGCGGCCCTACCTGGCACGCGCGGGCCACGGAACACCAGGCGCTGTGCCACCTCAGCCCTCGTCTTCGTGCCTGGGCTGTTCCACTGGACCCCGGCTCGGCTTGGCTCCAGGAGCGGGAGTGGCGCATCCCCCGAGCACCCTGCGAACCCAGAACCGTGGTAGCACTGTCCGAATTGCTACTGGTCGGCTTGGTGGTCGGTGATCCACGGTGGACCGGAGCTCGATGGGAGCACTGCGTCTGGGCCGGCACCGGGCGGCGCCAATGGGGAAACTTCTATCCCCCGCTACCCTCCGGCCTGGCACGGTTTTGGTGGGATCCTCGTAGCGCCCAGCTTCAGCGGCTTCCACCCCTGTTCGGGACAAGACCTCGAATACCGACCCGGGGCTCAGCCACGAGCGGCTCGATCGATCGTTAGAGCCACTCCTCAGAAGTGCGCCGCCAGAGTTAGTCTCGCGTTGCTCATTGCGCCATGCGGCGTCGACACTTCCTAGCGCCGGTGGGTTGTACGGTCGGGTACGTCCCGGCCGGCCGGCCGGAACTGGACATTGACGTGGAGGAGCGCTATGCCCGAGGTAACTGGTCCGTACAAGCCCGGTACCCCCTGTTGGGTAGATCTCATGGTGCCCGATCAGCAGGCGGCGCTTGACTTCTACCGTGATCTGTTCGGCTGGCATGGAGAACCCGGTCCGCCCGAGCACGGCGGGTACGCGGTCTGCACCCTGGACGGCAAGGCCGTCGCGGGGATCGTCACCACGATGGCACCAGAGGGCCAGCCCACCCCGCCGACGGCGTGGACCTCATATCTGGCGGCCGAGGACGCAGACGCCACAGCCCGGGCGATCACCGACAACGGCGGCAGCGTGCTGATGCCGGCGATGGACGTGCTCACCTTCGGCCGCATGCTCGTCGCCGCCGACCCCACGGGTGCGGTGTTCGGGGTATGGCAGGCCCGGGACTTCATCGGCTCGCAGGTGGTCAACGAGCCCGGCGCGGTGATCTGGAGCGAGCTCAACACGAGCGACCCGGACGCCGTGAATGCCTTCTACCCCGCGCTGGGCATCGAAGCCGCCCCGATGGAAGGGGCGCCGGGCTACTTTTCGCTCACCGTTGCGGGCCGGATGGTCGGTGGGATGCAGGGGCTCGACGAACTCCCGGCCGGAATCCCGTCACACTGGATGACCTACTTCTCGGTCGACGACACCGACAGCACGGTCGACGCGCTGACCCGGGCGGGCGGCTCGGTGCTCAAGGCCCCATTTGACATGATGGCGGGCCGGATGGCGGTCGTTCAGGACCCGCAGGGCGCCCCGTTCGCCGTGATCAACCCGACCATGCCCCAAACCAACTGAGCCTAGAGGCTGGGCACGTCAACGTCCTCGCCGACGAGCTGGCCCGGCCTTCGGCCCCACCCCACAGGCGTTGGGGGAGTACGCCCCCCGGCGGCGGCGCAGGCGGCGAGCGCCGGCAGCGGTTCCGATCCGGCTACCCGTTGGTCCGGCGATCTGTCATGCTGCGAGCATGACGGTACAGATAGCGGTCAAGCTCGACGACGGGTTGGCTGAGCAGGTCCGGGCCGCGGCGGCGGACACTGGTACCAACCTGTCCGAGTGGGTCCGAGCAACGCTGCAGCGCCAGGTCTTGGTCGCCAAGTCGATGCGGGCTCGAGCTGAAGAGGATGCCCGCGAGGCCGTCTACACCGACGAGCAGGAGGCCGCGCTGATGGCAGCTCGTCGCCGTCGGGCGATCGCCGCGCTTGACGAACGGTGAGCACACCCGCCGGTCGGGTTCAGTACGGCCAAGTGTGGGTGTCTCGTGACGAGGTGATGGGACCGATGAACTACCTCGTCGTGTCCTCGGATGCCTATAACGACGCGTTCGGAGACCGGCGGATCATCGCCGTTGAGGTCGACTCCCGTGCCGTCTACGAAGGCACGTATCGCGAGCCGATCATCGATGCTGGCACCGCCATGCTCGACCGAATCGTGTGGGTGGCGCGCTCAGCACTGCAAGAGCAAGTGGCCGAGCTCCATCCGCACCGCCACGCAGCGGTCGCGGAGCAGCTTCGCGAGCTGATCGGGAACTGAAGAGTCGTCCCGGGACCGGAGAACCGTCCCGCTCAACGAAGCCTCCCCAAAATGGGTCACTCTCCGCTTCCAGGTCCGACACTCTCAGCGCCAGCTGAACACGGGACATGCTCTGATTCCCTTCCTGCTTGTTTCGATGACTGTCGAGTCAGAGGTTGCGTCTTGAATTGACTGCTGTCAAAGTA
This sequence comes from Pseudonocardiales bacterium, assembly GCA_003244055.1. Lineage (GTDB taxonomy): Bacteria > Actinomycetota > Actinomycetes > Mycobacteriales > Pseudonocardiaceae. The sequence goes on along the minus strand of QHBZ01000101.1, from coordinate 9,304 downwards.
GAAGTATGTCGAATAAAGAGCGGCACCGCGCTGCTGGTGACGGTGGTGGTCGGCTCGGGCATCGCCGCGCAGAAGCTGTCCCCGAACGACGTCGGGCTGCAGCTGCTGGAGAACTCCACGACGACAGTGTTCGGACTGGCAGTGCTGATCCTGCTGCTCGGCCCGGTCTCCGGCGCGCACTTCAACCCCGTCGTCTCCGCCGCGGACTGGCTGTTGGGTCGACGCGCGGGCAGCCGTGACCATCGGACGGATCTTCAGCAACACCTTCGCCGGCATCGCTCCCGCCTCGGTCCCCGGTTTCTTGCTGGCCCAACTCGTCGGCGCCGGCCTCGGTGCCGGTCTCGTGCTGGCGCTCTACCCCGACGTCGCACGGTCCGCCGCGGCGGTGGTCATCCCGCACGACACCACACAGTGATGATCTGACCCAATGCCTCAGAAAGCGCCGAGCGGAAGGAGTCACAGTGCAACAGGGCTGAAGCCGCGCCAGGGATGAACCGACGGTGAACAACGGACGAAGGGTACCCCATTCGCGGCAGAAATCGATCACTCACAGTATGTCCTGACTTGGGTTTTCACCTGTTGCGGTGACACGATTGCCGCGTGAGACGGGGATGACGGATCGACGCGAGAGTGGCGCCCTGGACGCCGAGCTGGCCCGGCGGATCGAGGCCGAGGACCGGATGGCTGCTGGGCTGGTCGAGCTGGAGAACCATCCCGGGCACCGGCTGCTCGCTACCGTGACCCCGACCGGGCAGACCGCCGAGCGCTGGTCTTCGGCGCGGGACATTCTCGCCGGCCTGTGGCAGGACTTCGGGACCTACCAGGCCGTGGTGACCGCCGCGCGCACTGTCCGGGCCCGGCGGGCCCGGCCCGGCGACCGCGAGCTCGCCGAGCTGCGCCACCTGCTTGTGGAGCCCTCGATCGAGGTGTCGAGGACGGTGGTCACTCTTCCCGAGCGTCCGTTGACTGGGGGCGCCGAACACGTTGAGAAGATCACCTTGGACCAGCTCAGCGCCCGGATGGACGCCTCCTTCGGGACGGTCGCTGAGGTGGTGGTGACCTGCGATGCTCTGCATCAGGCCTTTCTCACCGGGCTGGCCCCGCTGGCCGAGCGCGTGCGGGCGGCGCGCGAGCTGGCAGGGGATCTCGATCTGGAGGGAGGCGACCCGGCCGCGGCCGCCGTGACCACGCTCGCTGCGCGGGTCGACGAGCTGGATCGCACCTGCGCCACCGATCCGCTGTCGCTCGCGGGACGGCCAGCTGGGGGAGCTGGGGGAGCTGGGGGCGACCCTGCATCAGATCGACATGCTCCGGCGGCAGGAGGAGCACGCCAGGCAGCGCGCACAGGATCTGATCGCCGACCCGGGCCTAGCTGCGCCGCAGGACTGGCTGCCGGTGCTCCGCGGCCGGTTGGCTGCCTTGGCGAGCCCGGCTGGTTGGCCAGCGCGGGCGGCGGCCCTGGCGCGGCTACGGGCCGCGGCCGACGACGCGGCTGGCGAGATTCGCGCCGCCTACGAGCGAGCTATCGGCCTGCAGGACCGCCGCGAGGAGCTCCGGGGGCGGTTCGAGGCGTATCGGGCCAAGGCCATCCGGCTCGGGTACGCCGAGCACCCCGACGCCCTCGCCCTCGACACATGCATCCGGCAGCTGTTGTGGACCAGGCCCTGTGACCTCGGTGCCGCGACCCGTGCGCTGGCCACATACCAGCGTCTCGTGCAAGCTGCCGCCGGAAGCGGCACGGGCAGGTCGGCATGACGGCGGCGGCGAACGGGTCACCGTGTGGCCGGTCCGGCTGCGGCGGCGTGCTGGAGGACGGTTACTGCGACGGGTGCGGGCACGCGGCGCCGTCCACGCCGAGTACGGCGGCGGCCACCGCGCCCGCATCCGTCTCGTCCGCGCGCACCGACCTGCCCGGATCGGCCGCGGTGCCGAGCGGCATGAGCGGCCGGGCGTCCCGCCGCGGCTCGACCCGGATGTCCGCGACCACGTCGTCGCGCGTCCGGCTGGGCGCCGGTCTCGTCGACGTGCCGGCGGTGCCCCGCATCGACCCGGCGCGCGCGCTGCTGACCGATCCGCAGGTGGCGGAGGACAAGCGCTTCTGCAGCCGCTGTGGGAACCCGGTGGGGCGCAGCCGCGACGGCAGGCCGGGCCGGGTGGAGGAGTTCTGCCGGAAGGACGGCGCGTCGTTCTCGTTTGTGCCGAAGCTGACCCCCGGGGTGCTGGTGGCCGGCCAGTACGAGGTGCAGGGCTGCCTCGCTCACGGCGGTCTCGGCTGGATCTACCTGGCGATCTACCGCAACGTCAGCGACCGTTGGGTGGTACTCAAGGGACTGCTCGACTCCGGCGACGCCGACGCGATGGCGGTGGCGGAGCGTCGGTTCCTCGCACAGGTCAACCACCCGAACATCGTCACCATCCACAACTTCGTGCAGCACCCGGACGGCGATGGAACTCCCGTCGGCTACATCGTCATGGAGTACGTCGGCGGGTCGTCGCTCAAGGAGCTGCGGGAGGCCCGGCGCCAGCCAAACGGGAGCATCGAACCCTTGCCGGCCGCGCAGGCCATCGCGTACGTGATGGAAATTCTGCCCGCGCTGGGCTACCTGCATTCGCAGGGACTCGCCTACTGCGACTTCAAACCCGAGAACGTCATCCAGTACGACCGGCAGCTCAAGCTGATCGACCTGGGCGCAGTGATCCGGATAGACGACCAGCTCAGCGCCATCTACGGCACGGTCGGCTACCATTCCCCGGAGATCGCCACCCACGGCCCCTCACCGGGCTCAGACGTCTACACCGTCGGCCGCACGCTCGCGGTACTGGCGCTCGGCATGCCGCCGACCCGCCAGGGCAGACCGGTGGACTTACCGGAACCTGCCGAGCACCCGGTGCTGGCTACCCACGAGTCGTTTCACCGGTTGCTGCGCCGTGCTGCCGACCCCGATCCGCTGCGCCGGTTCGGCACCGTCGACGAGATGTCCGAGCAGCTCAACGGGGTGCTACGCGAGGTTCTCGCTACCGAGGAAGGCCGCCCGCGGGCCGCCCTGTCGACGGTCTTCGGGCCACCGCGCGGCACCTTCGCCGCAGGTCTGTTGCTGGGGTCAGCCGGTCCGGGACGACCGGACCCCGCCCGGTTGGCGGCGATGCTGCCGTTGCCGCTGGTCGACCCCGCCGACCCCGCCGCAGGCCTGCTCGCCACTACGACGAGCACTGACCGGGACGAGGTCGCACGCATCGTGGCCTCGACTCCTCAGCCGAGCCCGGAGCTGCGGCTGCGGATGATCCGCGCCCATCTGGAAGCAGGTGATTGGTCGCGCTGCTGGTGAGCGAGGCGTGCAACATCGGGTACACGCCGGTCATCGACGCCGAAGATGAGGCCCTGACCCGGGCCCGGTTGGTGCACGTGGACCAGTACTACCTGCGGGTGGACACCATCGCCGCGGCGAACGCGAAGCTGATCGAGGCCCAGGGGCGGGTGCCGATCGTGGAGCACTGGGGCGAGGGACTCCTCGCCTCGGTGGACGGGCTGCGGTTCGTCGTGCCCAAGCGGACCATCAACGCCGGGCCGTCGCCGAAGTACTACCACTTCAAGCGCGCCATCACCTGGCTCAACGCCGTGAACGACCAGGTCGCGGGCATCGGGCAGATGGTCGTGCCCGGCACCCCGCGCGACTCCCTGCATATCCTGGACGCGCTGCTGAACCTGGACGCCGGGGTGAAGCCGGAGATGGTCGCCACCGACAACGCCTCGTACTCCGACATGGTGTTCGGGCTGTTCACGATGCTGGGCTACAACTTCTCCCCGCGCTTCAAAGACCTCAACGACCAAAGGTTCTGGCGGGCGGAGATGCCCGGCGTTCAGACAGGCGACTACGGGCCGCTGGAGGAACTGGCCCGCAACAAGGTCAACCTGACGAAGGTCAGCACGCACTGGCCGGACATGCTGCGCGTCACCGGCTCCCTGGTCACCGGCCAGGTCCGCGCGTACGACCTGCTGCGGATGTTCGGCCGCGAGGGCCGCCCGACCCCGCTGGGCCAGGCGTTCGCCGAGTACGGGCGGATCGCCAAGACCCTGCACCTGCTCCGTGTCGTCGACCCGGTCGACGACACCTACCGCCGGCAGATGAACCGTCAGCTGACCGTCCAGGAGTCGCGGCACAAGCTCGCTCGTGACATCTGCCACGGCAAGCGCGGACAGATCATGCAGGAATACCGGACGGGGCAGGAGCACCAGCTCGGCGCGCTCGGCCTGGTCCTCAACGCCGCGGTGCTGTGGACCACCCGCTATCTCGACGCGTCCGTCGCCCACCTGCGGACCCTGCCGCCGCAGGAGCGGGAGCACGAGGTCCTGGACGAGGACGTGGCCCGCGTCTCCCCGCTCAAGCACGCCAACCTCAACTGCCTGGGCCGCTACAGCTTCGCCGCCGGACCGCCGCGTGAGGGTCTGCGGCCCCTGCGCGACCCGGCAACCGTCCACCTCGGCGAGGACGACAGTCCGGAGGAGGAGTGAACCGCTGAACCGCGGGTGGGCTCAGCCGACCGGGGCCAGGGCGGCGTCGTACTGCTCGACGGCCCAGGGCAGCACCTCGCAAGAGAGCAGGAACCACTGGCCGTAGCGGTGGAGGTCCCACTCCTGGAAGGGGAACCGGAACCCTTCGTAGAAGTCCTGGTAGGCGCCCTCGAACCGGCCGATCGCCTCGCGCAGCCCGCTCTCCGTGCTCAGGTCTGCCTCGCCCCACGTGTCGAACAGCTGGCGCTCCACATCCTCGGCCAGGAGCGGGTGCTCGTCGGCGTGCTCGGCCACGGTCTGCCGGATGAAGGCGGTGGCCTGCTCGGGGGCGTATTCCTTGGCGCTGTCCCGTCCGCCGGGGATGAGCTTCTCCACCCAGTACACGGGGTCGATCCGCGACGCGTGCGGCGAAGGGCTGAAGAAGTCGAGCATGTCCTCGACCCGGGTGAAGGTCCAGCAGCCGACTCGCCGCGCAGGACGAGCATGCCGGGCCAGGTGACGATCTCGCAGCCGTCCCACGATGCGGCCTTTGACGAGGATCGGAACAGGATCCTGAACGGGGTGGGTCAGTGGGTTGTCCGGAGGGGTCGGAGTCCGCTGGCGGGTGGGGTTCCGGTGGTTTGGTAGCGGCCGTTGAGGTTGATTGTGGGGTGGCCGAGTGGGGACAGTCTGGAGATGTCGGCGGGGTCGGGGTGGTGCCCGTTGGCGACGAGGTGGTCGAGGGCGGCCTGGGTGTAGACGGTTTCCCACAACACAATTATGTTGATCATGATCCCGAGGGTGCCGAGCTGATTTTCCTGCCCGACTTGGTAGTGCTTGCGTAGTTGTCCACGCTGGCCGTGGAAGACGTCGCGGGCCAGGCTGTTACGGGTTTCGCCACGGTTGAGCAGGTGATGGATGGTGCGGCGGTACTCGGGGTCGCGGCAGTACTGCAATACGTGCAGGGCTTGATGATCCTGCCGAGCTCGGCGAGGGCGCGAGCGAGGCTGGAGGGGTTAGGGCCGCGTTGCAGGGTCCGCAGGATCGCCGAGGCGGTGACGGTGCCGGCTCGCAGTGAGGCGGTGAGGCGGCAGATTTGGTCCCAGTTCTCGATGATGACCCGAGTGTTGATGCGGTGGCGTGCGAGCCCGGCGAGCGGGCCGTAGTCGGCGTGGGGGTCGATGTACCAGAGCCGTTGGTTGGGCAGGTCGGCCAGCCGGGGTGCCCACCGGTAGCCCAGGCCCAGGCCAGGGCGAACACAATCTCCGAGGCCCCGGCGGTGTCGGTGGACACCATCTCCGGGCGGATCAGGGTTTGGTTGGCCAGCCCGTCGAGGGCATGAAGGCTGTCGCGTTGAGTACCGGGGATCAGCGTCTGGGCGAACACCATGTGGGTGTCGGCCATCCAGGAGTAGAGCGTGGACCCGCGCTGACGGCCGAAGTAGCGGGGGTTGTAGGCGGCGTGAATGGTGGAGACCGGGATGACGAACCGCATCCCGTCCGCCGAGGCCATTTCCCCACCACCCCAGGCCTGGGCCAGCGGCAACCCGGTGTGGAAGTCGACCAGCCGGGTGTTCGCGGCGGCGTGGGTGGCCGAGCGCAGGTCGTTATGCCCCACCCAGTTGAGCCGGTCGCGGGTCAGCGGCGGGTAGGCCGGGTCGGTGACCGGGGTAAGCCCGACGTTGCACGACTCGGACACCAGCAGCGCGGAGAGGGTTTCAGGCAGTCCGGGTTCGCGGCTGGGGGTGCCGCTGATGTGGGTGTATTCGTCGAGGAACCCGGTCCAGCGGTGTACCTCCAGGGGCAGGTCGGCGATCTCCACCTCGGGTAGCAGGGCCTCCACCTCGGCCCGCAGGGCGACCAAGGAGTCGGGTTCTTCGTGGGCGTCCAGCGGGGTCAGGACGATTTCGTCGCGACCGTCGCGGTGCTCGATACGCAGGTCGGGGTTGGCCGGCGCTCCGGCGGCGGTGACCCGCCAGGCCGTATCCAGCGCGGTGGTGAGCTGGTCGAGGACCGAGGCAGGGTCGGTGTCCAGCGCCAGCTCGTCGCACAAGGTTTGGCGCTGGTCCTCCCACACGTCGGGGGTCAGGAGTTCGGCGCGAGGGTCGCCCCAGCGGGTGCTGGCTGGGGCGTAGATGTCACGGCGTCGGAGCCGGGTGCGTAGCGCGTCGAGCACGCAGCAGGCGTAGCCAGCGCGGGTGACGGTGGCGGTGGCGCGGTCGCGCACGTGTGGCTCCCAGGCCGGGTTGATCACGTCAAGTGGCACCTCGGTATCGGGGAGCGTGGTGGTGCGGGGTTTGTCGGCCAGCCAGTCCCCGAGGGCGTGATAGGCCGCGAGCACTGGTTGGGCTGAGTTGGTGGCCTCCAGCTCGATGGCCGCGATCAGCAGCGGCAGAAACCGGCGGATTCGTGGGTAGGCGGCTACCAGCCGTTCGTGGAACGGATCGTTGGGTGGGCGCATCAGCGTGGCCACAGTGCCCATCGCCGCCTCGATCCCCACCCGATCGGCCCGCAGTTCGTCGAGGACACCGGTCACCGCGACGAGATCGGCGTCAAGGGCATCGAGCACCCCCCCGCATCCGGGCATGAACCTCGCCGACGGCGCAGTCGTAATCACGTAGCTCCCCGACGCGACGTCGCTCACCGCGATGGGTGGCCGAGCGTTGCAGGTCGCCAAACACCACGTCGAAGATATCGATCACGTCGTCGCGGGCGCTGGAGGTGAGCAGATGGGTGTAGGCCAGCAACGTCGCGACCCGCCGTGTACTACCCAGGTCGGCGAGCTGGGTGGCCCAGGACTGATCGGCGTAACGGGCCAACGCGGCTATCCGCCGGGACGGCAACCCGGACAGATCCAGTGCGCCCGCGCCGAGCGCCCGCACCTGCGCCAGCCGTTCCAGGGCTCTGACCAGCCCGGTGATCGTCGGGGTGAACGGCGGGCGGCGCAACCGGTCAAGCTCGGAGCGCCGGGCGCCTTCCGGCACGAGCAGGAGTTTCTCCAGCCGCGCCACCAGCTCCGGGGACGCCGCGGCGGCGAGGCGGGCGTGTAGGCGCCGCGCGGCCCGGTCACGGACCGCGGCGACCAGACGGGCCAGCACGCTGTGCCCCGGTAGGAGAATCTGCTCGGCCAGCAGATGGCGGTGCGCGGCGCGGAACAACACCGCCGGGCTCACATCATCGGTCCAGGCCTGTCGATACAGCCACGCGGTGAACAGGAACCGGCCGGGTTGGGCGGTGAAGTCCCGATATCCGTGCCGGTCGCGGATCTCGCAGCTGTGCCGCCAGCGCACCGCCAGCTCCTGATAACCCCGCAGCGCACCGGCATCGGTGATGTCGAGCTGGCGGGCGAGGGCGGCGAGCACCGGCGTGGGAACCATGGTGGGGTCGGGTAAGAACGTGCCGATCGCGCGGACGGTGACCAGATGTAGGGCATACCCCAGCTGGGTGCGCTCCTCGGTCCGACGCCGGACCTGCTCAAGGTCGGCCGCACCCAAATGGCACACCCGCCCCAACCAATCCCGATTCAGCTCGACAGGAAACGCGCCATAGTCGCCCAGCGCGGACGGGTCCACAACGACAGGCATGACCGAGCCCCGATCAGCAGTGCCAACGCGGATGACGGGCCGGGAGTCTGTCGCACAGAACGGCCCATTCTGTGCGACAGTAACCGACGCCAGCTGGGCCAACGCCCCGGCCGGTCACGGTGAGGCCGACATGTTCTGTGCGATAGACCGGGAGGTGGGGTCGTGCCGACGGTCCACCAGCTGCCCATCCGTACCGAGGCGGTGACACTTGGGGTGGCGGTCGCGGCATTCCTGGACACCTTCAGCCGGCCCGAACAGTCCGGGACGCGCCGCACCTACGCCGACGTGCTGACCCAGTTGCTGCGCTCGCCGCTGCCCCGCACCGACCCGGTCAGCGTGCTTGACCACCCGGCGCTCGCCGCCGAGCTGACCGACTGGTTCACCCAGAGATGGGGCGCGGCCGGGCCGGCGACGTGGAATCGCAACCTCGCCTGCCTGCGCTCGGCCTGTACCTACTGGCGCACCCAACACTGGATCACTGGTGATCCGACCGCCGGGCTGGCGCGTGCGAAGCTGCCACCCGCACGAGCCCGGGCCCGCTCCCGAACCGCGGTCGCCGATCTACTGGCGCGCCCGGAACTGGCGTTGCGGGAACGCACCCTGTGGGCGCTGCTCTACGAGTCCGCCGCCCGCACGCAGGAAGTCCTACTACTCGATGTAGCCGACCTGGACCGACCCAACCGACGCGCGGTCGTACGCCGCAAGGGCGGCGCGATCGACGAGATTACCTGGCAGACTCGTACCGCCCGGCTACTCGCCCGCCACCTCGCCGGGCGCGCCCGAGGCCCGGTGTTTCTTACCGACCGAGCCGCGCGGGTCCAGCTCGCCACCACTGACCTTGACCCGGACACCGGCCGGGCCCGACTGTCCTACCGGCGAGCGGCGGAGCTATTCACCCAAGCCAGCGGCGGGTGGACTCTGCACGACCTGCGGCACTCCGCACTCACCCACGCCGCCGAGGACGGGATGCCCACCCCGATGCTGATGACCAAATCCGGGCATGCATCGATCCGCACCCTGTCCCGCTACAGCCGACCCTCCGTCGACGCCCTGGCCCGCTGGCACGACCAGCGCGACATCGCCGGGCGCCGACAACTGTAGGCCTTCAGGTCGAATGCAGACCTAATCGTCACCCAACTTGCAGACCTCTCCCTTCCTCGCAGCGGCCAGCTCTGCCCCACCGTGGAGGGGGCGCGGCTCGAAGCGGGGTCTTAGCCTGGATCCACCGGCTA
>QHBZ01000100.1:948-4016 GCA_003244055.1 Pseudonocardiales bacterium | reverse complement strand
GATGTTCGCTCGCATGAAGGCGATCATCGTGGGAGCGAGCCCGACGAGGTCAATCTGCGGGATGGCGGCCTGGACTTGCTGGTACACACGCTGCGGCACGGGAACCCCCTCGGTCGACGCCTGCACCGAGTCTGGAGCGCTTCGGCCAGCGTGTCGAGGAGGCCGGGTGGAATGCGCGGTTCGGCTTCCCAACAGCGATGACGAGCTGTCCGCTCAGAGCCGTCAGCCCTTCGACTCCAAGAAGGTTCTTCCACTCGGTCAGGACGCACGCCTGCGTCGTGGCCCGCGTGCCACCACCGGCACCGGCTCAGTCGCGCGCATCGCCGGAAGACCGATCGTCGGCCACTTCGATCCCCGCAACGCGCGACGGACAAGACCTCCGGTGCCTTAGTCGCTGCCGCAACGGGAGGCCCCTGCCAGGGCGGTGGTGGCGGCATCGATATCTGGCAGGTTCAGCCCGATTTCGCCCTGCTTCGCCTTCACCTCCTTCAAGCAGCGCAACTGTACTGCGCGGGTGAAGAACGACATTCCTGTCAGCTCCTCCCAGAGGTTCTGGCTGGGATCGTCCTTCTTGTCGATGATGTGCTGGACGTTCTTGTCGATGACGGTCCTCGCGTCGTTCTGCGGCTGCGCGGAGAGCTGACCGAAGCACTGCATGATCGCAAGGCTCTGCAACGCGGGTCCGTCATACTGCGGCCCACGCCTTTCCCACGGTGTGCCGTCGACGTAGAACGTCCCCCCACGCGTGGCCGTCCGTGACGAGTCTGGCCCGTGGAGAGCAGCGGGTCTACGCCGTCGGGCGCACTGCGGGGGTCGCTGCCGGAATGGGTGGTTCAACGGCACCAGATGTCGAGGTGCGGGCGATCAAGCCAAGACCGGCCGCAAAATCGTCCTGCACGACCTTGACGACCTGCTCCGCCAAGCCCGCCGCGACTGGGCCAGCAAACGCGAACTGCGGGAGAAGTACCGCAAGTTCAGTTCCGGCCCAACGTGGAACGGNNCAAGAACAACGCCTGGCTCACCCACCGCACCGCCGCGCTCAACCTACGCAACCTCATCGGCCGCGGCCTCACCCGCACAGCAGGACTCTGGGCTCTGGCAGCCCAGACCGTCTAAAAGGCCACCGGTAGGCACCGATCACCGTCAGTACCGCACCGAGTCCAGCCCCCACCGCCCACCCAGGCACCCTATCCCGGACCGGACCGCTCTTCTGCCACGCCGCCGATCGGTCTTCACCGTAGCTACCCACCAACATTCGTGCCTCGGCCCATGCATGACCAGTCCCAAACGGCCCTAATTCAGCGGCCTCCTAGAACCAAAGCTGGTCGAGACGTTGCTGCACGAGTTGGGCACCGGCAACGGTTCTGCTAACGCCGGGGCCAATGCCGCCGCCCCATACGACCCGGGAGCACTGCCGCTGCTGTCCCATTCCCTGCAAGGCACTTGGGAACACCGTGAGGATCGCACGCTGACCGTGGCGGGGTACCAGGCCACCGGAGGCATCCGCGGCGCGGTCGCCGCCACCGCGGAAGCCACATTCCAGGCATTCGACTTCGTCGAGCAGCAAGCCGCCCGTCGGCTGCTGCTGCGCATGGTCCAGATCGGCGACGGGGTAGCGGACACCCGCCTTCGCGCCGACCGCAACACGCTGATCGAACACTCTCCGGATCCAGCGGCAGCCTCAACCGTGTTCGATGCCTTCGCCCACGCCCGATTGATCACCGCAGACGAGGACGCGGCCGAGATCACCCACGAGGCCCTGCTGCGGGCTTGGCCACGGCTCCGCGGCTGGATTGACGCCGACCGCGCCGGACTCTACATCCACCAACGGCTCACCGACGCAGCCCAAAGATGGGACCGCGACGGCAGGCCCACCTGCGCCCTCTACCGCGACACCGACCTGGCCGTGGCCCAAGACTGGGCCCAGGAACCCGCCCACCACGACGACCTCGGAACGCTGGAACGAGACTTCCTAGTCGCCAGCCAAGCGTTACGAGCCCGCCAGCAACAAAAATCCCACCGCCGTACTCGGCAGCTCATCACTAGCCTTGTCGTCCTGCTCGTGCTTAGCCTGGTTGGCGGTGGGATCGCGCTCTACCAGGCGAATCACCCAAGGCCCCGGTTGGCGCTGTCAACCTCCCAGATAAAGACTGGCGATACCTATTTAGCCACCGCCTCGGGGTTCTCGCCAAAAGAGAACGTGCAATTCTCCTGGATTGGACCGACAAGCAACAACATCGGTGTCTTCCCCGCCGACTCGCAAGGCATCGCGACACGCAGATACTTGCAGAAAGACCCTCCGGGGAACTACACCATCACCGTCAATGGGCAAACGTCAAGACGCACCGCCTCGGCTGCGCTGCGGGTCGTTACCGGCTCTGGTGACACTCCCCGATTAGTGCTGTCAACCTCCCAGATAAAGATTGGTGATACCTATTTAGCCACCGCCTCGGGGTTCTTGCCGGGGGAGGACGTGCAATTCTCCTGGACCGGCCCCACCAGCGGCACGCTAATGACTTCTCCCGCCGACTCGGGTGGCAACACTACAACCGGCACGATCGTGGAAACTGACGACCAGGGGAATTACACCATACTCGCCGTCGGGCGAACATCAGGGCGTGTCGCCACGGCTGCGCTACAAGTTGTCTTAGACCGCAACTAAAGCTCGCGGGGCTGACCAGGAGGCTGAAGATTTTCGTGGCCCCTATAAAGTCGAAAAGTTTGATTGTGGACGGTGCACGTTGCTCGGAACACCACCAGTCCAGTCACTCGACGTAGGGTCATCCATGCCCAATGAGGTGTTCCGCTGGTGACGGTCCTGTGCGCGAGTCGGCCCGAAGATCCGATAAGTGTCGTGACGTCATTTGATCTTTACTGGGCTTAGGGTGCGCTGCCGGACCATCTCGAAGGTCATCCCGGTGGAAGGGTGGCTAGTGGGCTTGGGCGTGCGCGCCGATCCCGGTGGTGACCGGGTCGTGTTGGGGGCGCGTCGGGTTTGCTGGTGTGGTGGGTCCGGGCCCGTCCAGTTCTCGGAGCTGGGATTCCAGGTAGGTCTTTAGGCGGGTGCG
>QHBZ01000100.1:0-833 GCA_003244055.1 Pseudonocardiales bacterium | reverse complement strand
CGTTGAGCAGAGTCTCGGCCCGGATCCTGGCCTCGGTCACCATGGCCTCTGCCTTCGCCCTGGCCTCGGCGAGTAGCTGTTCGGAGGTGGCGCGGGCCTGGCTGAGCATCGCGTCGGCTTCGGTCTTGGCCTCGCTGGTCATCCGGTCGGCCATCTCCTGGGCCAGGCCCAAGACCTTGGCCGCGTGGACGTGAGGGTCCCCACAGGGTGAGGTCTGCTCCCTTGTCATCGGCGGCGCCACCGGAGCCGTCACCGGCCGAGGCGACTCCAGCGGGCGACGGACGGGCGCGGTGTCGACCGGGGCGGCGCGCAGCTGCTGATCGAGTTGTTGCACCTGGTTGCGGAGATCCTCGTTGTCCTGGATCAACCGGGTCAGCTCGGCCTGTACCAGGTCGAGGAATGCGTCCACTTCGTCTTCGTGGTAGCCGCGCTTGCCGATCGGTGGCTTACTGAACGCGACGTTGTGAACATCTGTGGGGGTCAACGGCATCGGATCACCTCACGCACTCCTCGACTGGCGCCCTGGACTGGTGCCTTGGCCTGGTCTGTCGGTCCCCAAGGAGCCCGGCGGCCGCTACCGGCTGGGATCGAGCACCGCATCCGCATGGTCACCAGCAGCAACAAAACCATAACGGACATCGTGATGTAGCGGGAGAGGACGGCTCACCGCGCTCATCGGCCTGCGCCTGAGCCAGCCAAGTCCTCAGACACGACTCCGAGATCCGTAGATCCTTCGCCAACTCGACGAGTCGTATTCATAGGTGAGTTGCTCCACGGTTGGTGCTTTTGGGGTGTGGGGTTGGCTTTGCCGGGGCTCTTCGCTGTATCAAGTG
>QHBZ01000099.1 GCA_003244055.1 Pseudonocardiales bacterium | reverse complement strand
GCAACGCCCGCGCCACCACGCCCCGCTCAGCCACCCAGACCAACCCCACCACGCAGGCCTTCACCAAGCGGTCTCACGGCAGCCAGCCCCCGTCAGTCAAGATCAAACCCCGAAACGGAGCGCGACGGGGACTCGGTCGGCGCCGACGGACCATTTCAACGGTACACGCACGCCACAGCAAGTCCATCCACAGAAACGTCAGTAGCGCCGAGAATCCTTGGGTTCTTGGGACAACCAACCGGTAGTGTTGCCGCTGCTCTCGGGCCCGTACAGCGCATTACGGCTGGTCAGCACCAACGCATGACACACCTACGACGTCTGATCACCATGGTTCCCCGACCTGCGATGACGGGTCGTGCCCAGCAGCGAGGCCGGCCTCAGTCGTCATCCGACGGACGAGGCGCCCACACCCTATACTCCCACGGCGTCCCATCGCAGCGGGGGCACGGTCTCCGCACATCCCGGCCCGACCACGTGGTGGTGCGGAAATGCCCCAACCCATGACACCGCGTACAGGCCTTCTGTGGCCGCAGATAAACACGAGCCAGATGCCAAACACCCCCAGCCACCAGTACCAGCACCACAGCCTGGGAAAAAAGATCACTCATCCCGGTCAACCCCTTTCCCTGTCCGCTGATACGGCTTCCTGCGGCCTTCCTATTGCCGCCTGAGCGATCAGGTTCTATGGCGGACTGGCGCCCATCACCGCGACTATGGAAGTCGCGGAGCGAACAGTCGTGAACCCCCGTCGATCCATGGTGGATGCTCCCCTCCACGCTTTACACCGCAATCGATGATCTACCCAGGGGTTCGGTAGTGAACGTCAGATTTATCCCCGGGCCTGTCTCCTGAGGCGTGGTCGGCCGCCTATCGGCCGTACGTGTCACGGGCCTGCGATCCTTACTAGATACTGACTGTAACGGTCGCCCCTCGACAGGCATAGTTATTTAACCCAGTTAGACTATTGTTCTCCGCAAATGGACCATCGACTGTGACAACTTGGCGACGCAGAGTCGCTGCAGAGGTCTTCAACCATGAAAAGAGAACAATGGGGCGACGCTGCGTAATGTATCCCGCACAGGTACGGGAAGTGGACGGCGCGGCAGGTCTCGGAGTAGCGACGGCATTAGTGCGCATGGTGGACACCTTGGTGCTGGCCGAGGTGGCGACAGCACCACACTGGGCCCCGGAGTAGGTACTCAGCGTTACCCTATTACGCCGATTGGTGCAATCTGGTCGGATGGGACGACGGGGCGGCCGCTGACGTCCTAGTCTGCCGACGATGCTCGGGGGCGTCCTTAACACCAGAAGGACTACCAATCGAGAGAGCGACCCGGAGGTCGCTCATGAAGTAGAGGATCATGCCAAAACTGACTCCCCACAACGCCGCTGCCGCCACGCAACACGACGAGCGGCCGATCCATATCCTCTGGATTAACTGCGGTTTGTCCTGTGACGGGGAGTCGGTCTCGTTGACCGCAGCGACCCAGCCCAGCATCGAGGAAATCGCCCTGGGAGCCTTTCCCGGTCTCCCCAAGATCGCGCTGCACTGGCCGTTGATCGACTTCGAATGCGGACCGGAACAAGGCGTTGACAACTTCGTCGAATGGTTTCACAAAGCAGACCGGGGTGAGTTGGAACCATTCGTACTCGTCATCGAGGGGTCCATCCCGAACGAGACGATCAACGGTCAGGGCTACTTCACCGGTTTCGGTCGCCACCCCGGCACCGATCAGCCGATCACGGTCAACCAGTGGCTGGACGTGCTGGCGCCCAAGGCCACGATAGTGCTCGCGGTCGGCACCTGCGCCACCTACGGCGGCATCCATGCCATGGCAGGCAACCCGACCGGTGCCATGGGCGTGCCGGACTACCTGGGCTGGGACTGGAAGTCCAAGGCCGGGGTCCCGATCGTCTGTGTGCCTGGCTGCCCGGCTCATCCGGACAATCTCTCCGAGACGATCCTGTACCTGCTCTACCAAGCCGCCGGCCAGGCGCCGATGATCCCCTTGGACGATCAGCTGCGTCCGCGGTGGCTATTCGGCGCCACGGTGCACGAGGGTTGCAATCGGGCCGGGTACTACGAACAGGGCGAGTTCGCCGAG
The DNA here is from genome assembly GCA_003244055.1 of Pseudonocardiales bacterium. Lineage (GTDB taxonomy): Bacteria > Actinomycetota > Actinomycetes > Mycobacteriales > Pseudonocardiaceae. The sequence continues at coordinate 28,980 of QHBZ01000099.1, read as the reverse complement.
ACCTACGACTCACCGAAGTGCCTGGTGAAGCTCGGATGCGGGGGGCAGGTGGTGAAGTGCAACGTGCCCAAGCGCGGCTGGATCAACGGTGTCGGTGGGTGCCCGAATGTGGGTGGTATCTGCATCGGCTGCACCATGCCGGGTTTCCCGGACATGTTCATGCCGTTCATGGAGTCGATGCCGATCACCTGGCGCACGGGCTCCCCGATGGCGGTGACCGAAAGTGAGACCTACGGCTCAGTCATCCGATCACTCCGCGAGTTCGCGCTCAAGCAGTTCGACACCGAGCCCCAGTGGCGCAAGAAGGGCCCCGAGCTCATCACCGGCTACACCCCCGACTGGGGCGACGACCGAGTACGGCCAACGCGTCTACGGGCATGGCGACGCGGAAGCCGGGCCCGCCGATCCGGCGGAAGCGCGTAGTTGGCGGCGACGTCTGATCGCGGTCAGGCACCGAAGGACCGCTCTACGATGGCGCGGGCTCGGCGGGTGATCCGGCGGTACGCGTCGACGACCTGGCCGGGATCGTTATCGGCGGAGTGGCCCAGCGCCCTGGCCACGGCAGTCAATTCGCGGCCGGACGTGGGCAGTTGGTCGACCTGCTTGCCCCGCACCAGACTGAGAACGTTACGGGTCCTGGTGACCAGCTTCCAGGCAGCAAGCAGGACCTCCGCATCGGCCGCGGCGAGCAGACCGGCATCTGCGGCGGCCCGCAGGGCGATCGTGGTGGACGGTGTGCGTAGCGCCGGCACCTCATGAGCATGTTGTAACTGCAGCAGCTGGATGGTCCACTCCACGTCGGCCAGCCCGCCCCTGCCGAGCTTCGTATGGGTCGTGGGGTCAGCGCCGCGGGGTAACCGCTCGGAGTCGACCCTGGCCTTGATCCGCCGGATCTCGGTGGCTTGGCGGGCACTCAATCCACCTGCGGGGTAACGTACCGGGTCGATCATCGAGATGAACCGTTTCCCCAACTCCATATCGCCGGCCACCGGGTTGGCCCGCAGCAAGGCCTGCGCCTCCCAGGGCTGTGCCCACTGGGTGTAGTAGGCCTGGTACGACGACAGGGTGCGCACCAGCGGGCCCGAGCGGCCCTCCGGTCGCAATCCGGTGTCGACGACCAGCGGCGGATCCTGGGTCGGCGAGCCAAGCAGATTGCGCACCGACTCGGCGACTGAGGAGGCGAAACGCACCGCGGCCGTCTCATCGGGTCCGGCTACCGCCTCGCAGACGAACAGCACGTCGGCGTCGGAGTTGTAGCCCAGTTCCGCTCCGCCCAGCCGGCCCATGGCGATCACCGCGATCCGGGCCGGCTCGGCCTGCCTGCGATCGATCTCCGCGCGCAGCGCGACGTCAAGCGCAGCGGACAGCACCGCGGTCCATACTGACGACAGCGCCAGGCACACCGCATCGACGTCGAGTAATCCGAGCAGGTCGGCGCAGGCGATCCGGAACAGCTCGTAGCGCCGCAGCGCCCGGGCGGCCGTCACCGCGGCACCGAGGTCGTGGTACCGGCATGCGGTGGAATGCAGCGACATCGCCACCTCCGCCGGGTCGCGACCTGCCATCTCCTCCGGGTCGGTCAGTAGCTGTAGTGCCTCCGGTGCCCGCACCAGCAGGTCGGCCACCATCCGCGAAGTACCGAGCAGAGCCATCAGTCGCTGCGCCACGGCACCCTCGTCGCGCAGTAGTCGCAGGTACCACGGGGTTTCGTCGAGCGCCTCAGATACCCGGCGGTAGGCGGCTAGCCCGCGATCGGGATCCGGGGTGTCGGCGAGGAACTCCAGTAGTACGGGCAGCAGCGCGGACTGGATCGCCGCGCGCCGGGAAACCCCGTCGGTGAGCGCTCGTAGATGCCCCAGCGCTCCCTGCGGTGAGGCGTAACCCAGTGCCGCCAGCCGCGCCTTCGCCGCCGATTCCGTCAACCGGTACACCTCGGTGGGCACCCTGGCCACAGCCTCCAGCAACGGCCGGTAGAACAGTTTCTGGTGCAGCCGGCGGGCCCGGTGCGACTGCCGGGTGTGCTCGATTCGCAGCACCTCGAGAGCATCGTGGCGACCGTCGGGACGCATCCCTGCGGCGCGGGCCAGCCAGCGCCACGCCGCGGTGTCATCGTCGGCCGGGAGCAGGTGGGTACGGCGCAGCTTCTGCAGCTGCAACCGGTGCTCCAGCAGGCGCAGGAACCGGTAGGAGGCCGCCAGGTTCGCTGCGTCGTCGCGGCCGACGTACCCGCCTTCGCCCAGCGCGGCCAACGCCGACACGGTCGGCGCTACCCGCAGCGACTCGTCGGTGCGGCCGTGCACCAGCTGCATCAGTTGCACGGCGAACTCCACATCGCGCAGGCCACCGTGACCCAGCTTGAGCTCCCGGTCGACCAGTTCCGCGGGCACGTACGCGGCGACCCGGCGGCGCATCGCCTGAACCTCGGAAACGAAGTTCTCCCGATCCGCCGCGGTCCACACCATGGGTCCGACGGCCTCCATGTACTCCGCACCAATCTCGGCGTCGCCAGCGACTGGGCGGGCCTTGAGCAGCGCCTGGAATTCCCATGTTTTGGCCCACCGGCGGTAATAGGCCAGGTGCCCTTGCAGCGTGCGCACCAGCGCCCCGGCTTTGCCCTCGGGGCGCAGCGCCGCGTCGACCTCGAAGCACACCGACGCCACCCGCATCATCGCCGAGGCCAGCTTGGTGGCGGCCCCCAGCTCATCTTCTGAACCACCCACGAAGATCACGTCGACGTCCGAGACGTAGTTGAGCTCGGCCCCGCCGCACTTGCCCATTCCGATAACTGCGAGCCGGGGGGGTCGGCCGTCCGGAGTCACCTCCGCCATCCCGACGGCGAGGGCGGCGCGCAGTACCCCGGCGGCAAGTTGGGCGAGCGCCGCGCCAACCTGTTCGAAGGGTGCCACCGGCAATTCGGGCTCTACCACGGCGCCTAGATCGGCGGCCGCGAGCTCGGTAATCAGATCGCGGTAGGTAACCCTCAACGCCCGCTGGGCGGTGACGCCAGTCAGCGTCGCCCGGTTCGGGACCGCGCTGTCTGGAGATGTGGTGTCAGCGCCGACCGCAAACAGTAGCCGTTGCGCCGCCCGGTCCGCCCAGTTGGGGCCGGCCGCCTCTGGACTGGCCAGCGCATGCCAGCGCTGCGGGTTGGCGACCAGATGATCCCCGAGCACGGTCGACGAACCCAGTACCCCGAGCAGCCGCCCGCGAACCCCAGGGTCCCGGCGCATCAAGCCGTCGAGCTCGACCCAGCCGTCGCCGATGGCATGGCCTAGCCGGGCCAGGCTGCGCAGGGCCAGGTCCGGGTCAGGAGCCCGGGATAACGCCCACAGGGTGGGCTCGGCATCTCGCCGGACCCGACCATTACGCCACCAACCGAGCCGCGTCAGCGTCTCAGCGGCGTCGCCGTCGGTGATCCCCAGCCGCGCCAGGGAAAGTGCGGTTCGCCTGCCTTCGGTCACCACGGCGCTCCAGCCGCTAGTGGCCCAGCAGCGGCAGAACCAGACGGTCCGCCGGCCCGGCAGCCGGAGCCAGCTCGCCAGCGGCCAACGCCACGAACCGGGCCGCTAGCGGCTGCCAGGTCTGCGCGATATCGGCGTGCACCTGCTGCAGATGATCAGGATCGAGCTGCCGGACCGGAAAGACGTCGGCGGCGGCACGGCGAGCCCAGGACAGCACTGTGGCGGGCGAAGTCTCAATATGAAACTGGAGACCGTAACCCGCGGCGCCGACTCGAAACGCCTGGTTGGCGTGCCGTGGGGAAGAAGCGAGCAGGGTGGCTCCCGGCGGCAGCCGGTGGATCTCGTCGTGGTGGAACTGGATGACGTCGGGGGTCATCGGCAGCAGCGCGAACAGCGGGTCGTACGCGGCGGCGTCGCGCTTGGCGACGAGTAGCGTGCCGGCCTCGGGGCCGTCGACCGCCCGCCGGACCGCGCCACCGGTGGCCGCCGCCAGCAGCTGACCACCAAGGCAGACCCCGAGCACCGGCAGCCGCTGGGCGACCGCGACCGCGAGCAATCTCCGCAGCCCGGCCAGCCATGGGTGGTCGGCATCGTCGTGCGCACCCATCTCACCGCCCATGCAGACCACCCCCTCGACACCGTCGAGGTTGTCCGGGACCCCGTCGGTTGCCGGACGGCACACGGTGAGGTCCGCCCCGGCGTCCACGAGCCACTCCCCCAGCCGCTCCGCCGGATCAACGTCGGAAGGCTGCAGCAGTAAGAGCTGGGTCGTCACCTTGGCCAGGCTAGCCGGTCTCCTTGAGTTCAACGGGTAAATCGTGCACCGAAGCGCCGGTGCGGGCCGACCAGGATTGCGCGAATGCCTCCGCCACCGTCACGGCGGACGCTGACCAACACCGGGGAATCCTCGCCACCCTCAGGTCCCCGCAGCAGCAGCACTGTGAGCGCGATGCGGTGGCGGACCGGGTCGGCCGCCAGCAGCGGCCGGGTGAGCGCGGTGAACTCGGCGAGGTCGTGGTGCAGCCGGACGTTCATTGCGGCATCGTGACCCGCAAGGGCAGGCCGCGTCGATCGACTTAGAGGACGGGCAGGTAGGTGCTCAGCTCGTAGGCCGTGACGTGACGCCGGTAGTTGTCCCACTCGGCGCGCTTGTTGCGCAGGAAGAAGTCGAACACATGCTCCCCGAGCGTCTCGGCGACCAGCTCGGAGTTTTCCATCTCGACCAGCGCCTCGGAGAGGTTCTGCGGCAGCGGCGCGTAGCCCGCGGCGCGGCGCTCTCGCTCAGACAGCGACCAGACGTCGTCCTCGGCGGGGGGCGGCAGCTGGTAACCCTGCTGCACGCCACGCAGACCGGCGGCGAGGATCACCGCGTAGGCGAGGTAGGGGTTGCACGCCGAATCCGGGGTGCGGATCTCCACCCGCCGGCTGGACGCCTTGCCCGGCGAGTACATCGGCACCCGGACCAGGGCCGAGCGGTTACGGTGGCCCCAGCACACCGCGGTAGGAGCCTCCCCACCGATGATCAGCCGCTTGTAGGAGTTCACCCACTGGTTGGTCACCGCGGTGATCTCCCTGGCATGCGCCAGTACCCCGGCGACGAACGCCCGGCCGGTGTCGGACAGCTCGTAGGGCTCGTCGTCGTCGTGGAAGGCGTTGCGGTCGCCCTCGAACAGGCTCATGTGGGTGTGCATCGCAGACCCGGGGTGGTTGGTGTAGGGCTTGGGCATGAATGACGCGCGTACGCCCTGGGTGATCGCGACCTCCTTGACCACGTACCGGAAGGTCATGATGTTGTCGGCCATGGTGAGCGCATCGGCGTAGCGCAGGTCGATCTCCTGCTGTCCAGGTGCGCCCTCGTGATGGCTGAACTCCACCGAGATACCCACCTGCTCCAGCGCCTCGATGGTATGCCGGCGGAAGTGCGGAGCGACATCGTGACTGGCCTGATCGAAGTACCCACCAGAGTCGGCGGGCACCGGCTCGGAACCGTTGTCAGGCAGGTCCCGCAGCAGGTAGAACTCGATCTCGGGGTGAACGTAGCAGGTGAACCCGGCCTCGGCCGCTCTGGACAGGGTCCGGGTCAGCACGTGCCGCGGGTCGGCCCAGGACGGGGAACCATCGGGCATCGTGATGTCACAAAACATCCGGGCCGAGTAGTGGTCGCCCTTGGGGTTCTCCCACGGCAGCACCTGGAAGGTGACAGGGTCCGGCTTGGCGATCATGTCGGACTCGTACGCGCGCGCGAAACCCTGGATTGCCGATCCGTCGAAGCCGATGCCGTCGGCGAAGGCTCCCTCCAGCTCGGCCGGTGCGACAGACACCGACTTCAGATAGCCCAGTACGTCGGTGAACCACAACCGAACGAACCGGATGTCTCGTTCTTCCAGCGTGCGCAGCACGAACTCCTGCTGGCGGTCCATGTGCGAAGGGTAGTGGACAGTCGGTGACGGCACTGTGGTCTGCCCCTACGATGGCACGATGCGATTCTTCGCCTTCATCGCCGCACTGATCATCGCGCTGATCACGTCATGCAGCGCCAGTAGTGGGCAGGAGGCCAACCTACCCAAGGGCGCCGCGTTACTCACCGATTCCGCCAAGGCGATGCGGGACGTGACCAGCACTCACTTCGCCCTCAACGTCGAGGGCAACACCCCAGGGGTGCAGCTCCGCTCGGCCGAGGGCCAGCTCACCCGGGCGGGTTCGGCCAAGGGTGCCGCCAAGGTGGACGAGGGCGCGCAGCTCCTCGAACTACAGTTCGTGATCATTGGTCAGGACCTCTACCTGCGGCTCCCGACCGGCCCGATCCAGAAACTACCGCTGTCCTTCGCCGGTCAGGTGTACGACCCGTCGGTGATCCTCAACCCGGACCGGGGCATCGCGGCGGCGCTGGCCAGCGGCACCGGCCCCACCACCGAGACTCGCGAGCAGGTCGACGGCGTGGACACCTACCGGCTGCAGGTGAAGTTCCCGGCGCAGCCGCTCGGCGCGCTGGTACCTCAGCTGGCTCAGGACAAGACCAGCGAGATCTGGGTCGCTGTGCAGGGCTCGCGGCTGATCAAGGCGCAGTTCCCGACGACCTACGGTACGGCCACCGTCCATTTCTCTGACTTCGACGCGCCGGTCGACATCACCCCGCCGTCCTGATCTCGGGCTATCGGCGATGATCGCGACAGCAACGACGGTCCGGCGTCGCGGGCTTGCGCTGGGCGCCGGAGCGCTGGTCACGCTGCTGGCCGCACTGGATGCCTATGTCGTGGTCAGCCTGCTGGTCGACATCGTCCGGGACCTGCAGGTGCCGATCAACCATCTGGAGCGGGCCACCCCGATCGTCACCGGCTTCCTGCTGGGCTACGTCGCTGCGATGCCGCTGCTGGGTCAAGCGTCTGATCGCTTCGGCCGGCGGGCGCTGCTGCAGGCTTGCCTCGTGACGTTCGCGGCCGCGTCGGTGGTTACCGCCGTCGCGGCGACCCTGCCGGTACTCGTAGCCGGGCGGACCCTGCAAGGCGTCGCGGGCGGCGCGTTGCTACCGGTATCCATGGCACTGGCCGCTGACCTGTGGCCGGACCGTGGCCGGACCACCGCATTGGGCGCGCTGGGTGCCGCTCAGGAGCTGGGCAGTGTGTTGGGTCCGCTGTACGGCGCCGGCCTGGCCGCGCTGCTCGGCTGGCGCGGCGTGTTCTGGGTGAATGTCCCGCTCGCGCTCGTTGCGGTGGTTGCGGTCCAGCTGGCCGTTCCGGCCAAAGCTCGGTCCGACGGGGGGCCCCGCGCACCGCTGGACCTCGTCGGCGGCGGCCTGCTGGCAGTGACTCTGGGACTGTTGGTGGTCGGGCTGTACAACCCCGACCCCGACCGGGGAGCGCTGCCGTCCTGGGGATGGCCGGGGTTGGGCGCGGCGGCGGTGACCGGCGTTGCGTTCGTCCTGTGGGAACGGTGGGCAACGGTGCGGCTACTCGACCCCGTCGGCGTGCACTGGCGGGTCTTCCTCGGGTCGCTGGCGGTCAGTCTGGCGGCGGGGGCGGCGCTGCTGGTGACCCTGGTGGACGTGGAGCTTTACGCCCAGACTGTGCTGGGTCGTAACCCCGCCGGGGCGACCGCGATCCTGGTCCGGTTCCTGATTGCGCTGCCGGTAGGAGCGCTGGTCGGGGGTTTGGCAGCCAGCCGGCTGCGCGAGACGGCAGTGACGGTGGCTGGGATGTTACTGGCTGCCGGCGGCTACCTGCTGATCGCAGGATGGCCTGCGGACATCTTGGCGGCCCGCCACGATCTGGGCCTGCTGACCCTGCCCAGGCTCGACACCGATCTGGCGCTGGCCGGCCTGGGGCTCGGCCTGGTGATCGCGCCGCTGTCCGCTGCCGCGCTGCGGGCGACCCCAACCGACCGGCACGGCGTGGCGTCCGCCGCGGTCGTGGTGGCCCGGATGACCGGGATGCTGGTGGGCGTCGCCGCGTTGTCAGCGTGGGGCTTGCACCGCTTTCGAGAGCTCACCGCCGAATTGGCCACCCCACTTCCTTTCGGCGTCAGCGCGCAGATTTATCAACAGCAGCTCGTCGGCTACCAGCTTGCACTGCAAGCGGCACTGCGCATTCAGTACAAAGAGATCTTCCTGCTCACCTCGGGAATATGCGTGCTCGGTGCGGTGTGCGCCCTTTTGATCCAATCTAAGCGGCGCACAGCGTCGATCGCTTCGGCAGAATGAGCCGCACCAGATAGTTGTTCACTGCGTCGTCCACGCACTTCACTCCCTGTAGGACGACGGTGTGTTGGTTGCCCTCATAAGTGACCAGCTTGCCGCGAAGCCGGCGGGCCAGATCCACTCCGGCCTGGTACGGGGTGGCCGGGTCCCCCGTCGTGGACACCACCAGCACCGGCGGCAGACCCTCCACCTCCGGGGCCGCCGGATCGCTGCTAGGTGGTACCGGCCAGAAGGCACAAGCATCCCGGGCCGCCGATGGTGGGTGCCCGTCATCGAGGAACGGCGCAGCCTCCCGGTAGAGCCGGTCGGCCTCAAGCAACACCGCTGGATCAGTCACCGGGCGATCATCGACGCAGCGGACCGCTTCGAAGGCATCCTGGCTGCCGGAGTAGCCGTGCTCATCGCGCTGGTAATAGATGTCGGCCAATCTCAACAAGGTGGAACCGCTCCCGTGGGCCAGTTCGGAGAGACCCCGGTTGAGCACCGGCCACAGCTGGTCGGTGTACAGCGCCTGAATCGTGCCGATAGTAGCGTCGGTATAGGACAACTTGCGGGCCCCGACGGGTAGCGCCGCAGTGGTCAACGGCAACAATAACTGCTGGAACGCCTGGTTGGCCTGATCTTTCGGGATCGGACCCAACCAGCATTGGGATTGTGCGAGACACCAGCCGACGAATGCGTCGAACGACTGTTGGAACCCGGCACCCTGGTTCACCAGACTCTGCACCAGGTTCTCGTTCGGATCCAACGCGCCGTCGAGCACCATCGCCCGCACATTGCCCGGGAACTGCTCGGCGTAGGAGGTACCGAGTCGGGTGCCGTAGGAGTACCCGAGGAAGTTGAGCTTCGCGTCGCCGAGAGCGGAACGCACCACGTCCATGTCCCGCGCGACGTCCCGGGTACCGGCGTTGGCGAGCAGGTCCTTGCCCACCCTTTGGGCACAAAGTTGCGCGTAGGCGCGGTTGTCGTTCTCGGTCTGCGCGACCCCGGCGGGCGAGGTATCCAGATCAAGGTCAAGCCGCTTGGCGTCCTCCTCCTGCGTGTTCCGGCAGACGATCTTCGGCTGGCTGGCACCGATTCCGCGGGGGTCGAACCCGACAAGGTCAAAGCGGCGGCCCAGGTCGGTACCGGCCAGCGCCCCGGCCCGCGACGCGACCGCCGTCATTCCCGAAGCACCTGGACCGCCGGGATTGACCAGCACGGAGCCCAACCGCTCTTGCTGGTTGTCGGCGGGGCGGCGGAGCACTCCGATCCACGCGGTGCGCCCCTGCGGGTGGGCGTAGTCCAACGGCACCTCCACCCGGCTGCAGCGCAGTGTGGGGTCGGCGAAGGTCTTCCGGTCGAAGTCGGTGGTGGCCAAGTCCTGGCAGCCGCTCCAGGTCAGTCGCTGGGCGTAGAACCGCTCGAGGCCCGGAGGCACCGTCCCGGCGGGACCGGCCTGGTACTGCGACACGTCAGCGCCCAGCCCTGATCCCCCGCCCGAGACGGCCTGGCGGGCACCGGCGCCGGCAGTGCAACCACTGAGGGCAAGCGCGATCGCCAGGACAGCGGTCGGGCGCAACGGGCGCGGCATCCGGCAGAGCCTAGTGATCCCACCGGACGGCTCTGAGCGGGCGCTCCGCGACCGAGGCGGATGATAAGCGCATGCCACAGCTGCGTCTGGCCCTGGCCCAGGTGAATCCATGTGTCGGTGACATCGCGGGCAACGCCACAATGATCGCCGACCGCTGCCGGGAAGCCACCGCTGCCGGGGCACACGTCGTGGTGTTCGGTGAGATGGCACTGACCGGATACCCGGTGGAGGACCTGGCGCTGCGGGAGGCTTTCGTCGCCGGGTCGGTTCAAGCCCTCCAGACGCTGGCGACGCGACTCGCGCAGGACGGCTGTGGGGAGCTGGCGGCGGTCGTCGGATACCTCGACTCCGACACCCACGGTCCTCGCGACGCCGCGGCGGTTCTGTTCCGGGGACGGGTGGTAGCCCGCCAGTTCAAGCACCACCTGCCCAACTACGGCGTGTTCGACGAACGCCGCTACTTCATCCCAGGCACCACCTTGACTGTGTGCCGGCTGCACGGCCTGGAGATCGGGATGGTGATCTGCGAGGACATCTGGCAGGTGGGCGGTCCGATCACCGCGCTGGCACAGGCCGGGGTGGACCTGGTGGTCGCACCCAACGCCTCGCCCTATGAGCGCGCGAAGGACGACACCCGGCTGGCGCTGGTGGCGCGCCGGGCTATCGAGGGGGGTGCGCCACTTGCCTACGCCAACCTGGTAGGCGGCCAGGATGAGCTGGTCTTCGACGGCGACTCGATGGTGGTCGGCGGGCAAGGGGAGCTGCTGTTGCGTGCCCCGCAGTTCACCGAGCAGATCATGACGCTCGATCTGGACCTGCCTGGCGGATCGGCCAGGGCGGTGGGCCGCTTCGCCGGGCTCGACGTCCGCCGGGTGGTCCTCGCCGATGACCCGCTGCCGGCCTACTCCCCTGCGCCTGCTCCGCCTGCAGCCGAGCCGCTGTCCGACGAGGCCGAGGTGTGGGGTGCGTTGGTGACCGGCCTGCGGGACTACGCGCAGAAGAACGGATTCGGCTCGGTGGTGCTCGGACTGTCCGGCGGGATCGACTCCGCGGTGTGTGCCGCGCTAGCGGTGGACGCGCTGGGCGCCGGCGCTGTGTATGGGGTGTCGATGCCGTCGTCGTACTCCTCCGTGCACTCCCGGACCGACGCCGCCGACCTCGCCGAGCGCACCGGCCTGCACTATCAGGTGCAACCGATCGGGGACATGGTCGAGGTTTTCGTGCGCCAGCTCGGTCTGTCTGGAATCGCTGAGGAGAACGTCCAAGCCCGCTGCCGGGGGGTGACCCTGATGGCGCTGTCCAACCAGCACGGTCATCTGGTGCTGGCCACCGGAAACAAATCCGAGCTCGCCGTGGGGTATTCGACGATCTACGGCGACGCCGTCGGTGGTTACGCGCCGATCAAGGACGTACCCAAGACCGCAGTATGGGCCCTGGCGCGGTGGCGCAATGAGCTGGCCGACAAGCGGGGCGAGACCCCGCCGATCCCCCCGAACTCGATCGGCAAGCCGCCCTCGGCTGAGCTTCGTCCCGGCCAGCTCGACATCGACTCACTACCCGACTACCGGCTTCTCGACGAGGTGCTCGACGGCTATGTGCAGGGCGACCGCGGGTTCAGCGACCTGGTGGCGGCTGGGTTCGCGCCCGAGCTGGTCGAGAGGATCGTCCGGCTGGTGGATGCCGCGGAGTACAAACGCCGGCAGTATCCGCCCGGCACGAAGATCACTTTGAAGGCCTTCGGCCGGGACCGGCGTCTGCCGATCACCAACCGCTGGCGCGAACGCAGACCCGACGAGGCCGGCACCGCGTAAGAGCAGTAGCTGTGAGTCTCGTCGCACGCTAGTGCCAAGCTCTGACAATCAGTGCCAGGCTTTTGGTACTAACGATCCGGCATGACCCGGGGACCGGCGAGCGACGGCCGGCCTCGAGGGAGGACGGTCGATGATGGCCACAGCTGCTGCCCAACCTGAAACGCTGTACGGCGGTCCGGTGGGACCCGACCAGAAGGTCAGGCGAGTCCGCGTCCACGACCTGATAGCGGCCAAACACCGCGGTGAGAAATGGGCGATGCTCACCGCGTATGATTACTCCACGGCCGGGTTACTCGACGCCGCCGGAATCCCCGTGCTGATGATCGGCGACTCGGCGGCCAACGTCGTCTACGGCTACGACACGACAGTGCCGGTCACCGTCGATGAACTGGTGCCGCTGGTGCGCGGGGTGGTCCGCGGGGCCCGCCGAGCGCTGGTCGTCGCCGACCTGCCCTTTGGCTCCTACCAGTGCTCACCGACTCAGGCGCTGGAGACAGCAGCCCGCTTCTTCAAAGAGGCCGGCGCGCACGCGGTGAAGCTGGAGGGCGGCCGCCGAGTGGTGCCGCAGGTCGAGGCACTGGTCGCGGCGGGAGTGCCGGTGATGGCCCACCTCGGGCTCACCCCGCAGTCGGTGCACGCGATGAGCGGCTATCAGGTGCAGGGCAGGGGCGAGCACGGGGAGCAGCTCCTAGAGGACGCAAAAGCCCTGGAAGCCGCCGGGGCGTTCGCCATCGTGCTGGAAGTCGTCCCCGCTGAGTTGGCTGCGCGGGTCACCGCGGCGGCGAGCGTGCCCACCATCGGGATCGGTGCCGGACCGGCATGTGACGCCCAGGTGATGGTGTGGCAGGACATGGCGGCTTTCCACGTCGGCGGTGGCACCGCGCCCAAGTTCGTCAAGACCTACGCCGATCTCGGCGACGGGCTGCGCGCGGCCGCCAGCCACTTCGCCGAGGACGTCCGCACCGGCGCCTACCCGGCTCCTGAACACACGTACCACTGACCCCTCCGGCGGCGCGTGGCCGCCCAGCGAGTCCCCCGATTACCACAGGCGGTGGCTGTTACCTCGTTTCCAGGGTGGCCGGTCACCGCCCACACGGCAACGTCGGCGGGTCACGGTCGGATCTGGTGGATCACCGCAGGCACAGCTGATCACCCCCGGTGATCAGCTGGTGGATGTTCGTGGTGACTACCTGGGCGTGACGGCGGCCGCGCTGGCCATCTTGGCTTCGGGGATCGGCGTGATCTCACCGGCCAGCTCGCTTCGACCCAACCGCCCACCGTCCCGGACCAAAACCAATCGGATCAGGTGGGCCAGAACCTTGGACGCAGCGGGCCATTGCGCCGGAATGCGCAGCCGGTCGCGGGGCGATTGAGCAAGCGCGGTGGCCGCAGCACCGTCCAGTCGACGTCCGTGGCGGTGCGCAGGTCAGCAGCGGGTAGGCGATGTACCGATCGACGAAGCTCTTTTCCTCCGGCCGCGACACCGGGATCGTGCTGATCGCGACAACGCGCCGGACACCGCTGCGCGGCTTCTGGGTCAGCAGCTGGGCTAGCTTCGGTGGGCCGATCGCCTAATGCATCAGTGCCGTTTCTAGGACTCGACCCGTTCCATCGGGCGGCGGGCGAAGGCCGGGGCGTGCTCGGGTCGCAGGCCGAGGCCGAGCAGCCGGGTGGGTAGGTAGGACAGCCACGGGAACCGGGCGAACAGCTTGGTCATCGCTGGGGGTGGGCCGTTGCGCTTGCCCGCCATCACCGGGCGCATCACGGCCCGGTGCAGTATCCGCTGCAGGCCCTGCACCAGCATTGTGGGCAGCCGCCGTCGCGACCGGATCGTTGCCAGGTCGGCCAGGGTGGGCCGGCCGCGGCGAAGCGGCTCAGCTAGCAGCGTCGCGGCGGCGACGGCGTCCTGTACGGCGAGGTTGATGCCCACCCCGCCGACCGGCGACATGGCGTGGGCCGCGTCGCCGATGCACAGCAGGCCGTCGATGTGCCACTCCCTCAGCAGGTTCAGTCGCACGTCGAGGAACTTGACGTCATCCATCGACTCCAGCTCGCCCACCCGGTCGGCGAACTCGGGACAGACCTCGGTCACGTTGGCGCGGAACGCCTCGATTCCTTCCCTGCGCAGATCGGCGCCCTTGGGCGCGAGGTAGGCGATCTGGAAGTAGCCGGGGCGCGGCAGCGGCACGGCGAACCGGCGGCTGCGCATCCGCAGGGTGAGCATCCCGTCGCCTTCGTCGTCGTGACGCGAAAGCCGGAACCACCAGACGTCGAACGGGCAGTCGTACTCCTTGGGCGCAAGGCCCGCCTCGCGCCGGGCGAGCGACCAGCGGCCGTCCGCGGCGATGACCAGATCCGCCCGGAGCTCCCCTTCGCTGCCCTTGACCGTCTTGTAGCGGATCCCGGCGACCCGGCTGCCTTCGTGGATCAGGCCGGTCATCTCCGTCTCCATCCGCAGCGTGAACGTCTTCTCCTTGCCGGCGCTGTGGGCGAGCAGGTTGAGGAAGTCCCACTGCGGCACCATCGCGATGTACGGGTGCGGCACGTTGAGCCGGGTCATGTCGGCCAGCTTCATCATGCCGCCGTCGGCGGCGGGGAACCCGGCAACGGTGACCTCGCTGTGCGGCACGGCATCGAACTTCTCCCCCAGCCCCAGCTCGTCGAGCAGGGTCAGCGTCGAGGGGTGCACCGTGTCGCCGCGGAAGTCGCGCAGGAAGTCGGGATGCTTCTCCAGCACCGTCACCTCGACCCCGGCCCTGGCCAGCAGCAGCCCTGCCACCATGCCGGCCGGGCCGCCACCGACGACCACGCAACCCGTGTGCCCGGTCATCCCGATCCCCTCAATTCTCATCATTGCTGAGGATGCTGAGCGCAAACGGTTGTCACCGGCGCGCACGCAGTGGCGCCCCGACCTCGCGGAGCGGCCCGTCGACGAAACCGTACGAGCGGCCGGTCCATACGGCGAACCGTCGCATACCTGCACCCCCCGCGTACCCCGTGGCCGGTTGGGTGACCAGTGTCCGCCGCTCCACGTTGGCGACCCGGACGCCTTTCCTCCGCTTCACCAGCTACCCATCCTTGTGTGCACCTCGCCGCATCCTCCGCCATAGGATACGCCACGTATCCTAATTACGCACCGGCGGTTTGGACGTGCTGGGTTGTTTTCACCATCGCGGGTCGGCTGTTCGCGCTGCTGCTGGCGACCTCGGAGGGCCAGTCCTGGGGCTGGGTTCCTACCGGATCCTGGGTCTGCTCACTTACAGCGCGCTGAGCCTGGCGTTGTTCGTGGTGATCGAGCTGGCGGTCGCAGATCCGTTGCTGGACATCCGGCTTTTCCGGTACTGGGCGTTCACCAATTCGATGTTGTTGATCTCCGTGCTGTCGGTGGTGCTGCTCGGGGTGGTGTTCTACATCCCGCAGTTCCTGCAGGTGGCTCAGGGCTGGCGGGGCCACGCTGGTGGGATGCGGCGCATCAGGAGGGTGTGGCGACGTTCAGGCCCGCGGCCTGGGCCGCGCTGGTGAGTCGATGGTCATAGGCGATGAACGCCATCAGCTCCTCGCTGAACAATATTGCTGAGGCCAGGTGGAGAGCGTCGAGGGTTCGCAGCAACGGCGGGCCGATGTCGGCGGCGAGATCTTGAACCGCGCGGTCGAGCGGGACCAGGTCGATGTCGCCGAGCACCGCATGGGCTTCAGTCAGGGCTCGACCGCCGACCCGCCGCGCCGCCCGGAGCACCTCCGCCCGGCCGAGTTCGCTGCTGACCGCGGACTGCTCGGGCCGCTCCCTCAGCCAGTCGCGCAGCGCTACGGTTTCATCCTCCAGTCGGACCAATTTCATCAGCGCGGAGGAGTCCAGGTAGATCACAGCCGCTCCTCGCGTTCGGCGTCGAGCAGCTCTTGATTGGTTGGCTCGCCCGGCGTGGCCGGCACAGGGTGCGGTGACCGTAGACGCCCAGTTGGGGTGGCCGCCGGAATGAGCTTTCCGGCGGCGATCAGCCGATCTCTTGTAATGCGGGAGCGCTGCGGAGGCACCAGCAGCGCGATCAGTTCGCCGCGGTCGGTCACTTCCACGGTCTCGCCTGCCTTGACCAGCGCGAGGTAACGGGATGCGTTCTGACGAAGTTCGCGAATACCGATACGTTCCACCCCAGCACAGTAGCACTTCGTGTGCTACCACTTTCAACGCATGGCCGCTTCCCGAGGTGTGCAGGTCACGGGCTGATCGCCGGCGGGCGGCGGTGTATCGGATCCAGGCAGGACACCAGGACCTCCCTGGATTGCGGATCCGACACCACGACGTCATCGCGGTCCCGGTAAACCAGCTCTCCGGTGGTGTCGATCTCCAGCAGGTACCCGGCCTCGGCGAGCTGGCCCTCGTCCAGGTCGACCAGCCGTTCGACGCGGCTGGGCACCACGCGGTAGATGGGCCACGCCAGATCGCCATAGGTCCGATGTAGCTCATCGATGAGGTAGGCCATCTGCTGCTGCCAGGGCAAGGGCATCTCCTCGGCCAGTGACCGGGGCAACACCACGTAGCCCTCGTCGACACCCAGCTTGGCCGCCTCGAGGTGGTCCCGTAGTGGTGTGGCCGAAGCCGGCCGACGGGTTGGTCGCGGGATCGGGTCTGACGCGTACACCTACACCTCCAGATCTCAGGCCTTCGCGAGCGGCACCCCAGGCCGGACCGCGAGCGGCATCAGTTCGTGCTCATCGAAGTTCACCGCTCGCTGCCGCAGCGGCACCGTCTGGTTCGCCGCCTCCACCATGCGGCCATTACCCAGATACATCGCGACGTGGTGGATGGTAGCCGGATTCGACGTGTCATACCCCCAGAACAGCAGGTCCCCGGGTTGAGCCTGGCGCACCGGCAGTTGGGTTCCGGCCCAGTACTGCTGCGCCGCGACCCGGGGCAGCGTGACTCCGGCCGACTGGTAGGCGCGCAACATCAGCCCCGAGCAGTCGTAGGAGTTAGGGCCGGTGGCGCCCCAGACGTAGGGCTTGCCGATTTCGCCCAGCGCGTACTGAATCGCCCGTCCAGCGATCTCGGAGGGCGCCGGTAGGGGTGTGGCGCAGGAGGCTTTGACGTACTGGGTGACGTCCCCGCCCACGGCGCCGATCACATTGACGGCCAGTGGTTCCCACTGGTGGTACCGCGCAGGGAAGGCCGACCGCTCGATGAACTGTGCCGAATCCCCTGGCCGCTGGGTTTCCCAGCCGGGAACCATCAGCAGCTTGTCGTAGAACTTGTTGATCTCGTAGACCGGGTCGGTGACCTGAGCGACGCTGCCCCAGCCCTGGGACGGACGCATCTGGAAGATGCCCAGCGAATCCCGGTCACCGTAGGGGAGGTTATGCAGCCGGGACTCCGTCATCCCAGCCTGGATGGCAATCTGCCAGGCCCGTGGCGGCAGCTGGCGCTGCTTCCCGATCGCGATGATCTGATCGACGATGGCCCGCTGTTCGGTATCGAGGTCGCTGACCCTCACTGCCACTCGCGGCGCTTCCCGAGGGTCGGTTGTCGCGAGCACAGAGCCGCACGGTGCCCCGAACCTGAAGTCGCCGGAACCGACGCCGCCGAGCAGGGTGGAGATCGCGGCCAACGCGATGAGACCGCCGAGCACGCCGACCACCAAGAGCCCGACCAGCCACCGGCGCATGGCTCAACCCGCCCGCTCGTAACTGGCTACCCGCCAGCCAGCGGGGGTGGAGACCAGGAGCAGCCGCAGCACTACCGCAGTGGTCGGTACGTCCACCTCAGCCGAACTCGCGCCCGCACTGACGGTCCGCGGCGCCTCGATGATCTGCCCCGCGGGGACGTTCGCCGGGTTGATCGACTGAAGTTCGGGGAACAGGTCGTCGGTGGTGTAAGGCCGCAACTGCTCGGCCCAGCGCGCCGGGGTGATGCCCTTCGGGACGGTGAGAAACCCATTGACCCAGGAGCGCGCGGCGGTGAGCGCGGCGGCCGGGGCCGGGGCGCTCGGGGACGGCACAGCTAGCTGCCGGCCAAGGCCCGGATCGGCTAGCGCCGAGCGTGGCGCCTGGGCGAACGAGCCCGCTCTCGGTTTCCGCTCAGCGCTGATCGAGGGCGCTGCGGAACTCGCGCCGCCCCGGTTGTCGGGCAACGCGTGCCCGAGCCCGACGCCGATCGTGAGGAGTACCAACACAGTGCCGGCGAGGTGCTTGGGCGAACGCACCGGCCAGCCCCAGAACCTGCGGTAGACGGCTGTGCGGCCGCGGTGGGTCCGGATCGGCACGGCGCGCTCCCGGTCAGTCCGCGATCCGGGCGTTGCCGCCGTCAGCATTCTCCAACCTGGATTCCGACCTAACATCCGAGCCGACTTCCAGGCCGGCTGACGGCCGGTACACCACCCAAACCGGGCGCCCGGCCACCTCGTCCAGCCCGGCCTCCCGCGGTGCGGCCCGGGAACTACTAACCGCTGAAGGCACGTACACCGGATCCTCGCCGGCGCGAGCCCGGCTGCTGGCGGTCACGTTGAACGCGGTTGGCACCGCAGCCAACCGATCCGGCCGTAACGAGTTCGCGCTGGACCCCGTCAAAGCCGCCTCGCCTGATCCCAGGCCAGGGCCGCCGAGGGCGGTAGGGCGGCTCGCACCGAGCGCCGGCGTACCCGCGGGGCCACCCCCCCTGCGGTCCATCCGCCCGGCCGTGACGATCACCGGCGCGTCAGCCTCTGGGCGGACCCGGCTGCCGCCTGCCCCGTCCGCGATCGGTGCCCCCGGATCCGAATCAGAGCCGCGCGCCTCCTCCCAGAACCGCTCCGAAGGGCTGGCATCGACATCTGCCCGGCGCCGCCGCAGCCGGGCCAGCACACCCGGGGGCGCAGCAGGTAGCGCCCCACCGACCGCGCCGACTGCAAGCTCGGTCATCTGCCACATCCGCCGAACCGGGCGGGCCACCAGCAACAACACCACGGTGATCATTCCGGCGAGTAGCATCTGCGCCAGCACCGACATGTTGCGGGTGGGGTCGAAAACCCACACCATTACCAGCGTGTGCAGCGCGGCCAGCGCTGACAGCACCACGATGTTGAGCAGCGCGGCACCCACCGCGCGACCGACGCCACGCAGCAGGTCGTGGTACAGGATCGCGATCAGACCGATGATCGGGCCCAGCAGGATCACCACCCGCAGCAGCACCTGAGCCAGCAACAATGCCGCCTGCGCGAGCAGTTGGAACAGCCCGAACATCACCGCCTGCAGAGCAGCCAGGAACCCGACGCCGATCCGGTTGCCGTCGATCCCCTGGAAGTAGCCGTAGGCGCTGCCCGTCCGATCGGCGATCGCCTTGTACTCCTGCTTCTTGCGGTCCGCGACACCGGATTTCGGATCGTCCGCGCCGTCGGCGATCTCCTGCTTGGTGTAGGCCTGCGCGCGAAGCAGGTCACGGCCGAGCTGGGCGGCCTGCGGACCGTCCGGGGAACCGAACTCCCCGCGTAGCCAATTGCGATAAATGATCTGGTCGTGCAGCAGGGTCGGTAGGGCATCGCGCTGCTCGATACCGACCTCGTGCAGGAAGCCGCTGCGCACGTCGTTGCTGCCCTCGACCAGGACGCCATCGAGCACCTGGGTGTACAGCAGCGGGGTCAGGTAGGTCGCGGCCGCCAGCCAGATGCCGGCCAACGCCCACGCCGCACGTTTGCTCACCGCGGCGAGGTCGCCGCGCCAGATCGATCGGAACAGCACGATCGCCAGCAGTACTGCGACCAGCCCGAACCAGGGCGCGTACACGCTGTCGTACAGCGCGACCGTGCCCGAGACGATCAGATCGTTCAACGGAGCCAGCAGGCCCCCATCGGACAGCGCGTAATGCAGCCCGTTGGTAGCGCCGACGATCGCCTTGCCGACATCGAACAGCAGGTTGCCGGTCCAAGTGTCGATCACCGCGTTCGGGTTGCGCAGACCCGAAGGACCACAGCCCAGATCATAGGTGTGCCACACCAGCCCGGCGTAACCGACCTCGTGGTACGCACTGTTGGGCGCGCCGGCCTGCAGCGGGGTGGGATCGATGGCACCGACCATGCCGGAGCCAGGCCGTTCCGGGTTGGGTGCCTGCTTGCAGTCGTCGGCTCCCGGGACCTGCGCCAGCGCTGCCGAACCCCAGGCGGTCGAGGGGCTGAGCAGCGCGAGGGCCACCGTCAGCCCGAGCAGCGCCAGCAACGCCGCGACCCTCCTGCCGCGCAGCACCCGGAGTGTCATGCGCGGGTCCTGACCGCAGCGGCCGGACCGATCCCGCTGCGTCCCGACCCGTGGTCTTCTTCCGGCGCAAGGTCGGCCGCGCTGGGTAGCTCCACTCCCGGCGAGCTGTCGCGCAACGCATCCGGAGTGGTGTCCAGCGCGGTGCACAGGTGCTCCAAGTGGGTGCCGGAGAAATCCACCCGCACCCTCTCCACCCCGCCGGCGCCGTCACCGAAGATGAACTGCCGGGGTGCCCGATCTCGTTCGGTCGTCATCCGGTCACCACCTGGGCGACGCCCCAGCGAGGCCACCACCTGCTCGTATCCCACTCCGACGGGAACCTTGAGCAGTCGCAGCGCATCGGCTTGTGCGGGCCCGTCGTCCAGCCGTCCGACGAAGACCGAGTCCAGCAGCGACACGAAGCCCTGGATTTTCAGGAAGTCCGCCGGGACCTGCGACGACAGCAACACGCGGACGTTCCATTTGCGGGAGTCCCGGGCGAAGCGGTTCATCAACACCCGGCCGGTGGGAACCTCGGACAGGAAGAACGCCTCATCGATCCAGACGCCTTTGCGCTGGTCGCGCGGGCGCTCGTAGATCGACCGCTGAGTCAGCCAGGCGGCGAGGTTGAGCAGCTCCACGCCGAGCGACTCGGCGTCGGTCCAGTGCTCGCGGCCGATGGTGTCTTTGGGCAGGGTCAGGCCGGACATGGTGAGCACGGTGAGCCGGTCGTCGCGTACCTCGGTGTAGGGGTCGGCGCCCTTGTCCGGAATGAGCAACGACATGCGTTCACGCATCTCGTCGAGGAAATCCGCGACGACTATGGCGTGCTCATGGTGCTCGGAGGGATCACGGCGCAGCATCTCGAACACCTGCCCGGGGTGCGCGTCGGGACGCCCACCCACCGCTCGTACCGCGCGGAGCAGCACGATCCGGGTTTTGGCCATCCGGGCGACCTCGAACGGGAGCACTCCGGTCAGGACGTCAAGTACTAGCCGGCGCCTGGTGGCAGCGGTCAGTGCCTTCTCCCGCCGCCACGCCCGCTCGGGGTCCTCCTCGTCGAGGAAATGCGAGAGCTCCGGTTCGCCGACCACCCGGTAGGGGTTGAGGATGCCGGGCTGGGCGTTGAGCAGGTTGATCGGTCGCGCGTAGGGCCGCAGCTCGGGCAACTCGCACAGCTTGGCCAGCGGGCCGGAGGGGTCCAGCAGGGTCCAGTACGCGCCGGACCGCAGCGTCTTGTAGACGATGCCGCCGCCCAGGAAGGACTTGCCGCCACCGAGTCCGGCCACCAACGCGGTCAACCCGGAGGAGTCTCGGATCTCCTGAGCCATCCACGGGTCCCAGGCGACCGGGCGCCGGGTGGCGGTGCACGTCTCGCCGAGCAGGATGCCGCGCCGGTCCCCCACCTCCGCGGTGGCGGTGGGCACCGCGGACGCCGCCCAGATCACCGAGCCGCGGCGCAGGTAGGCACCCGAGGACAGCGGCTCCCCCGGAATGAACTCGCGGGCCAGCGCGTACTGCGACTCCGGATGCTCGATGGCGATCTTGGGCTTGTACAGGTCCAGCAGCTGCTGCGCCAACCGCAGCGCATCGCGTTCAGTGGATCCCGAGACCGCCACCCGCCACCACGACCGCACCCGGGTGCCCAGCGCGGTGAAGCCCGAGGTCATCTCGTCGTCGATCTCCAGCACCCGGGTGGCCTGGCGGACCAGGCTCTGCGGCGGTTCGAGGTCGTGCTCGTCGGTGTAGTGCCGCACTTGGGACCGCACCTTGTTCATCTGCCGCTGCAGCTCGCCGGCCACCTCCTCCGGGCGGCGCACGTAGATCCGGGCTGACCATTCGACCCCGGCCGGCAGGCGGTCCGAGCGCTGCACCCAGGGATCGTCGATCTCCGGGATCCGCAACCCGTGCATCTGCCCCACGGTGAGCACCACGACGTGCCGGGCGACTCCGGCGTTGGAGCCGGTGCGACCGCGAACGGTGAGAGTGGGCGCGTAAGGCTCGGTGTGGAAGTCCGCGGCGTCGGTGAAACTGGCCAGATCCTCCGGTTCCCAGGTGGCGCCGGGCGCCGCCGGCAGGTTGCGCGGCGCTGGCAGGCCCAGCGAGCACGATCGGTGCATCAGCCAGGACATCTCCCCCGCGGTCACCGGCCGGCCCTCCAGCCCGGCCACGCCGATCACGCCGTCGAGGTGCTCGACTTCGGCGTCGATCGCGACCAGCTCCGCGTCGACGGCGGTGGGAAACACCCGTCGCAGCACCGGCGCGGCGCGCTCCACGACCCGGTCGACCATGGAACGGGTCTGCACCTGCACGCCGAGGTAGACCTCCTTCTCAGCCATCGAGTGTCCGAGCAGCTGCTGTTGCTCACCGATCATGTAGCCGTCGAACGACAGCGCACCGACGGTGTCGGGCAGCCTGCCTACCGCGTTGCGCACGTGGGCTTCTGCCCACATCCGGATCGGGTAGGGCCGGGCGGTGACCCGCAGGTGCATCCACCGGCCCTGCAACTCCGCGTACTGGCCGGCGATGGCGTGAATCAGGTCCTGACGTTGCGAGTCCGAGCGGAACGACCAGCGCTGCGACGCGAGCCGGTACCACGCGTAGACCTCCTGCCCGTTACGGACCAGGTGGCCGTCAATGGAGCGCAGCGCGATGGATGGGGTGTACGTGGGGGCGGCAGCCTCGCCGGGGAGCTTGTGCCCGCGCCGGTTGGAGCCCTGGTGTTGGTCGCCTTCACCGTTGCTGGGAGGACGTCGGAGCCCGAACACCTGTGCGCTCCTTCCTGCGACCCCAGCGACGGCTCGGGCGTTGGCCGGGTCGAGGGCGGTCGCGTTCGACCCGAACCCGCGATGGACTGGCGGCGCCACCGCGACCCGCGGTCACCTTCCGGGGGGCCGTGAGTTCCCGGACCCACATCGCGGCAACGGCGGTCAGCGGCCGTTCGTGGGTGATCCGGGAGCCGATCAGCCTGGTGAGCAGGATGGTGATGAGCAGTCCCCAGCCGGTGGAGAAGAAGCCGAAGCCGATGCCCAGCTGACGTTCGAGGCCGAGAACGACAAGAAACGTCATCATCCCGACGCCCCAGGCCACGTATCGTGCGCGCCACGGGAATGTCGCCTTGGGTGGGCCGAGCCAGACCGCGTCTACTCGGTAAACATCGTCATCGGTGCGGATCCGCAACGTCGCATCACCCCCGCTCAACCGGTGAACAGGCCGGCGATCCACGTTCCGAGGTTCACCCCTGCGCCGGACACTGCCAGCCCGACGACGCCCAACGCGATGATCACACCTCCGACCCGTCGCATGACCCCGGCGTTGTCTCCCTTCCCGCCGCCCAGCCACAGCAGCAACACCGCTATCGCAAGGAGAAGCAGCGGCACGACGTTGTCCAACATCCAGGTACGCAGGTTGTGCGTGCCCAGCTCGGTGGCCTGGGTGACCACGGTCAACGCAGTCATCGCAACCCCCTGGGGTCTGATCATGGTTCAGCGCCGAGCGGGCGCCCGGCGGGTTGTGAGTAGACCATGCCAGGGTTGTCGCAGAGTACCCGGCTCGCCACGCCCGGTGGTCACTCGGATGGTGCAACGATCCGTCACAGCGCACCAAGCGGCGACACCAGGGCAGTACTCTCAGCGGTCGCCGCTGGCCGATTAGTGGCCTTCCCGCGCCGTGCGCCGCCGTCGGTGGGGGACCATGGGGCGTACCGATTACGTACGGTGAACCGCCCGGTCGGCGCAGTGTTACTACCGGTGGCAGTGCCGCTGCTGTCTTGGGTCGGCGTGGCCGACCGAGTAGTCTCGTGAGGTCGGCTGGACCAGCTTTTCGAGGTTGGTCCCGGTGCCGTGCATCGGGAGGGACTGGTTTACGTGAGTGAAACCTACACCGCGGTATACGAACGAGACGGCGACTCTTGGGTGGTCGAGATCGCCGAAGAGCCTCGCGTCCGTTGCTTGTGCCCAAGTGTGCCCGAGGCGCGCGAGAGCATCCGAGGTGCTCTTGGCCGGTGGCTCAACACCGATCCTGCGGTGCTTCGCGTCGTCGATGACTTCCGCTTGCCGGCGCAAATCCGAACCGTCCAGCAGTCGGTGAAGGAGACTCGGACGGACAACGAACGCGGCCAGATGATGACCAGCATGACCGATTCCAAATCGGCTATGAGCTGGGCCGAGGATCTGGGTCTGTCTATGCGGGATCCGGTGACCGTCGAGGCGCTCAGGAACCTAGGCGACAGGAAGGTCTCGATCGATCCTTTCTGCCACACGATCACGATGGCGGAAGAGCTGTCGAGGTTGACTGCGGCCAGTGATCGCATTTCTACCGACCGCGTCGCCCACGAGGGCTAGAGCGTCCGGGCACTCCGCTTGACGCCGCGCCCGTTGACCGAGAAACCGCTCAGCCTACGAGCTGACTGCCAGCGCTGCTTTGCGCTGTGCTGTGTCGTGCCCGCCTTTTCCGCGTCTGCAGACTTCGCGATCGACAAAGACGCCGGTCATGCTTGTCCCCATCTGCAACCGGACTTCCGTTGCGGCATTCACCCACGCCTACGGCAGGAGGGCTTTCCGGGTTGCACCGTGTACGACTGCTTCGGCGCGGGGCAGCAGGTCTCTCAGGTGACCTTCGGTGGCAAGGACTGGCGGCGGGACCCGCGAACCGCCGAGCAGATGTTCGAGGTGTTCCCGATCATGCGACAGCTCCATGAGCTGCTGTGGTATCTGACCGAAGCTCTGACGCTACAACCGGCCGGCCCGCTGCACAGTGAACTCAGCCTCGCGCTCGACGAGACCGAACGGTTCACTCACCACAGTTCGGACTCTCATTGAACTCGACGTGGCGGCGCTCCGACACAACATCAATGCCCTACTGCTACGCACGAGCGAACTCGTGCGAGCCGACGTCCGGCGCCAGAAGATGGACCGCAGAGGAGCCGACCTCATCGGGGCCAACCTCAAAGGCGCCGATCTGAGAGGCGCCAACTTGAGAGGGGCATACCTCATCGGCGCTGACCTCAGTGGTGCCAATCTGAGAAGGGCCGACCTCATCGGAGCCGACTTCAGAGATGCTGACCTCACCGGCGCCGATCTCACCGACAGTATCTTTCTCGTCCAATCACAGCTCGATGCGGCGAAAGGCGATATCAACACAAAGCTACCGCCTTTGCTCACTCGCCCAACACAATGGCTCAGCAATGCGCGATCCCGCGCTGGTTGTCGGCGTCGGTGACGCGCCGGTAGGTTGCGGTGACCCGCGCGAGTTCCTCCGGGGATCGCAGGTTGCCGGTGCGCTGCATCTCGCGGTTGGCGGCGATGACGGCGGCTGTGTTCCCGGACTGGTCGCAGTAGACGTTCTTGATCCCAACTGTTCGAAGCCATCGAGCGCGAGCAGGCCCGCCGCGGCAACCTGTAACGCCATGGCCTTCTACCGCCAGGCGGGCATAATCCCGCGCAAACGGCACACTCAGTTCCGCCGCTCCGCCGGCTCCCTGTACTACGAGGAGCTGATGGGCGAAGAGGGGTTCTCCTCGGACTCCGCGCTGCTTTATCACGAGCAGATCCCCTCGGCGATCGTCGATGCGCGACCGTGGGCGCTGCCCGACCACAGCACCGCACCCAATGAGCCGCTGCTCCCGCGGCACCTGCGGTTGCACGATTTGTTCGACAGCCAGGAGTGGAAGCGCCACGACGTGGTGACCGCGCGGCGGTTGGTGCTTGGCAACGCCGACGTGCGGAACTGCTACGTCGTCGCGGGTGAGGCTTCGCCGCTGTACCGCAACGCTGTCGGCGACGAGTGCGTCTACGTCGAGTCCGGCTCGGCGACAGTGCAGACAGGCTTCGGTCCGCTTGAGGTCGCGACAGGTGATTACGTCGTGCTGCCGCGCAGCACCACGCACCGCTGGGTGCCGGGCCCGGATGAACCGTTTCGCGCGTATTGCCTCGAGGCGAACAGCCACATCGCCCCGCCGCCGCGCTACCTGTCCCGGTTCGGGCAGTTCCAGGAGCACGCACCCTACTGCGAGCGGGACCTGCGAGGCCCCGGTGCGCCGGAGGTGGGTGAGGGCACCGACGTGGAGGTCCTGATCAAGCATCGCGGTGCCGACCCCGGAATGGGCGGCCTCGCCGGCACCGTCTACATCTACCCGCGGCACACTTTCGACGTCGTCGGCTGGGACGGCTGCCTGTACCCTTACGCGGTCAACATCGCCGACTTCGAGCCGATCACCGGCCGGATCCACCAGCCACCGCCCGCGCACCAGGTTTTTGCCGGCACCGGTTTCGTGATCTGCAATTTCGTGCCCCGCAAGGTCAGCCTCGGGATGGAGTTACGGAGGGATCTTCCGCCCCGGCCAGCCACCGTTACCGGCGAACTGGCGGCACTTGCCCGTTGGTTACCACGGCCGGGCCGGCACCGTGGTGGTCTCCGGAACGCCGATCACCCGGCCGAACTGCCAGCGGCGCGACCCCGAGGGCACCGTCACCTTCGGTCCCTCGACCGCACTGGACTTCGAGGCCGAAATCGGGTTCGTCGTCGGCACGCCATCGGCCCTGGGTCGACCGGTCCCGCTCATCGACTTCGCCAACCACGTGTTCGGGGTGTGCCTGGTCAACGACTGGTCCGCCCGTGACATCCAGTTCTGGGAGTACGTGCCACCGTCGCGGGATCCTTACCCGCTGCCCTATCTCGACGACTCCGGCACCGAGCCCTGGGGGTTTGACATCACGCTGGAGGTCCGGCTCAACGGTCAGCTGGTCTCCCGTCCACCGTTCGCCGGGATGTACTGGACGCCCGCGCAGCAACTGGCCCACCTGACCAGCAACGGCGCGTGCCTGCGTACGGGTGATCTGTTCGCCTCCGGCACGGTCAGCGGCGCCGCACCGGACGAGCGGGGCTCGCTGCTCGAACTCAGCTGGAACGGCTCCGCGCCGCTGACCCTCGCTGACGGCACCACCCGCAGCTTTCTCGCCGACGGCGACGAGGTGTCGATCACTGCGGCCGCACCCGGTCCTGAGGGCACCAGCATCGGACTGGGAGTGGTTTACGGGCGGATCAGTCTCGCGCTGGTCGACGAGGATGCGCCTCGGGGCTAACGGGCTCGAGGTGGTGTGCCGACCCGATGGGATGGCGCTCCTCATCAAGGACGAAGATCGTGTGGGTCGCGCGCACCTCGGGCATGCCCTGCAGCCGGTGGAGGACGACATCACGCAGCGCCGCGATGTCGGGCATGCGGACCAGCAGGACAAAATCGAATTCGCCGCTCGTCATCGCAACGTATTCGACGCCCGGCAACCGGCTGACCTTGTCCCGCGTCGTCGGCCACGACGCCTGCTCGACGTTGATCAAGATCATGGCTGCGACGTCGAGTCCGATCGCGTGCGGATCGACGTCGGCGCGGAAACCGCGGATGACGCCGTTTCCCATCAGCCGGTCGTAACGGGCGTAGGCGGTCGCACGGGAGATGCCTGCTCGGACGGCCACCTCGTTCACCGACGTGCGGCCTTCTTCGACCAGGATGCTCAGCATCCGACGATCGACGTCATCGAGGGCACGGGGTGAGACGGACATCGATTGGAGAGTTTAACTAACGGATATTCGTCTAGCTTCCGGGGTCTAATGTTGAAGAATCGTTCCTCCCGGCGCAGGCTCTTGCCATGTCCGTGTCGATCGCGCCTACCAGGTTCGAGCTACCCGCGGATCACCCCGGCTTCAGCGACCCGGCGTACCGCGCGCGGCGGGCGCGGATCGCCGAGATCGGCGCCGCCCACCGCCGCGGCGATCCGATCCCGGACGTCACTTACACCGCCGAGGAGGACGAGGCCTGGCGGATCGTGTCCGCCGAGCTGGCCGGCAAGCACCGCAAGTACGCGTGCGCCGAATATCTGCTCGGCGCAGAGCGACTGCTGCTTCCGACGACGCGCGTGCCACAGCTACGGGTGGTTGACGAGCGGGTCCGCGGCCTGACCGGCTTCCGCATCAGCCCGGTGCCCGGTCTCGTGCCGACCCGGACCTTCTACGGGTCTCTCGCGGAGCGAACGTTCCTGTCCACGCAGTACATCCGCCACCATTCGGCGCCCTTTTACACACCGGAGCCGGACATCGTCCATGAGATCATCGGACACGCCATCATGCTGGCCAACCCGGTGTTCGCGGACCTTTACGAGGTGGCCGGGCGGGCATCGCTACGCGCCACGACCGACGTTTCGCTCGAAGTCTTCAGCCGAATCTTTTGGTTCACGCTCGAGTTCGGTGTGCTCCACGAGGACGGGGCGATGAAGGCCTACGGCGGCGGCCTTCTGTCGTCCTACGGTGAAATCGAAGCGTTCCGCGATGCGGAAATCCGGCCGTGGGATCTTCTCGCCATGGCGACTCAGGACTACGACATCACGCATTACCAGCCGATTCTGTTCGCGGCCGCGTCGTTCGAGCAGATGCTCACGGACCTCCACACGTTCTTCTCGTCCTATGACGACAAGGCATGTAACCAACTCCTCGCCGAACCGCCCTTCGGTTAGCCTTGCTCAGCCGCCCGTTTGATGGCCTGCAGCGTCATCATCATGTTCCGATCATGCTCCTTCAGACGGTCGGCGATAATGCGCTCCTCGATAGCGGGCACTTCGGCGATCCTGGCCGTGAGTCCGGAGAGGCCAGGACCCATGACGGCCCGGTAGCGCACAACGGTGCGCCCGGATCCGTCGGAGTCGAGCTGATAACGCCAGGAGGCGGCGGGATACGCCGGGTCTTCCACTGCCCAGGCGAAGCTGACGCCCGGTTCCGACTCGATGACGACCGAAGTAGTCTCCCACTCGCGATCTTGACGGACCTGATGACCGAGGAAGCGGGCCCCGACCGCCGGGCCGTCAGCCCCGTCCACCCACTTGGCCGCGACGCATTCGGCGCC
This sequence comes from Pseudonocardiales bacterium, assembly GCA_003244055.1. GTDB lineage: Bacteria > Actinomycetota > Actinomycetes > Mycobacteriales > Pseudonocardiaceae. Next base: position 356 of record QHBZ01000099.1, on the reverse strand, counting down.
CCAGTCGCCCACCCGAGTCACGTCACTGACCAGCGCCCAGACTCGTTCCGGAGGGGCGGCCACAGTGAGCGAGACCTCCAGGGATGGAAGGTCGGACATACGCATAACGAACACCTTACTGCACGGTAATAGACACCTTAGTGATCGTTTTCTTCGACGCCGCCCACACGATGCCCCCGGGATATCGCAGACGCCCGGCCCTTTCCCGCCGGTCGTGAGGGGAGCAGAGCCAATGACTTCAGGACACCTCCGCCCATGGAGCGCCAGGGCGCTCATCGAGCAATCTACGTAGCTGCTCCGCGGTGGCACGCACGTCACGCTCCCAACGCTGCGCGTAGTCCTCGGGGCTGCGCGCA
>QHBZ01000098.1 GCA_003244055.1 Pseudonocardiales bacterium | reverse complement strand
CCCTTCCGCTGGACCTACGACGCCAAGCTCCTCAGAGCCGCATGAACCCCCGAAGGACTTATGCGGCGCTGCACTAGCCCCCACCCGCCGGCGGTCGCTGGACGGTATCCGGGCTGCGGGATCCGCCATCTAGGGGCTGCGATGCGCACGATTCATCGCTACGGTCGCTGCTCGGAATACACTCGGGCACCGGCGACGGGTGAAGGGGACTGGGGTGGTCGCACCTGCAACACAGGCCGCCTGGCAGCAGGGCCAGGTTGCCCTTCGCGACGAGGTCCAGCGGGTAACGACCCTGCTGCGATCCATCCAGGACCCGGCAGCTCCCGCCGTAGGGCGATGGAACCTGGGCGAAGTCGCCATGCACCTGTCTCAGGTATGGATCGGTCTGCCCAGCCTGGCAAGACAGGACCTGTCCGCCGTCCACGAGGTACTGCCCAGTACTGCCGTCGTGGCTGGCGGTGGCTTTATGATGAACCACGCGCCTGGATGGTCGAGGGCACGGCTGTCCGCCAGTCGGCCTTGACCTACCATCTGCTGAACGAAACGCTCTTACACGGATACGACATCGCCCTTGCCACCGGGCGCCCGTGGCGAATCGATCCGGCCCATGCGGCCATGGCGCTGGGTCGATTCGTTGTCCCCATCATCAGGATGCTCGGCCCTAAGGTGTTTGTGAACGAAGCGAAGGCCGCTGGGGTCCGGACCACCTACGACCTCCGTATCCGCGGCGGCGACAGCTTCTTCTTCATCTTCGATGACGGGTCGCTCACGATCGAGGATCCGTCGTCGCGCAAAGTCGACTGCCATGTCTCAGCTGATCCCGGGGCGTTTCTCCTGGTTTGCTTCGCCCGGCAGAGTCAGTGGACGGCGATCGCCAAGGGCAAGCTCGTCGCCTGGGGTCGCAAACCGTGGCTCGGACCCCAGCTCAGGGCCCTGGTCCGTAACCCCCGACCCGAACGTTCAGTTACCATTTGCCGATGGCAAGCGATAGGTGCACCACGCTATCGTGCAACAGGGAGCCAACGGTGCAACGCAGAGTAAGAGGTTGGGTCCTCTTCATTGCGTTGACCTTGCTGCTGTTCGCTCTCGGACGGGTCGCCATCGCTGCGCCGGCACCGAACTACGGCGAATTCTCCATGATGACTCAGCGCCAGGCCGGGCAGTTCTACTCCGGCGGGAACGTTGCGGGGCAGTGGTCGTGGACACCACACGGCGACGAGTCGGAGGTGTTGTGGGGCGACCCATCGACGTGGCCACCCGACAGCGCGGAACATTTCATTCACACCGGCGACTGGGTCCTGCTCGACGGGTGGCGCAGCTTCGGGAAGTACTACGTGCAGCGAGTGAACCGGGAGTTGATCGGCGACGGCTCCTGCCAGAGCATGACGCCGCTACCGTCAGACGGAGGCCGCCAACACTACGTGCAGTGGAATATTCCGGCACAACCCTACTGCCTCCAAGCGTGGGGCACCATCACCGAGCAGTTCAGCGGCAAGTCCGTGGACTTCTACCATTCGCAAGTGTGGTCACCGCCGAGTAGGTGCAGCAACGCCTACCTCGGAGTGCGAACCTGCATACGCCAGCGGGAAACGTGGTCGGACAACAACGGCGACCCAGTCGGGCCGATCACCCGCAAGCTGGAGCGAAGCGTGTACCTCGCCCGCAGTGTTGGAATGGCCTTCGTGATCGATCAGACTTACCCGTATTCGTGGTACGCCGAATTGCACTCCAACTGGAGCTGGTGAGAGGGACTGGACCTGGTAAGTGGCTGGTCTGGTCGATCACGTGCCCTGCACCGGCGGCGGCAGCGGGCCAACCTGACCGGGTCGTCTGGTAGGCCGGCTGCGCGCCCGCCCGTACCGCTCATGAGCTGCCTGCTTGCTCACTCCCAATGAGTGACCGATGTCGGTCCACGGCGCACCACGGGTCCGAGCCAAGCGCACCAGCCTCGCCCGCCACCGGTCTACCACCCGGGCCAGCGCCTCCACCGCGGTCAAGGCCTCGAGCACCGGTTCGACCAGGCGCCGTTCGGTGTTCGAAGCGGTGGGCCGGGCAGCGTCGGCGGGCGCGTCCTGCGGGAGATACCGGCCGAAGCGCTCAGCGGCGTGCAGTGCCTCGTAGGTCTGCCAGGGCAACGGCGTCGGGCCCGTCGGCGGCGCGGGTGGACGGGCGCGCGGCGGCGCGGGAGCCGCTTCGCCGGGGTCCTTCAGTGGCTCATCGACGCTGGGAAGCTTCAGATACACCCGGGTGGTCGTACCCTGTGGGCAGGCGCGCTGTTCGACAAGGTCGGACAGATGGTTGACTAGCAGCAGGCTGCGGCCGCCTGGTCGCTTGGGGTCCGCCAACGGGCGGTCGGCGAGCGGGTCGTTGATGTGCCCGGAGTGCCGGACCTCACAGACCAGGTAGCCGCGCTCGGCCCAGATACGCAGCGCGCCAGCGCCCGAGCCGTGCACGAGACTGCGAGCCACCAACTCACCGACGATCAGCTTGAGCTCCGAGTGATCGCCGCTCAGGCCAAGGCGAGCAGCGTGATCGCAAGCGAACTGGCCGGCAAGCGCCTGATTGGTGATATCGAAGGTGAAACCAGGACCTACTGGCGACCCGCAGAGCCGGTGACCTTCTGCGACGACGCGTTCGGGTGTGAAGCGCGTGCTGGGCCGCTCTCCTCCGGCGTCTATCACCCGAGGGTGGTTGGCTTCGACCTCGGCGAGAGTCCGTGGGCCCACCCGTTCGACGTCATAGGGACACAGCATGGTGACCGGGCGGCCGGCGAGCGCGATGCTGATCAAGGTCTCGTGCTGGGCGCAGGCCGGGTACTCCTTCGCGGTGCGACCAGTCCACAGGTGTTCGCCGATGATGCGCACCCGCTCGCGCGGGCGCGTATCGGCGAAGGTGCGCAGCACATTGGGAATGATCCGCCCTGGGTTACGGCCGGCTCGAGTCATGTCGAGCAGCCGGACCCGCTCGGCGTCGGTGCCCAGTTCGGTGAGGATGAGCCGCAGATTGGCACCCGGCACGGCGAGCGCCACGGGTTCACCAGCGGCCAGACCGGCGCGAACGAACGTCACGGTGCCGTCGAGATACTCCGCGGTTCCGCGGTAGAACAGCGCCGAGTGCAGAAATTCCTGATCCCAGCGCGGCGCGGGCGCGGTCATCGCCGAAACCCCGTCACCCCGGGCATGTTCACCCCGGGTACGTTCACCCCGGGCGTGCCCGCAAAAGAACCCAGGCGGCCGCGAGAACCGACGACCAGCACACCTACCACCTCGTCTCGACGCGACAAATAGCGGTAGCCGCCGACGGATCGGCCAGCCACCCATTTACCGCGCCAAGCCCCACACACAGAGTAGGCACTTTCACGTCTCGTGACAACCCGACGTCAGCCGGACCTCCCTCGGGCCCTGTCTGGGGGACTTGTCAGCGAAGACTTCTGACCGTGCCACACTGCCGAAAATCACGCTGAGCGAAGGAGTAGCCCATGACGGCGATACAGGACCTCATAGACCGCAACGCGTCGCGCTCGCACCGGGGTCCCGGACCGCTGCCGTCCCCGCCCAGCCTGCACGTGGCGGTGGTGGCCTGCATGGACGCCCGCATCGACCCGTTTGAGGTACTCGGCTTGCAGCCGGGTGAGGCCCACGTGATTCGTAATGGGGGCGGCGCTGTCACCGATGACGTGATCCGCTCCCTGGCGGTCAGCCAACGAAAGCTGGGGACTACCGAAGTGATGCTGTTGCACCACACCAAGTGTGGGATGGCGTCGTTCACCGATGAGCAGTTCTGGTCTGAACTTCAGGAGGCCACCGGCCTGCGGCCCACCTGGGCGGTCGAGACCTTCCGGGACACCGAATCCGACGTGCGGCAGTCGATGGAACGAGTGCGGCGTAGCCCGTTCCTGACGAATACCATGGGAGTGCGGGGTTTTGTCGTCGACGTCGACACCGGCGATCTCGCCGAGGTCTTGTCACCCCAGCCATGAACCCAGCCCAGCCGTGAACCCGGCACTGCTTGTTTCCTGGTTCGACGCCCATGCGCGGCAACTGCCTTGGCGCGAGCCGGACACCACGCCGTGGGGAGTACTGGTCAGCGAGGTGATGCTGCAGCAGACCCCGGTGCATCGCGTCGCGGAGGTGTGGACTGAGTGGCTGGTTCGCTGGCCCACGCCGTCGAGCCTGGCCGCCGAGACGCCAGGCACCGCCGTGCGCGCGTGGGGCAAGCTGGGCTACCCGCGGCGCGCGCTACGACTGCACGCCGCCGCCACTACCATCGCCACGCAGTACGACGACGTGGTGCCAGCAGATGTGCAGATGCTGCTCGCGCTGCCGGGGATCGGCGCGTACACCGCCCGAGCGGTGGCGGCGTTCGGATATGGCCACCGCGTGCCGGTAGTGGACACCAACGTCCGCCGCGTGGTTGCGCGAGCGATGCACGGCATCGCCGACGCCGGACCGCCGTCCACCGCTCGTGATCTGGCCGATGTGGATGGTGTGCTGCCCGCCACGCGGGCCGCTCGATTCTGCGCTGCGCTGATGGAGCTCGGTGCTGTCGTATGCACGTCCGCCCGCCCGCGCTGCGCCGACTGTCCGGTGGCCGGCGACTGTGCCTGGGTGCGCGCAGGACGGCCGGCTCCAACCTCCCCTGGTCGGCCCTCGCAACGCTTCGCGGGCACCGATCGTCAGGTGCGCGGGTTACTGCTCGACGTCCTGCGGGCAGCGTCCGGCCCGGTGCCCCGGGCCCGGCTGGACCTGGTCTGGCGCGACGCGGCGCAGCGCGATCGGTGCCTGGGCTCGCTGCTGATCGACGGCCTGGTGGAGCCGGCCCTCGACGGCCGCTACGCCCTGCCAGGAGAACGCTGAGCTGCCCCCCCGGTGAGCACCCACCGGGGGGAGAGTTGTTTGCAACGTAGACCCGCGTCCGGTGGGCGGATTGACCGCCACCCGTAGGGGAATCTCCCGATCGGGATGATGGCGATTGCGGCGTTGCGGGCTGGCGCGGCGGTCGGTGCGGTGGCCAGCGCCTGCGGCACGGCGGTGGGTGCGGTGGGTGCGGTGGCCAGCATTGCCACCGCTATGCCCAGCATGACCCACCCCCGGTAGCCGTAGGCTGGCTGCATGGCCGTCGTGAAGATCAACGCAATTGAGGTGCCGGAAGGCGCCGGTCCCGAGCTGGAGCGCCGGTTCGCGGCCCGCCATGAGGCGGTGACGTCAGCTCCTGGGTTTCTGCGGTTCGAGCTGCTGCGCCCCGTTTCCGGGGACAACAGGTACTTCGTCTACAGCCGCTGGGAATCTGAGGAACACTTCCAAGCCTGGCACAACGGTCGCACCGGCCCGGGCACCGAAGCCCACACCGGTCCCCGTGCCAATCCAGTGTCGACCGGCAGTTCCCTACTGGAATTCGAGCTAGCCCAATCCGCCGATCCCGGTAATCCCTGACACTGCAACGACACTTGCGGTAACCAGAACTCAAGGCGTCATCGTCTCGACAAGGAGATCACGGTTTGTGTGCCGACGACGACAGTTTATGTCACCGTCGGCACACAAACCGTGATCAACCCTTGCTCGCGGAGATCCGGCGGGCAGCGTGAAGGGGGGCCCGATCCGGTTTCGGATCGGGCCCCCCTTCACGACAAGGATCTACTCAGCGCTGGGGGCGCTGTCCAGGTCTACCAGAGGCGCATCGGGTACCCGCAATGCTTTGGCCGCGCCGCGGAATACGAATTTAGCGTCCTCGCCCGTACCTTCGCCGTCCCAGTTCTCAGTGTCAACGATGACGATCTGGCCGGCCTCGAGCTCGCCGAACAGGATCTTCTCCGACATCTGGTCCTCGATCTCGCGCTGGATGGTCCGACGTAGTGGCCGAGCCCCCATCACGGGATCGAATCCGCGCTTGGCCAACAGCTTCTTGGCCATCGTGGTCAACTCCAGCTCCATGTCCTTGTTGCGCAGCTGAACCTCTACCCGAGAGATCATCAGGTCCACCATCGTGATGATCTCTTCCTCGGTGAGCTGATGGAAGACGATGGTGTCGTCGATCCGGTTGAGGAACTCCGGACGGAAATGCTTCTTGACCTCGTCGTTGACCTTGCTCTTCATCCGCTCGTAGTTCGACGTCTCGTCGTTGCTGGCCGAGAAGCCCAGACCCACTGCCTTGGAGATGTCCGAGGTGCCCAGGTTGGTGGTAAAGATGATCACAGTGTTCTTGAAGTCCACCGTGCGGCCCTGACCGTCGGTCAGCCGACCGTCTTCCAACACCTGCAACAGCGTGTTGTACACCTCCTGGTGTGCCTTCTCGATCTCATCGAAGAGCACTACCGAGAACGGCTTGCGGCGGACCTTCTCGGTGAGCTGGCCGCCCTCCTCGTAACCCACGTATCCAGGCGGGGCACCGACGAGCCGGGATGCGGTGTAGCGGTCGTGGAACTCACCCATGTCGATCTGGATGAGTGCGTTGTCATCGCCGAACAGGAACTGCGCAAGCGCCTTGGACAGCTCGGTCTTACCGACACCGGAGGGGCCGGCGAAAATGAACGAACCGGAGGGTCGCCTGGGGTCCTTCAGACCCGCACGGGTCCGCCGGATCGCTTTGGACACGGCCTTGACCGCTTCGTGCTGGCCGATGATCCGCTTGTGCAGCTCATCCTCCATGCGCAGCAGCCTGGTGGTTTCCTGTTCGGTGAGCTTGAACACCGGGATTCCGGTCCAGTTGGCCAGCACCTCGGCGATCTGCTCGTCATCAACCTCGGCGACGACGTCGAGGTCACCAGCCTTCCACTGCTTCTCCCGCTCGGACTTCTTGATCAGCAGCTGCTTCTCGGAGTCCCGCAGCTTCGCCGCACGCTCGAAGTCCTGAGCGTCGATAGCTGATTCCTTGTCCCGGCGTACCGCGGCGATCTTCTCGTCGAAGTCGCGCAGGTCCGGTGGTGCGGTCATCCGGCGGATCCGCATCCGGGCGCCGGCCTCGTCGATCAGGTCGATCGCCTTGTCCGGCAGGAACCGGTCGTTGATGTACCGGTCGGCCAGGGTGGCCGCCGCCACGAGTGCGCCGTCGGTGATGGACACCCGGTGGTGCGCCTCGTACCGGTCCCGCAGGCCCTTGAGGATCTCGATGGTGTGATCCAGACTCGGCTCGGCGACCTGGATCGGCTGGAACCGGCGTTCCAGCGCGGGATCCTTCTCGACGTATTTGCGGTACTCGTCGAGCGTGGTCGCGCCGATAGTCTGCAGCTCGCCACGGGCCAGCATCGGCTTGAGGATCGACGCAGCGTCGATCGCCCCCTCCGCAGCACCGGCGCCGACCAGGGTGTGCATCTCGTCGATGAACAGGATGATGTCTCCGCGGGTGCGGATCTCCTTGAGGACCTTCTTCAGACGCTCCTCGAAGTCGCCCCGATACCGGGAGCCGGCCACCAACGAGCCCAAGTCCAAGGTATAGAGCTGCTTGTCCTTCAGCGTCTCGGGCACCTCGCCCTTGACGATGTTCTGCGCGAGCCCCTCCACGACGGCGGTCTTGCCCACGCCCGCCTCGCCGATGAGCACCGGGTTGTTCTTGGTGCGCCGGGACAGCACCTGCATGACCCGCTCGATCTCCTTGCCGCGGCCGATCACCGGGTCCAGCTTGCCCTCCCGGGCGCTGGCGGTGAGGTTGCGGCCGAACTGGTCGAGTACCAGCGACGACGATGGAGTGCCCTCGCCGCGCCCCGAGCCGGACTCCGCGGGCTCCTTGCCCTGGTAGCCCGACAGCAGCTGCAGTACCTGCTGGCGCACCCGGTTCAGATCAGCGCCCAGCTTGACCAGCACCTGTGCGGCGACACCCTCGCCTTCGCGGATCAGCCCGAGCAGGATGTGCTCGGTACCGATGTAGTTGTGGCCGAGCTG
>QHBZ01000097.1 GCA_003244055.1 Pseudonocardiales bacterium | reverse complement strand
GTGAGCTGTGCGGAGTCATAGCGCAGGAACACCGGCTCACCGTTGTAGGAGGCCCAGGGCGTGACCCACAGCGCGGCGCGATCCCCGCCCTTCCACGGGTCGCGCACCAAGCCGCCCAGCGCGAAGACCCCCAGTCCGATCCCGAAAACTCCGCCACCGAGCGCGGCCGATCGTTTGATTATGGATCGCCGGCCGATCTGGCTGCTTGCGGCAGCGTCAGCCAGGATCGCGGCAGTGGTCACCCGGTCGACCTCCGCGGAGCCACCGATGTGACGCTCCTGCACCGCGGTTTCGTGCGGCAGCAGATCCTTCGCGTAGGCGATCGTGCCGGCGCCGATGGCGAATACGGCCAGCCCGAAGAGCACTCCGATGATCGGCGTGTAGAGCTGGTAGAGCAGGTGCCCGTGGCCGGGGCTCCCCGGTGGCGCGTACTCGAAGGGCAAGAACAGGTAGGCCGCCAGGAAACCCAGCCCGGCCAACGCCGCGATGAGGAACCACCGCGCGACCTTGCGTTCGGTGCGCTTCTCCGCCCGGGTACCCGGTACCGGGAAGGGATCCTCCCGGTGCTCGATGGTCACTCCGTCCAGCGCCGAGCCCAACCGGACCAGCTCTTCGCGGCTCGACGTCGACAGGTCGGCATCGCTGAGGGGCCGTTGCTGCCCAGTCGATCCTCCGGTGGCACCCTCGTGGCCGCTCACGCCTTCGATCCGATCCACAGTGTCACGCCGACCAACGCCGAGATACCGACGATCCAGGAGACCATGCCCTCCGGCACCGGCCCGAAGCCACCGAGGGAGTAGCCGCCAGGGTTATTTGGCTCGGCGCTGACCGAGTGCACGTATGCGATGATGTCTCGCTTGTCCTGCGGAGTCAGCTGCCGGTCCGAGAATCGGGGCATGCTCTGCGGTCCGCTGATCATCGCACTGTAGACCTGCTGGGGATCCACGTTCTTGAGCGCGGGCGCGTACTTGCCAGAGGACAGCGCGATCCCGCGTCCGGTGAAGTTGTGGCAGGACGCGCAGTTGAGCCGGAAGAGATCACCACCGTGAGCCGGGTCGCCGCCGGCGAGGCTGTCCTTCGACGGCACTACCGGACCGCCGCCGTTGGCCTGCACGAAGGCGCCCAGAGCGTCGATCTCCTGGGGGCCGTACCTGACCGGCTTCTCGGCGATTTGGGCCTCCTGCCGGGTCGCAGGCATCCGCCCGGTGGAGACCTGGAAGTAGACCGCGGCCTCGCCAACGCCTATCAAGCTCGGCCCGCGAGAATTCACCCCCTGGAGGTTCGCGCCGTGGCAGCTGATGCAGGCGTTGTTGTAGAGCTGCTCGCCCTGGCGTACCAGTGCGGGATCCTCCTGGGCACGCGCGACCTGGGCCTGCGGAGCGAACACCGCATACAGGGCGCCGGCAGACACCAACGCCACGCCGAGTGCCAGCATCGCCGACAAGCGACGACGCAACCGGCTATGTCCCCCCCGCTGTCCGGCCCGGAGCATTCCTTGGCCCGACGCCCTCGTAACGTTCGATCCGGGGGGGCCCGATCGGGCTTCTGGTGTGTCGCTGCTCATCGGTCTCGGCTACCCCTGCTGTCTCGTTCCGGTTCGGTGCGCTAGCCGGGTTGGGGCTTCCCTGCGCGGCCCCCTCGCTCCGGTACCTAGGGCAAAATATAGATAACGGCGAACAAGCCGATCCAGACCACGTCGACGAAGTGCCAGTAGTACGACACAACGATCGCGGAAGTGGCCTGCGCCGGGGTGAATTTGCTCAGCTTCGTCCGGACGATGAGGAAGATGAACGCGATCAGACCGCCGGTCACGTGCAACGCATGAAAGCCGGTGAGCAGGTAGAACACAGTCCCGAAGGCCCCTGATGGGATGGTGATGCCCTCACCGACCATCGTGCGGTACTCGTTCGCGGCCCCGAGGACGAAGAACAAGCCCATCGCGAACGTGATCGAGTACCAGAGCCGGAGCCCGAAGACATCGCCCTGCTCCGCCTTGAAGACTCCCCACTGACAAGTGAACGACGAGGCCACCAGCACGATCGTGATCACCAGTGCATAGGGTACGTCGAGGTGGATAGGCTCCCCGGTGGATGCCAACACCGGCGGCCACGGGCCGTCGTGCTGCGCCTTCACCGTGAAGAACATCGAGAACAGGCCGGCGAAGAACATCAACTCGCTGGACAGCCAGACGATGGTGCCGACGCTGACCATGTTGGGCCGGTTCAGCGAGTGCACCCGTTGGCTGATCGAGGGCGCAGCCAGGCTGGACGAGGGGGTCACGCTCAGCATTATGACGAAAGGCGTCGGCCCTGGCAGGACCGGGGCCGATTGGATGCCGCGAAGAGTGACCAGGCTCACGCGGTCTCCCCCCGGATGGCAGCACACGGCGGCAGATCGTGACACAGAGGGTCACGCCACGTGATCCCGCCAGTGCGTGCGATTTTGGCCGTATATCATTGGCCCGCCAATCCGTCCCGCCGATGCCCGCGTGGTGCAGCCGGTCACCTGCGAGGCCGTCCGCGGACACCCGACACCGAGGACCTCGACCTCCACATGAACCCTTCGAGTGACACCACCACAGTGCTGGTCTTCAGTCACCGATCAGAGGTGCGCGAGGCCATCATCAACGCTGTGGGACGGCGTCCTGCAGCGGACGTCGGCCGGGTGAGCTATGTCGAGGCCGCGACGATCGCCGAGGTGCTGACCGAGGTCGACGCGGGTCGCGTCGACCTGGCGATCCTCGACGGTGAAGCGCAGCCCACCGGCGGGATGGGTCTTTCCCGCCAGCTCAAGAACGAGATCGCGCAGTGCCCCCCGGTGATCATCGCGGTGCGGCGCAGGGACGACCGCTGGTTGGCGGTGTGGTCGCAGGCCGATGCGGTGATCGTCCATCCGTTGGATCCGTTGACCGCCGCTGAGACGGTGGCCGAGGTGCTTCGCACGCGCCGGCCACATGCAGCGAACGGCTGAGGCTGCGAAGCCATGGTGGCGCCGACCCGATCCCGCAGCTGGCCAGGACTGCTCAGGCAACTGATCGCGGGCGCAGATCTGGATACCCAAGACGCCACGTGGGCGATGGACGAAGTGATGTCTGGGCTGGCAACACCGGCGCAGTTGGCCGCTTTCGTCGTTGCCCTGCGGATCAAGGGCGAGACTCCGGCGGAGATCGCCGGCCTGGCCGATGGGATGCTGTCGCATTCTCGCCGGGTGCACGTCGCGCAGCGGGCAATCGACGTGGTCGGTACCGGCGGCGACCAGGCGCACACGGTCAACATCTCCACTATGGCCGCGTTGGTGACTGCCGCCGCCGGTGCACCGGTGATCAAGCACGGCAACCGCGCTGCCTCGTCACAGTGCGGCGCTGCGGATGTGCTCGAGGCACTCGGCGTAGCGATTGATCTCGGCCCGGAGCAGGTAGCCCGGTGCGTCGCGGAGGTCGGCATCGGATTTTGCTTCGCACCCGCTTATCACCCCGCGATGCGGCACGCGGCCGCGGTGCGACGGGAGATCGGGATCCCGACGGCCTTCAACTTTCTCGGTCCCCTGATCAATCCGGCGCAGCCGGGAGCTGCGCTGGTGGGCTGCGCGGATCTTCGGATGGCGCCGGTGATGGCCCAGGTGCTCGCTGATCGAGGGGTAAGCGCCCTGGTGGTGCGTGGCGATGACGGGCTCGACGAGATCACCACCACGACTACCACCTCGGTGTGGGTGGTCGACGGTCGCGCGGTACGGCTTGATCAGTTGGACCCGGCTGCGCTGAGCGTGCCGGTGGCCGGCGTCGAGGAATTGCGCGGTGGGGATGCGGCGGTCAATGCCGATGCGGTGCGGCGCCTGCTGGCCGGCGATGCCGGCCCGGTGCGAGATGCCGTGCTCCTCAACGCTGGCGCGGCGCTGGTCGCGCACCGCGGTCCGACCGGCGATCTGGTCGCCGATATCCGAGAAATGATCCAGCGCGCCGCCGAGGCCGTCGACTCTGGCGCAGCGGCTGCGATGTTGACGCGCTGGACGGAGCTGACCACCGAACTGTCCACCACTGTCCGCTAACGATCGATGCCGCGCGCATGCGGCAGGGTTGGCTGCAGTTGGGGACCGCTCAGCGGCCGGGTTGGCTGTACTTGAAGAGCCACCAACGTTGGGCTGGGGCTGGGGGTGCTGTCACGGACCGTACCGGTGATCGAAGGTAATGTTACGGAAAGTAATTACAGTTGGGGGAAAGTCACGGCTGGGCGGCTTAGCCGCGCCGTTGGAGTGAAGATCCGAGCCCATGCGTCCGGGGAGCCGTTAAGTGACATGCGGGGGGGCCTCTCCCGTTTCCAGTCACGCCGCCGGACATTGATGGTCCGAGAACAGGAGATGGCCGCGGGTGGTGTCTCAACGTCGGGACCGCGTGCTTCGGAGCGTGGCGGCTGCCCTTGCCTTCGCTGCGGTGCTGAGCATGCCACCAGCACTCGCAGCTGCCGATCCTGCCCCTGGCCCGGCGCCCGACCCGAACGGCACAGTTGCGCAGGTTCGAGGGTTGAGCCGGCAGGCGGAGGTGATCACCGAGCAGTGGAAGCTCGCGACCGACCGGCTGGATGCTCGTCGGGTCGACGCGCAACGCGCGCATAGCGACGCCGCGGCCGCCACGGCTATCGCCGATCAGGCCCGCGCGGCTCAGAGTGCCTTCCGTGCACAAGTTGATCGGCTGACCAGCGCCACCTTCGAGGGCGTCCGAGTCAGCAGCCTGACCGCGATGCTGATCAGCGACTCGCCGCAACAGTTCATGGACCAGATGTCCGCCCTGGACGTGCTGGCGGCGAGTAACAGGGCCGCGATGGACAAGCTCGCAGTCGCCGTTTCCCGAACCGAGCAGGCCAAGCTTGCTGCCACCGACGCCGAAACGCGAGCGGCGGTCGCTGAACTCGATGCCGCTCGGATCGCCGGTGACGTCGCACAAGCCCGGCTTGAGATGGGTCGCCAGATCAATCTGGTACAGGAGCGCCTCGGCAAGCTCACCACGGAGGAGTTCTCCCATTACGCCGCGGAAGGATTCACCGACTATCCGATCGACATAGCCGGTGACACTATCGGGATCAGGGCCCTTCGGGCTGCCCTAACCCGGCAGGGAGCGCCGTATATCTGGGGCGCCGAGGGGCCGACCACCTTCGATTGCTCAGGTCTGGTGATGTGGGCCTACCGCCAGGTCGGGGTCAGCCTTCCGCGGGTGGCCTACGACCAGTCAAGAGTGGGCACTCCGGTAGTGTCCGGGCTGCTACCAGGAGACCTCATTGCGCTGTACTCGCCGGTAAGCCACATCGGCATCTACGTAGGCAACGGGCTCTATCTCAACGCACCGCAGAGCGGAGATGTGGTCAAAGTCTCCAGAGTCCCGTGGCGGGATGTCACGGCGGTCCGCCGGATCGGTTGATGCCATTTCCGCCAGACCGGAACATGGCTGAATCGATACGTCGCCGACGTTGCGCCACCCGACGTTGTCAGGGTCACCGTCTACCGTCCGTAGTGACTAGATCACGACAGAGACGGAGCCCCGAAAATGATCGTTGATTGCGACCGGTGTGAGGTGCGCGGCATCGCCTGCCAGGACTGCGTCATCACGGTGCTGCTCGGAGCCCTACCGGGCGGCGTGGAGTTGGATGGCGCTGAGCGGCTGGCCCTGGACACGTTGGCCGAGGCTGGCATGGTGCCTCGCCTGCAGCTGGTGGATCGGGACGGAGATGACCCAACGCCGGGAACGGGCACGTCTTTTCGGGACCACCGACGCGAGAGCGCTGAGCGGTCCGCAACTGACTGTGAGCGGTCCAAGCGGTACGCAGGCTGATCGGTCGAGCCGAAGACCCCGCCGGTCACGGTGACGCCCATCCTGCCCAGCGGTCATTCTGCCCCATACCCGGCGCGCCGGTGGTGACAAGGTTGGTGACCTTTCGTAATCTTCCCGAGACTTGCGGTAGGTCCCGCCCGACAAGGCGGCAGGGTAGGTGGTCCTAGGGGAGAGGAGATAGCCGCGACGTGTTATCGCATCATCGGAAGCGCCGGGTAGCCAAGCGCGGTGTTTCGGCTGTGCTGACCGTCGCAACCGTGGTTGCTCTGGTCAGCCTGATGCCCACTCCAGCCACTGCCGAGCCCTCGGTGCCCGGAGATGCCGCGCAGCAGCTTGCCGAGCTGAATCGGCAAGCTGAGGTACTCACAGAACGGTGGCACTATGCCCGCGACCAGTTGAGTGCCCGCCGTGCCGATCTGGAACGGGCCAAGGCTGACGCAAGCGCCGCAGAGGGCGCCGCGGAGCGCGCCAGGGTGGTCCAAGGCCAGTACCGCGGTCAGGTCGACAGGCTGACTAACGCCTCATTCCAGGGTGCCCGACTCAACCAGCTGTCCGCCTTGCTGGTCAGCGACTCTCCCCAAGACTTCCTGGACCAGATGTCGGCGCTGGACATGCTCGCGGTGGACAACAAGCAGGCCTTGGACCGGCTCACCGGCGCCGTCGCGCAGACCCGGCACGCAGAGCAGTCGACGAGCAACGCCGCGGCTCGGGCAGCCCAAGCCGAACACGACGCCGCGCGGCTCGAAGGCGATCTGACCCGTTCCCGCGCCGAGATGGATCTTCAGATTCAGGTTGTCACGAAGCACCTCGCGGAGCTGACCCGCCAAGAGCGCGCTGTCTACCTCTTCGGCGGTAACATCCACTTCCCGATCAACCTCGTCGGCACCGGTACTGCGGTCCAAGCGGCGCGGATCGCGCTGAGCAAGCAAGGCTCGGCGTATGTCTGGGGTGGCGACGGCCCGATCACCTTCGACTGCTCGGGGCTGGTGAAGTGGGCGTTCGAGCGGGCGGGGATGCCGGGTCTGCCGCACTCAGCTGAGGAGCAGGCGCGGATGGGTCGTAGCGTTGGGCGTTCCGATCTGCAGCCAGGCGATCTCATTGCGCTGTACTCACCGATCAGCCACATCGGCATCTATGTTGGTGACGGCTTGTATGTGAACGCGCCACAAAGCGGCGACGTGGTGAAAGTCGTCCCGGTCCCGTGGCGGCAAGTCACGGCCATGAGCCGGATCGGCTGAACGCACCAGCTGCCCACCGCGCGCGACGGCACCGCTACCCTCCGACAGATGCCTCGGATCCTGCTGGTGAGCAACGACTTCCCACCCCGGCCAGGTGGCATCCAGGCTTACCTGCATCAACTGGCGCTGGCGCTGCCCGCGGGCGATATCGCCGTCTACGCACCGGATTGGCCGGCCGCGTCGGCGTTCGACGCCCGATTGCCCTTCCCCGTTATTCGGCATAGCGGACCCCTCATGCTTCCCACGCCCACGGTACTTCGGCGAGCCGCGGGGCTGCTGCGGGAGCTGCGCTGCGACACCGCGTGGTTCGGCGCAGCAGCCCCGCTGGCGCTCCTGGGTCCGGCATTGCGCCGCGCCGGAGTACGGCGGGTGGTGGCAAGCAGCCACGGACATGAAGTGGGCTGGTCGATGTTGCCCCCTGGCCGAATGGCGCTTCGCCGGATTGGTGCGGATGCCGACGTGGTTACGGCTGTGAGCCAGTACACCCGCCGCCGGCTCGCCTCGGCGTTCGGACCCCGGGCTGCCCTGGAGATACTTTCGCCGGGGGTGGACTGCGCAGCGTTTCGCCCCGATCCGGGTGCGCGCGCGCAGATCCGGCGACGCCACCGGCTGGGCGACGCTCCGGTAGTGCTGTGCGTGTCCCGGCTGGTGGCTCGCAAGGGGCAAGACATGCTGGTACAGGCGTTACCTGCGATACGACGCCAGGTACCGGGGGCGGTGCTCCTGCTCGTCGGAGACGGACCCCGGCGATCAGCTTTGCACCGGCTGGCGGAGTCGGCTGGCGTCGCTGCCGCGGTGGTATGCACGGGCGCAGTGCCGTGGACTGAATTGCCCGCGTACTACGCCGCTGGCGACGTCTTTGCGATGCCCTGCCGGACCCGTGGCCACGGCCTGGACGTTGAGGGGTTCGGTCTGGTGTTCCTTGAGGCTTCGGCTACCGGCTTGCCTGTGGTGGTTGGTGACGCCGGCGGGGCGCGGGAGACGGTTCGCGTAGGCGACACCGGTGAGCTGGTGAACGGACGCGACGTGGCGGCAGTAACCCGGGCCGTCGTGACCTTGCTTGCCGATCCCGAGGGCGCTGCGGCGATGGGTCGGCGCGGACGACGCTGGATGCAGCAGAACTGGGACTGGTCGTGTCGGCGGCAGCAGCTCGGCGAGCTGCTACTGGACGCTCACCCTGCGTAGAGCGTCTCAATCTCAGCGGCGAACTCCTTGGCCACTACTGCACGCTTGACCTTCAGACTCGGGGTGAGCTGGCCGCCGTCCTCGGTGAAGTCACCAGACAGGATGCGGAACTTGCGGATCGCCTCGGCCCTAGAAACAGTCTTGTTCGCGTCGTCCACCGCGCGCTGAACCTCGGCGCGCAGCTCTGGATCATCGACCAGGTCTGCGGCGGAGCTGCCGGCCGGCTTGCCGTGCTCGGCCCGCCATGCCGGGAGGGCCTCGGCGTCGAGGGTAACGAGGGCGGCGATGAATCGTTGCTTGTCACCCAGGACCATGCATTGGCTGATCAGGCGATGGGCCCGGATCCGGTCCTCCAGCGGTGCCGGGGAGACGTTCTTGCCCGCCGCGGTGACGATGATCTCCTTCTTGCGGCCGGTGATCCGTAGAAAGCCGTCCTCATCTAGCTCCCCGAGGTCGCCGGTGTGGAACCAGCCGTCGAGGAGGGCTTCCTGGGTTACCTGATCGTTGTGCCAATACCGGCGCAGCAGACCAGGGCTCTTGATCAGCACCTCGCCGTCATCATCGATCTTGACCGTGACACCGGGCAACGGCTGCCCCACAGTGCCGATCCTGACGTTTTTTTCGGTGTTCACCGTGGCGGGAGCGCTGGTCTCGGTCAGCCCGTAGCCTTCCAACACCAGCACTCCGATCCCGCGGAAGAAATGTCCGAGCCGCTCGCCGAGGGGGGCGCCCCCAGAGACAGCTGCGAGACACCGGCCGCCGAGCACCGCTCGGAGCTTGGAGTAGACCAGTTGGTCGAATAAGGCGTGTTTGGCGCGCAGGGTCAGCCCAGCTCCGCCGGTCTCCTGGGCACGGCTCCATTCGACGGCAGTGGCAGCGGCGATGTCAAAGATGCGGCCCTTGCCGTCGGCATGTGCCTTCTGCCTGGCCGAGTTGTAGACCTTTTCGAGCACTCGAGGCACGGCCAGCACGACCGTGGGCCGGAAGTCAGCCAACTCGACGACCAGGTTCTTCACATCCGGGGTATGGCCGAGGGTGATCCGGGCATACACACAGCAGCACTGGATGATCCGAGCGAACACGTGCGCCAGGGGTAGGAACAGCAGCAGCGAGTTCTCCGGTTGCATCAGGCCGGTGAACTCCGATACCGCGGATCGGGTCACGGCGAGCAGGTTGCGGTGGGTGATCTCGCAGCCCTTTGGCCGACCCGTGGTGCCTGAGGTGTATATCAGCGTGGCCAGGTCTTCGGCGCCCACCGAGGTGGCGCGTTCGCGCACGGCGTTGTCACTGATCTCGGCTCCCAGCGCGGTGAGCTCGTCGATCGCTGCATCCGGCCTGCCACTGCTAGCCGTCGGGTCGATCTGCCACACCAGAGCCAGCTCGCCCAACCGATCAACCAGACCCTGGACCGTCTCGCGGTGAGCGAGGCTTTCGACCACTACCGCCTTGGCGCCCGAATCGGAAAGGATCCACTCCACCTGCTCAGCGGAGGAGGTCTCATAGATCGGCACCGTGGATCCGCCGGCGGCCCAGATCGCGTAGTCCAGCAGGGTCCACTCGTAGCGGGTCTTGGACATCAACGCGATGCGATCACCGCGCTCGATGCCAGCTGCGATGAGACCCTTGGCTACAGCGGTCACCTGGCCGGCGAATTGCCTCGCGGTAACGTCGATCCAGGCTCCGTCGATCCGGCGGCGGAAGCTGGTGCTGCCCGCGAAGCGCTCCGCATTGGCCCACAGGACATCCGTGAGGTTCTCGCCGTCATCCACCGTGGTGATGGCGGGAACCGTGAACTCCCGCACGGGTACCTCCGCAGCTCGGCGTTCTCCAGTACTACCTGGCAACGTATCGCGCCCATACCAGCGCGGGGTAGCCTGCCTGATCGTGCGGGTCCACGTGGTGTCCGACGTGCACGGTAACGCGGACGCCCTGGCCAGGGCGGGCGCGGGCGCCGATGCACTGATGGTGCTCGGGGACCTGATCGACTTTGTGAACTACCACGACTACTCCGCTGGCATTCTGGGTTCGGTGTTCGGGGCTACTGCGGTTCGCCGGTTCGCGGAACTGCGCTCCGGCGGTGCACCGGGCGAGGCGTACGCGTTCGTACAACAGCTGTGGAGCCAGATTCCGGACTCCCGCGATGTCGTCCGGGAGGCCATTGTCGAGCAGTACGAGCGGCTGTTCGCGGTACTGCCCAGCCCGGCGTACGTCACCCCCGGCAATGTGGACCTGCCCGATCTGTGGCCGCGGTTCGCGCGCTCCGGGGTGCACCTGCTGGATGGGCAGACCGTCGAGATAGGCGGTCTGCGCTGTGGTTTCGTTGGCGGAGGTCTGTTGCCGGAAGGAGCCGCCCCGCGACAGAATCCGGTGTTTCGCGCTTACTTGCGCTCTCCACAGCAATACGCGGGGGCAGTCGCGGCGCTGGGGCCGGTGGACGTGCTGTGCAGCCACATTCCACCCGCGGTTCCTGAGCTGCTCTACGACGTGCAGGCCCGACGGCCCGAGCTCGGCTCGGAGCAGCTGCTGATGGTGATCTATCGAGACCGGCCGCGGGTCGCGCTGTTCGGGCACGTGCATCAGCCGTTGGCCCGGCGGGTCCGGGTGGGCCGGACCGAATGCGTCAATGTCGGACATTTCCAGCGGACCGGGTCCCCGTATGTGTTGCGGTGGTGACCACTGACGGTGGCGACCTGGACGAGTACATCAAGCGCAAGGCCGAGAAGGTCATCATGGACACCGCGCTGAAGGAGCTCAAGCACAGGGTAGAGGCGTGAGTTGCTGGGTGCTGAGGGTTTAAAGCTGCGCGCCACTGGTGAGCGCGATCACCCGCCTACCGTTCGGGCCCGGGGCGCCGGCAGTGGTGCTGGCTCGGGCGGCTCGAAATGGTCCTCAGGGGCGTCGCTCGCCAGCCAGCGAGGTTCCTCCGGGTCGGTGAAGGACAACTGAAGGCACCACTCTCCGTGCTCGGGCGGGTTCGCTGCGGGGCTGAGGGTAGCGGGTGCGGCGTGACTGTCATGCGGTATCGAACCCGCCCCTCCCAGGGTCGCGTACGCCTGGGTGGAGGCGACCGTTGTGCCCCGGATACCGTCCTCCGTAGGCTGGTTGACAATGCGGCTCGTGAGGGCAAGGGAAGGATCGGTGGGCGGTGTTCTACTGGCTGCTCAAACACTTGCTGCTCGGGCCGTTGATGCGGTTGACGTGTCACCCGCGGGTCCAGGGCGCCGAGCATATCCCCGCTCGGGGTGGTGCCATTCTGGCCAGCAATCACCTGGCGGTCGCCGACTCCTTCTTCCTGCCCCTGATGATCCGTCGTCGGCTGACGTTCCTGGCCAAGCGGGAGTACTTCACCACCCCCGGGATGCGGGGATGGCTCAAGCGGCAGTTCTTCAACGCAGCCGGTCAGGTCCCCATCGACCGTTCCAGCGCGTCGGCCGCGCAGGCGGCCTTGGACACCGGGGTGCGTCTGTTGGCAGATGGCAAGCTGCTCGGCATCTATCCGGAAGGAACTCGATCTCCGGACGGCCGGTTGTACAAAGGCAAGACCGGCGTCGCCAGGATGGCACTGGAGGCCGGCGTCCCGGTGATCCCGGTCGTGATGGTAGGCACCGACAAAGTCAGCCCCATCGGCAAAAAAATGTGGCGGCCGCATCGCGTTGAAATACGCTTCGGTCCGCCGCTGGACTTCTCTCGCTACGCTGGACTGGCCGGTGACCGGTTCGTCGAGCGATCCGCTGTTGACGAGATCATGTACTCCTTGATGGAGCTGTCGGGACAGGAATACGTCGACAGATACGCGACTTCGATCAAAGATCGAGAGCCGCCCCCGCCGCGGGTGACCCTTAAGGCGTCCTGATCGCTCCGGTTCGCCAAACGCTGCGTAGGCTGACTGACCGTGCGGTTCTTCTACGACTGCGAGTTCATCGAGGATGGCGTCACCATCGAGCTGATCTCCATCGGGGTGGTGGACGAGCAGGGTCGGGAGTACTACGCGGTATCCACCGAGTTCGATCCGGAGCGGGCCGGTGACTGGGTGCGCGCACACGTTCTGCCCAAGCTGCCGTCGCCGGCCGACCGGGCATGGCGCGGGCGGACCGCGATCCGGGACACGTTGCTCGAGTTTCTCACCGCCTCGGGCGAGCGGGTGGAGCTGTGGGCCTGGTTCGCCGCCTACGATCACGTCGCTCTCGCCCAGCTGTGGGGCCCGATGCCGGCGTTGCCCCGGACACTACCTCGGTTTACCCGGGACCTGCGGCAGCGCTGGGAGGATGCGGGCAAACCAACGTTGCCCCCACCGCCCAGTGACGCCCACGACGCGGTGGCTGATGCCCGATACAACCTTGCCCGATGGCGGGTGATCGAGCAGCACCGCCTGGCGCAGCGAAGCCGTGCCCGTTGACCAGTCGCTTTGCCGCATCGATCGTTGTCATGCCAGGCTCTCGCCCGTCAATTCGGAACTTCAGCAGGGAAGGCAAATCGACATGCGCATCGGCGTGCTCACCGGGGGCGGTGACTGCCCAGGGCTCAATGCGGTGATCCGGGCAGTGGTCCGCAAGGGCATCGAGGTCTACGGGCACGAGATCATCGGATTCCGGGACGGCTGGCGGGGCCCGATGGAGGGGCTGGTCCAACCCCTCGGGCTGGCTGACGTGGAACACATCCTGCCGCTTGGCGGCACCATCCTGCGGACCTCGCGCACCAACCCGTACCGCAACGGTGGGGCCGAGGCGGTCAAGCGGACGCTCGTCGAGCAGGGCGTCGACGCTCTGATCGCGATCGGCGGCGAGGACACCCTCGGGGTGGCCAGCCGGCTGAGCGAGGACGGGATCGTCGTGGTGGGAGTACCCAAGACGATCGACAACGACCTCAGCGCCACCGATTACACCTTCGGGTTCGATACCGCGGTTCACATCGCCACCGAGGCGATCGACCGGTTGCGCACCACCGCGGAATCGCACCACCGGGCGGCGGTCGTCGAGGTGATGGGCCGCAGCGCGGGCTGGATCGCGTTGCACTCCGGGATGGCCGGCGGGGCGAACGTCATCCTGATGCCGGAGCGGCCGTTCTCCACCGACCGGGTATGCGAGTGGGTCCTGCGGTGCCTCCGGCGGGAAGCCGCCGCGATCGTGGTTGTCGCCGAAGGTGCGGTACCGGAGGGCGGCGCGGAGTTGCTCGCCACCGCAGAGGTCGACGCCTTTGGTCACAAGCGGCTCGGTGGCATCGGCACCTGGTTGGCTGACGAGATCGCCCGCCGCACCGGCGCCGAGTCCCGCGCCGTGGTGCTGGGGCATACCCAGCGTGGTGGGACGCCTACTGCCTATGACCGGGTACTGGCCACCCGGTTCGGCGTCCATGCGGTCGATGCGGTGCACGAGGGCGACAACGGCGTGATGGTCGCGTTGCGCGGCACCGACATCATCAGGGTGAAACTGGCCGAGGCCACTGCAGCGGTCAAGACGGTTCCGCCGCAGCGCCACGCGGAGGCCGAGGTCTTCTTCGGCTGACCAGCCCGCCGCATCGGTCCGGGGAATCACGGCATACTCTCAGGCACCGTGAACTGGACCGTGGATGTTCCGGTCGACGCGCTGCCGGAGCTGCCGCCGCTACCCGCCGACCTCCGTACCCGACTCGACGCCGCGCTGGCCCGACCCGCCGCGCAGCAACCGAGCTGGCCCGACCCGGACGCGGTGCGCAGCATCCGCACCGTGCTGGAAAGTGTCCCGCCGATCACCGTGCCCCCTGAGGTGGATCAGCTGCGAGAGCAGCTCGGGGCCGTTGCCCGCGGCGAGGCTTTCCTGCTGCAGGGCGGGGACTGCGCGGAGACCTTCGCTGACAACACCGAGCCTCATCTGCGGGCCACCATCCGGACCCTGCTGCAGATGGCGGTGGTGCTCACCTACGGGTCGAGCATGCCGGTGGTGAAGGTGGGGCGGGTGGCCGGACAGTACGCCAAGCCGCGATCCGCGCAGACCGATGCGTTCGGGCTCACCTCCTACCGTGGCGACATGATCAACTCCTTGCGTGCAACGCCTGAGGCGCGGGTGCACGACCCATCGCGGATGATCCGGGCCTACGCCAACGCCGCCGCGGCGATGAACCTGGTGCGCTCGCTGACCATGACCGGCATGGCGGACCTGCACAAGGTGCACGACTGGAACAAGGACTTCGTCCGGCGATCCCCGGCTGGGGCCCGCTATGAGGCGCTGGCCGGCGAGATCGATCGGGGCCTGCGCTTCATGTCGGCGTGTGGTGTGGACGACTCATCGCTGCTGTCCACCGAGATCTACGCCAGTCACGAGGCGCTGGTGCTGGACTACGAGCGGGCCATGCTCCGGCTGGACAGCGTCAGCGACACGCCGAAGCTCTACGACCTGTCCGCGCATTTCCTTTGGGTGGGGGAGCGAACCCGGGCGCTGGACGGGGCGCACATCGCCTTCGCCGAACTGCTGGCCAACCCGATTGGGATCAAGCTGGGTCCGGGTACTACCCCGGACCAGGCCGTGGAGTACGTCGAGCGGCTCGACCCGCACGGCACGCCGGGTCGGCTCACCCTGATCTCCCGGATGGGGGCGCAACGGGTCCGCGACGTGTTGCCGGGGATTGTCCAGAAGGTGACCGCTACCGGGCACCAGGTGATCTGGCAGTGCGATCCGATGCACGGCAACACCATCGAATCATCCACCGGGTACAAGACCAGGCACTTCGACTGGGTAGTAGACGAGGTGCAGGGCTTTTTCGAGGTGCACCACGCGCTGGGCACCCATCCCGGCGGCATCCACGTGGAACTCACTGGGGAGGACGTAACCGAGTGCCTCGGCGGCGCCCAGGAGATTTCCGACGCAGACCTGTCCGGGCGCTACGACACCGCGTGCGATCCGCGGCTCAATACCCAGCAGGCCCTCGAGCTGGCATTCCTGGTCGCTGAGATGCTTCGCTCATAGCGTAGAAAGCGCCACGGTGGCACCTGGATGAACGGGCCGGCCGGCCGGCGGGGACTGCGAGACCACCCGGTCCGAGAAGCCGCCGAGAAATCCGAAGCCGCCGAACAACCCGACGCCGCCGGAAGACTGGCTGACCGTGCTGTTCAGGCCTGCGTCCGCAAGCACCTGGCGGGCTTGGGCGATCGGGAGTCCTACCACATTGGGAACGACCGACGCGGTGCTCACCAACAGGATGACGTTGGCCCCGCGGTCAACGCCGGTACGGGCCTTGGGGTCGGTACCGATCGCACGTCCACCGGCGATCTGGTCGTCGAACCGGCGTTGAACCTGCGCCGTCAGACCGGCGCGGGCCAGCAGCGAGACCGCGTCAGCCTGGCGTAACCCTCGGACGTCCGGCACCGTGGTTGGGGCGGGCCCCTTGCTGAGAACCACAGTCACCGGCGCGCCGACGGTGAGCATCGTTCCGGACACCGGCGCAAGTCCGATCACGGCGCCGGCCGGGACGGCATCGTCGAACTTCGCGGCGTCCGGGTCCAGCCGCGGAGTCAGATCGGCCTGCTGGACCGTTCGCTGCGCCTCCTCCTGGGTGCTTCCTACCGGCAAGTCGGGCACCATCGGATGGCCCAGCGAGATCACCACGGTGATATCCGAGCCGCGTAGCGCGCGCTGGCCCGGCGCAGGGTCACTGCGGATCACCGTGTCGCCAGGGACGGTGTCGTTGTGGTCGTCCGTGAGATTGGCCTTGAGATCAGCGGAGGACAATACACCGACCACGGCCCCGCGTTGCAGACCCATGAGATTGGGCACCTCGGTCCACCGGCCGCTGCCCAGCCACCATGCGCCCACCCCGACCGCGCTGGCCAGCATCAACACGATCACCATCCAGGTGATGAAGGCGCGCCGGTTGCGAGCGCGCTCGCGGCGGTAGAGATCGTCGTGTGGAGCAGGAGTTTCGGCCGCAATCTCGGTCCTGGCCAGAGCTCGGGTTGCCTGCGGCCGCTGTTCCGGTGGGCGGATCAGCGCGGCGCCGGTCAACCCAGCGGCAACAGCGGGCACCGGTACCCGTACCCGATCGATTCCCAGATCAGCTCGCACCGATTGCAATGCCCGCGCAAACGCCGCAGCGTCTGCCGGCCGGACGTCCGGGTCACGTCGGGTGGCTCGTACGATGAGGTCGTCCAGCGGCGCGGGTACTGCGGCACCAGTGGTGCTCGGGGCTGGCATGTCGTCGTTGACGTGGTGATAGGCGACCGACAGTGCAGTCTCACCGGTGTAGGGCGGTGCCCCGGTGAGCATCTCGTACAACATCACCGCGGTGGCGTAGACGTCGCTACGGGCATCGGCGGCGCCGGTCGCCACCTGCTCTGGGGAGAGGTAGGCCACTGTTCCAAGGATGACATCGCCCGTGGCGCTGCTGGCTTCAGCAGCCGCCCGGACCAGTCCGAAGTCGGCCACCTTCACCACACCGCCTGGCCCGATGAGGACGTTCTCCGGTTTGATGTCGCGATGGACCAACCCCTCCCAGTGCGCCGCGGCCAGCGCCGAGAGCACCATGTCGGCCACCGAGAGCGCGAGCGGCACCGGCAGCGGACCACGCTGGCGCAGCAAGTCCCGCAGGGTTCCGCCATCGACGAGTTCCATCACCAGGAACACGTGGTCACCAGCGGGGGAGGAGTCGACACCTTGATCATGAACCGCGACGATTCCAGGGTGATGCAACCTGGCGGCCGCGCGGGCTTCCCGCTCGAACCGCTGCAGGAAGACGGGGTCGGCGGCGAACCGCAGCGCCATCACCTTGATGGCGACCGGACGCTCCAGGCGGGTGTCTGTGCCCCGGTAGACCGTGGACATGCCGCCGCGCGCCAGCACCGGACCAACCCGGTAGCGCCCCTCCAGCAGGGTGCCGACCAGGTTCCCGTCGTGTTCGGGTCCCTGTCGCTCCACAGTCCGAGGATCGTACGGACCGGCGCTGCCCGAACGGCGGAAGGGCGCCGGCCGGCCGGTATGGCATGGTGACCACCGTGAGCGACCTCCCCATCGCCGTGGACGTGCTCGACCCTGAGGTGGTGGTGCTGCCGCTACCTGATGTCGCGCAACGGCTTGGACTGCCGGTAACCCGGGTGCACCAGATGGTGCGCGACGGGCAACTCATGGGGGTACGCCGCAGCGGCGTGGTGTTGATCCCCGCGGAGTTCCTCTGCGGTGGTGCGGTTGTCAAGGGACTGCCCGGCACGATCACCTTGTTGCGCGACGCAGGCTATTCCGCCGAGGAGATCCTGCGCTGGTTGTTCACCGCGGAGGATTCGTTGCCCGGCACCCCAATCGGCGCGCTGCGCACCAACCGAGGGCGCGAGGTGAAGCGCCGAGCCCAGGCGATGGGATTCTGACCGGGTCGCTGTGACCGCATCCTGCGGCCGTCCTCCCACCCAATGATCGGGCGCGGTATCCTCGCCATTCCGCTGTGACCTAGTGGGGATTGTGGTTGGTCAGTCAAAGGAGGAAACACCATGCTGGGGAAACTGGGGAAGCTCGTTGTGCTGGCGGGGGCCGTGGAGGCCGCTCGCCGGTACGCCAAGACCAACCCTGACGCGGTCGGTAAGATTGCAGACCAGGCTGGTCGCCTCGTCGATCAGTGCACCAAGGGCAAGTTCAGCAACCAGATCGACGGCGCGGTGCGCAAGGTCCAGGGCACCGACCGAGGCTAGTCCTAGCAGGCACCCGATCAGGGGTCCGAAGTCAGGCCCGTCGAACCGTCCACCGCGGTGAACTGTTCGACGGGCTGGCGGCGGACTCGGCGAGGCTTAGCGATCCGGTCAGCTAGGGTCGCCGCCATGCAGGTCAAATTGCGCCACAACCCGTCATTCACTATTGCCCGCTGCCTTCTCGCACCGGGTGAGCCGCTGCGCGTCGAGGGCGGCGCGATGATCGCCCACAGCGAGGGCGTCCTACTCGAGTCCAAGGCACAGGGCGGAGTCATGAAAGGCCTCGCTCATAGGGTCCTCGGCGGCGGTTCGTTCTGGATTGCCAACTCCTACGGCGTCGAGATCGACACACAGTGGGGGTGGGATGGCAAACTTGTTCGGGGGCGAGGGTTGGGTGTTCGATTTCTCCGGCCCAGGTCGGGTACTGCTCTTGTGATGCGAGACTGGTCACCATGGCTGTGAACTCGATGATGGTCCCGCTCGGCACGCCAGCGCCGCCGTTCGCCCTGCCGTCTCTGGACGGCGAGATCGTTACCTCTGATGGCCTTGCCCCTGGTCGACCCGTGCTGGTGATGTTCCTGTCCAACCACTGCCCCTACGTCCGGCACCTCGAGCAGGAACTCGGCTGGCTGGTTGCCGAGTATGCGCAGGACGTGGCCGCGGTGGCGATCTGCAGCAACGACATCAAGAATTATCCCGCCGACGGGCCAGACGGGTTGATCGAGCAGTCTCACCGTGCTGGCTTCACCTTCCCGTACCTGTTCGACGACACCCAACAGGTCGCACTCGCCTACCATGCCGCGTGCACGCCCGACTTCTTCCTCTATGACATCGAGCGCAAGCTCGTCTACCGGGGCGAGTTCGACGAGTCCCGCCCACGCAACAATGCTGCGGTGACCGGCAGCGCCTTGCGGGCGGCGCTGAGACTGGTGCTGGCTGGACAACCGGTACCCGAACCGCAGGTGCCCAGCATGGGCTGCGGCATCAAGTGGAAGCCGGGCAACGAGCCGTCCTGACTGTCCTGCGCAGCCACGGTTAGAGCTGGCCGACCGCGGTCACCCACAGCACAGCGATCCCGGACTCGTCGGAGGCAGCCAGGTCGACCTCGGCCACAATGGCCCAGTCATGATGCCCAGCCGGATCGTCCAGGATCTGCCGCACCATCCAACGGTCAGGCTGCTCATCGATGATCAGCAACTGCGGGCCGCGGGCGTTCGCGCCGGTGCTGATCTCGACATGCTCGTCGAAGTACGGTTCCACGGCCTCGCGCCAAGAGTCCGCGTCCCACCCGGCGTCCGCGTCGAGCTCCCCCAGCTCCTCCCACCTCCGGCGGGCAGCCAGCTCCACCCGGCGGAACAGCGCATTGCGTACCAGGACCCGGAAGGCCCGCGCGTTGGCTGTCACCGGCGGAGGCCGGTGGTCCACCGGCGCGGACAATCCGTCCGGCGCCTGCGGGTCGCGCAGTTTCTCCCACTCGTCCAGCAGACTGGAGTCGACCTGGCGGACCAACTCGCCGAGCCACTCCTGGAGGTCCCTCAGCTCGTCGGTCTTGGCGTCTTCGGGCACTGTGCGGCGCAGCGCCTGGTAGGCGTTGGCCAGGTAGCGCAGCACCAGTCCCTCCGAGCGGGCAAGGCCATAGAACCCGACGTACTCGGTGAAGGTCATCGCTCGCTCGGCGAGATCCCGGGCCACCGACTTGGGGGACAGCCTGTGGTCGGCCACCCATGGATGGCCTCCCCGATATGTCTCGAACGCCGCGTCGAGCAGCTCAGCCAGTGGCATCGGGTAGGTGACGTCCTCCAGCAGCCGCATCCGCTCCTCGTACTCGATGCCTTCGGCTTTCATCGCCGCCACGGCTTCGCCCTTGGCCTTGGACAGTTGCGCGCTGAGCACCTGGCGCGGATCGTCGAGGGTCGCCTCGAGCACCGACAGCACATCCAGCGGGTAGTCGACCGAAGCCGGGTCGAACAGCTCGATCGCGGCCAGCGCGAACGGGGACAGCGCCTGGTTCAGCGCGAAGTCGAGCTGCAGGTCGCCGGTGAGCCGCACGGTGCGGCCCTGGGCGTCCGGGACCGCCAACCGTTCCACGACGCCGGCGGCGAGTAACGCACGGTAGATCGCGATGGCCTGACGGATGTGCCGGCGCTGCGCGGGACGCTCCTCGTGGTTGTCGGTCAGCAGGTGGCGCATCGCCGCGAACGCGTCACCGGGCCGGTTGGCGACGTTGAGCAGCATCGCGTGGCTCACCGCAAAACTGGACGTCAGCGGTTCCGGTTCGGCAGCGACGAGCCGGTCGAAGGTGCGATCGCTCCAGGACACCGATCCTTCGGCAGGTTTCTTGTGGACCACCCTGCGGCGCTTGCGAGGGTCGTCTCCGGCCTTGGCCACGGCCTTAGTGTTCGCCACCACGTGTTCCGGGGCCTGCACGACGACATCGCCCGCGGTGTCATAGCCGGCCCGGCCGGCTCGCCCGGTGATCTGGTGGAACTCCCGGGCGGTGAGGTGGCGGGTGCGGGTCCCGTCGTACTTACCCAGCGCGGTGAGCAGCACCGTGCGGATCGGCACGTTGATACCCACCCCGAGCGTGTCGGTGCCACAAATGATCTTCAGCAGGCCGGCCTGGGCCAGCCGCTCGACCAGCCGGCGATACCTCGGCAGCATCCCGGCGTGATGCACCCCAATCCCATGGCGCACCAGCCGGGACAGGGTCCGTCCGAAACCAGCCGTGAACCGGAACCCACCGATCAGCTCGGCGATGGCGTCCTTTTCTGCCCGACTGCAGACGTTGATGCTGGTCAGCGCCTGGGCCTGCTCGGCGGCCGCAGCCTGGGTGAAGTGCACGACATAGACCGGCGCCGCCTTGATGGCTAGCAGTTCTTCCAACGTCTCGTGCAGCGGCGTCGTCACGTACCGGAAATGCAGCGGAACCGGTCGCTGCGCGGAGCGGACCACTACGGTGGGGCGGCCGGTGCGCCGGGTCAGGTCCGGCTCGAAGCGGCTGACGTCGCCCAGCGTCGCAGACATCAACAGGAATTGAGCCTGCGGGAGCTCCAACAACGGGATCTGCCACGCCCAGCCGCGGTCAGGATCGGCGTAGTAGTGGAACTCATCCATCACGACCAGGCCCACATCGGTCTCCGGGCCGCTACGCAGCGCCATGTTGGCCAGCACCTCAGCGGTGCAGCAGATGATGGGGGCCCCGGCGTTGACGCTGGAGTCACCGGTCAGCATCCCGACCTGATCAGCACCGAAGACGTCACATGCCGCAAAGAACTTCTCCGACACCAGCGCTTTGATCGGCGCGGTGTAGACGCTGCGCCTGCGCTGCGCCAGTGCAGTCGCGTGCGCTCCGGTCGCGACCAGACTCTTACCGGACCCGGTGGGGGTGGCCAGGATCACGTTCGAGCCTGACACGATCTCTATCAGGGCCTCTTCCTGAGCGGGATACAGGGTCAGGCCCTGGTCTGAGACCCAGGCCACAAAGGTGTCGAACAGCTCGTCGGGCCCGGCACCGCCGGGTAGCGTCTCGGTGAGCGTCATGGTGACACGATCGTGCCCCCGCCGCTTCTCCCAACGCGAAGCGGGGCGGCTCGGTCGGTGTGCCGACCCGGCTCCGGCGGGTAATCTGGTGGCCGTGTCGGGGATGCTGCGTGCCGTGCGCAAGCACAGGTGCAGAGGGGGTGTCCGCATATCGAGATGGGTCAGCTGATCGCCGGTCACTACCGGGTGCTCGATCGGGTTGGCATCGGCGGCATGGGCGTGGTCTGGCGGGCCATGGACGAGCGGCTGCAGCGGCCGGTGGCGGTGAAACAGCTGCTGGTGCAGCCGAACCTGAGCCCTCGGGCGACCGACGAAGCCCGGGCCCGGGCGCTGCGCGAGGCGCGCATCGCCGCGCGCCTGCACCACCCGAACGCCATCGTCATCTATGACGTGGCCGAGCACGAGGGTGAGCCCTGTTTGGTGATGGAGTACTTACCCTCGCGCAGCCTCGCGGCGGTCCTGAGTGAGAGTGGCTGTCTCCCAGTGCCCGAAGTCGCCTCGATCGGTAGGCAGATCGCCTCGGCGCTGGCCGCCGCACACGCCGCTCAGATCGTGCACCGCGATGTCAAACCCGGCAACATCTTGATCACCGAAGACGGCACCGCGAAGATCACCGACTTCGGCGTCTCGCGCGCGGCGGGTGATGTCACGGTCACTCAGACCGGGATGATGGCCGGTACCCCCGCCTACCTCGCACCGGAGGTGGCTCGCGGTCAGGTTCCGACGCCCGCATCAGATGTCTTCTCCCTCGGCGCCACGCTCTACGCCTCGGTAGAGGGGCGCGGTCCATTCGGCGACACTGACAACCCGCTTGCGCTGCTGCACGCGGTTGCCGGCGGCCAGGTGCAACCCCCCTGGCAGGCCGGCGCGCTGTCGGCGGTACTGATGAGGCTGCTGGCGACAGACCCGGCGCAGCGTCCCGACATGCTCCGCGCCAGCCAGGAACTCGCCGCGGTGCGGACCATCCGCCCGGGTTCGGCGTCTAGCGCCGCGCGGCGGCCGACCCGCGCGACCAGAACCGATCGTGTGGACCCGACGCCGACGCTAGCGTCCGCTCCGCTGCTCGGTACCCCACCGGAGGCGGCATCGTTGCCACCCGGCTGGTCCGCCGACAGCTCCCCTGCAAGCCGCAGGCAGCGCCGAGCCAGGGTCGGCGCACTCGCCGGAGTTGTCGTCGTGGTGCTCGTGTTGTTCGGAGTTGGGGCGCGGTTGTCCGCAGGACCCTCCGGACAACAGGGCGCCCATCCCGTCGGGCAGGCCGCTGCTCCGGCGGCAACGCCCATACCGGTCCTACCACCGCCACCGCAGGTGGAGCCCGTGGGCCACGCCCAGCCAATCGAATGGAGGGACGCCGGGCAGCTAGTGATCGACTACTACAATCGCCTGAACAACGTGACGGGAGCGTGGGAGCTCCTGTCACCCACCGCCCAGGCCACCTTCGCCAGCGAGTCGGACTTCCGGTCGTACTGGAGCAGGTATTCCTCGGTCAGCGCCCGTAACGCCTTCGGGGTCACCGACAATGCCGACGGTTCGGTGCGAGTGCCAGTCGAGGTCACCTACAACAACGGCGCCAACTCCCAGGTGGTGAAGCATGCGTTGCGGGTTACCCGGCAAAATGGCCAGCTACTCATCGATTCGGATCCGCGATGATGTCCTCGTCGGTTACTTCCGGGCGCCGGCAGACGTAGGTCATCGCCGGCGGCAGGTGCCGCCAGAGGGTGCGGGTGGGTAGGACCTCGCCGAACGTGCGCCCCAGCTCGCTGCGAAACCGGCGCGCAGCGGGCATCCAGTAGCCCAAACTGTAAGCGGCCGCGGTGAACACACCGTCAGCCCGCAGCGCGGTGGCAAAGATCGTCAGGAACTCGCGCTGCTGCTGCGGACCGAACAGGGTCCACGGCAGTACTGAGATGATCACGTCGGCGCGGTCCACGCCGTGGTCGGCGAGGATGGCCGGAAGCGTGGCGGCGTCCGCGGTGACCACCCGCACGCCGAGCTCACGGGACCGCAACCGCTCAGCGAGCCCGGGGTCCTTCTCGACAGCGATCACCACCGCGTCGTAGTCCGCAGCCCGGGCGATCGCCGCGGTGACCGCCCCGCCACCGGCACCGACCTCCACGACGATCGCGGGGCGCCCAGTTTGGCCGGCGCCAGCCACCACGGCGGCCAGCCGCTGGGCCAGCTCAGGGCCGGAGGGCAGCAGGGTGCCGACATCGCGAGGAGACCGCGCTGCCGCCGCGAGAAAGGTGCCCCAGCCGCCACCGAGCGCGCGCTGGACGGGGTCTTGCGGATGCGAGGCGGAATGCGAGGCCATAGGGCACAGTGCACACCACCCGGTGCGGCACCGCACTACCAAGGCAACAAGTGCTTTGGTTGCGAGTCGTCGAATCACGACGGGGCGACCATTCGGGACGACTATGGGAGGGGATCTGATGGCTCCGCTGCGCGAGGACCGCTACCTCGACGCGCTCGCTGAGCAGTCCGCGCTGTTCGCTGAGGCGGTGGCCCGCACGGATCCGCAGCAGCGGGTACCCACCTGCCCGGACTGGACGTTGCACCACCTCGCTGAGCATCTGGGACAGGTCCACCGGTGGGCCACCGCGGTCGTCACCAGACCCGCCGTCGGCCCACCCGACCGCAGCGACCTGAACGCGACCGGGGCACCCGAGGACGCCGATGGCCTTGGCAGCTGGTTTCGCGAGGGCGCTGAGGCACTGGTGGACGCGATTCGAACTGCCGACCCGCAGACGCCCGTGTGGAGCTGGGCCGGCGATCACAGCGTCGGCTTCTGGGCCCGCCGGATGGCGCATGAGACCGCGGTGCACCGTGCGGACGCCGAACTCGCGCTGGGTCGCGAATTCACTCTGGAGGCTGATCTCGCCGCCGATGCGATTTCCGAGTGGCTAGGTTTCCTCAGCCTGCCGCAGGCGGTGGAGCACCGCCCGGAGCTCGCCGAGCTGCGCGGGGAGGGTCAGATTCTGCACCTGCATTCCACCGACCCGGGGCTTGGTGAGGCGGGTGAATGGATCGTGCGCCGGACACCATCGGGTCCGGTCTGGGAACACGGCCACGCCAAAGGCGATGTCGCGGTGCGGGGTCCAGTGGTGCACCTGTTACTGGTCGTGATGCGCCGCGTCCCACCCAGCGAGGCGCCCATCGACGTGCTCGGCGACGCCAGCGTCTTGGAGCACTGGCTAGCCCACACCCAATTCTGACTCCGCATCGTCCTCGCCCGGCTTCGGCGGCGTTGCGCGTATGCAAAAGTAGGCACCATGCAGCACCAGCCCAGCGCCGGGCGGTCGAGCCAACCCAGGGCGCGGGCGTCGGATCCGGCCGACCGGATGCTCACCGTGCCCAACGTGCTCAGCGCGCTCCGGCTGGCTGGTGTCCCGCTGTTTCTGTGGCTGCTGCTGGGCCCGCACGATGACCTGCTCGCGGTGCTCGTGCTGGCGCTGTCGGGCCTCACCGACTGGCTGGACGGCAAGCTCGCCAGGTTGCTGAACCAGTCCAGCAGGCTTGGTGCGTTGCTCGACCCGGCGGTCGATCGGCTGTACACACTGAGCACCCTGCTCGGGTTCGGTACGCGAGAGATCCTGCCGTGGTGGGTGGTGGCGGTGCTGCTCGGCAGGGATCTGGCGTTGTTGCTGGCCCTGCCGGTACTGCGGCACCATGGCTACGGCCCGCTGCCGGTGCACTACGTGGGTAAGGCTGCGACGCTCTGCCTGCTCTATGCATTTCCGCTGCTGCTGCTCGCGCACGACGTGCACGGTGTGGTGGGGGCGGTGGCTCAGGCATTCGCGGTGGCCTTCACCGGATGGGGCGGTGCGCTGTACCTCTGGTCGGGAGTTCTGTACCTACTGCAAGTTCGGCTGACGGTGCGCGCCGCTCGGGACGCGGCCGGTGGAGTGATTGGGGGATGATGTGGAGGAACGCGCGGTGGTCCCCGAGGAGCTGCGGTATACCCCGCAGCACGAGTGGGTGCTCGCCGGTGCGGAGGACACCGTGCGGGTTGGCATCACTGATTATGCGCAGAGGCAACTCGGAGACGTGGTCTTCGTACAGTTGCCGCCGGTCGGGAACTCGGTGACCTCGGGAGAAGCGGTCGGCGAGGTGGAGTCGACCAAGAGTGTGTCGGATCTCTTCGCGCCGGTGGCGGGTGAGGTCGTCGCCTGCAACGATGCTCTGGAGAACAATCCCGAATTGGTCAACTCCGACCCCTACGGCGTGGGCTGGATGATCGAAGTCAAGCTGGCGCAGCGATCCGCGATGGACTCGTTGATGGGTGCCGAGGCCTACCGCATGCTCATCGAGGAGCACGGCTGACCCCGTCCCCAGGCCTGCGGGCGGCACGATAGGTTGGGTCCGATCAACGGCGACCACCCCGCGAAGGAGAGCCCAGCGTGAGCACGAACGACGGGCCTGGTGTACCGCCGGAGCGAGGCCCGGAGCAGACATCGACGTTCAGGGCGGACTTCCTCGCGGAGGTCGAGGGTGTCGAGGCACCTGCGCCGCCTGTTTCCGGCCTCGATGCATTGTCTGCCGGCTCCGCACTGCTGGTGGTCAAGCGGGGCCCCAACGCCGGTTCGAGGTTCCTTCTCGACCGGTCCACCACGAGCGCGGGCCGGCATCCGGAAAGCGACATCTTCCTCGATGACGTGACGGTCTCCCGCCGGCATGCCGAGTTCCGCCGCGAGGGCGGCGAGTTCATAGTGGTGGACGTCGGCAGTCTCAACGGCACCTACGTCAACCGCGAGCCGGTGGACACCGCCCTGCTGGCCAATGGTGACGAGGTGCAGATCGGCAAGTTCCGGCTGGTGTTCTTGACCGGTCCGCGTGCCGGGGACCGAGGGGCTGACCAGGGGTCCCGATGACGGCTCCGGGCCGCTCCGGAGGAGATCTCTCCGGGGCGAGCATCGGCTCCGTGCTCGCGCAGCTGCGGACCGACTTTCCCGATGTCACCATCTCCAAGATCAGATTCTTGGAATCCGAGGGGCTCGTCCGGCCGGAACGAAGCGCTGCGGGCTACCGGCAGTTCTCGCCCGCTGATGTGCAACGGCTGCGCCACGTGCTTGCCGCCCAGCGCGACCACTATCTCCCGCTGAGGGTCATCAAAGAGCACCTGGACGCGTTGGATCGCGACGATCCCGAGGGTCTGCCCGCAAGACGCTCTGACGTGAGCTGGCCACGGTCGCTGGGCAACGCTCGCGCCGACGCAGCGACGACACCGGGCCGGACGGACGACTTCGACAACGTCGATACCACGCGGATGACCCAGGAGGAGCTGCTCGCCGCCGCCGGCATCGGGCAGGCAGCGCTGACCGAACTCGAGCAGTTCGGTCTGGTTCGGCCAGGTCCGGCCGGTTTCTACGACACCGATGCGGTACTGGTGGCAAGGACCGCCCGGGCGATGACCGATTTCGGGCTCCAACCGCGGCACCTACGCTCCTTCCGCGCGTCGGCTGACCGGGAGGTGGGACTGCTGGCGCAGATCGTCACCCCGATGAGCCGGCAGCGAGATCCCGACGCGCGAGCCCGCGCCGACGAGGTGGTCCGGGAGTTGGCGGTGCTGTCGTTGCGGCTACACGCCCTACTCGTGAAAATCGGGCTGCGGGGCGTCATCGGGAACTGAGCGAATTTGGACCGCTGCAGGACTCGGCATCGGGAGGGTGCCGCGTGTAGCGTCTTAGGGTAGCGATGGTGGAGACTCGACTGGGCTGGCAGCTATCCGGCCGGTACCCAATCCACCGCCGAGCACGACGATCCTCGAGGCACCCGGACTGCAGGGTGCGGCGGGAGGGAGGCGCAACGCGATGAGCGAGATGCGTGTCGTCGGGGTCCGGGTGGAGTTGCCGGCGAACCAGCCGATCCTGTTGCTCCGGGAGACCGAGGGCGAACGCTACCTGCCGATCTGGATCGGTTCGGGGGAGGCGACTGCCATCGCCTTGGAGCAGCAGGGTGTGCAACCGCCCCGACCCATGACCCATGACCTGCTCAAAGACGTGATCAGTGCACTGGGCAGGGAGTTGAAACAGGTTCGGATCACCGAACTGCAAGAGGGCACCTTCTTCGCCGAGCTGGTCTTCGACGGTAACGTGCGGGTCTCTGCCCGGCCGAGCGACTCGGTAGCCTTGGCGCTGCGGGTCGGAGTGCCGATCCACGTGGAGGAGTCGGTGCTCTCCGAGGCTGGCCTGATCATCCCAGATGAGCAGGAGAACGAGGTCGAGAGGTTCCGGGAGTTCCTAGAGTCGGTGTCCCCGGAGGACTTCCGCGGAGCTGACACATAAGACGCTAAAGCCGCCCTGAAGCTGACGTTGAGGGTGAGGCTCCGCGCGTCGGATTGACCGACCACTCACCGACGCCTACCGTCGACCCTCACAGCAAGTCGGGCCGGTGTGATTCGGCCGAATGGCCGAAGGATCCGCTGCGGGCCCTGTGGTTCACGGGCTACCGACGCAAGGCGTGGGAGGCATGGGTGGTCGATGGGCCGCAGGGCGGAGCGGGCACCTCGGCGTATGGGGTCACACCGTCGGGAGCGGGCGAGCCAGCGGCGCAAGGCACCCTGTTCCCCGATTCAATTCTGACTGATCCGCATGGTGTGACCGACCAGCTGCTCGGCTACCGAGGTCCAGCGGCATGCCAGATCGCTGGGATCACCTACCGCCAGCTGGACTACTGGGCAAGGACCAACCTGGTAGTGCCCTCGATTCGCGGCGCCTCCGGATCTGGCAGTCAACGGCTGTACTCGTTCAAAGACATCCTTGTTCTCAAGGTGGTCAAGAGGCTGCTGGACACCGGCGTATCACTGCAGAACATCCGGGTGGCCGTCGAGCATCTACGTCGCCGCGGAGTGGGCGACTTGGCTCGGATCACGCTGTTCAGCGATGGCACGACAGTCTACGAGTGCACCTCCCCTGAGGAGGTCGTGGATCTGTTGCAGGGTGGGCAGGGCGTGTTTGGCATCGCGGTCAGTGGGGCCATGAAGGAGATCGCCGGATCGATCAGGCAGTTTCCCCCGGAGCGCGCGGATGGCGGCCACGTCGCGACAGCCCCAGAGGACGAGCTGACCAAGCGCCGGCGGACCCGTCGAATCAGCTGAAGCGCCCAGCTGTGTAGCCAGTCACAGCGGAGCGCCGGGAGCGCCAAGGTCGCCACACCCACGGGTACGGTAGGTGAGTAGTCGTCGATCCGTGCCGTTGCCCTGGCGCCGAAGGAGCAAGCCTTCGCAATGAACACAGCCGACCGTCGCTCACTGTCCGATCTGGAGCACGGCACTCCGTTCGCCGATCGGCACATCGGCCCGCGTCCGGCGCAGCTGGCTCGAATGCTGGATGTGATCGGCGTGGAGTCGCTGGAGCAGCTCGCGCAGCTCGCGCTCCCGCCAGGCCTCCGGAGCGCAGACCCAGACGCCGTCGCGGACCTTCCATCAGCCGCCACAGACGTGCAGGCGCTGGCCGAACTGCGCGAGCGGGCCGCCCGGTGCAACCCACGGGTGCCGATGATCGGGATGGGGTATCACGGCACCGTGACCCCGCCGGTGATCCGCCGCTCGGTGCTGGAGAATCCGGCCTGGTACACCGCCTACACGCCCTACCAACCGGAGATCTCCCAGGGTCGGCTGGAGGCGCTACTCAACTTCCAGACGATGATCTGTGACCTCACCGGTCTACCGCTGGCAAACGCGTCCTTGCTCGACGAGGCCACCGCTGCAGCCGAGGCGATGGCCTTGCTTCGTAGGGTGGGGCGGTCCACGTCCGCGCGATTCGTCGTCGACGCCGACATGTTGCCGCAGACGCTGGCTGTGTTGGCCACCCGCGCTGAGCCGTTGGGCATCGAGCTAGACGCCGCAGACCTGACGAGCGGGCTCCCGGACGGCGAGTTCTTCGGGGTGCTGCTGCCTTATCCGGGTGCTTCCGGAGTGGTGCGCGACCACGCGATGCTGATCGAGCAGGCGCACCACCGCGGCACCGCGGTGGCCGTCGCGGCCGACCCGCTCGCTCTGACTTTGCTGGTACCGCCGGGAGAGCTCGGCGCCGACGTGGCGATCGGATCCACCCAGCGCTTCGGCGTACCGATGGGCTTCGGTGGGCCGCACGCCGCCTACCTGGCGCTGCGCAGCGGCCTGGAGCGCCAGCTGCCCGGCCGGTTGGTCGGGGTGTCCCGCGACGCGGACGGCTCGCCCGCGTTGCGTCTGGCGCTGCAGACCCGCGAGCAACACATTCGTCGGGAGAAGGCCAACAGCAATATCTGCACCGCGCAGGTCCTGCTAGCCGTGATGGCCTCGATGTACGCGGTGTATCACGGACCGGAGGGTCTGCGAGACATCGCGCGGCGGGCGCACCGGATGGCCGCGGTACTCGCCGCTGGGCTGCGCGACGGCGGCGTCGAAGTGGTGTCCGACGCGTTCTTCGACACAGTCCTGGCCAGGGTGCCGGGCCGGGCCGCCGAGGTCGTTCGCGCCGCTCGCGCGGCCGGTGTGGACCTGCGGCAGGCCGATGCTGATCATGTCGGGATCAGTTGTGCCGAGACCACCACACGGGAGCACCTTCGGGTGGTCTGGGAGGCGTTCGGCGTACCGGCAAACGACCCGGACGCGCTCGACCGCGGGACTCCGGATGCGATCCCTGGCACGTTAAGGCGGACTTCGCCGTTCCTCACCCACCCGGTGTTCTCCGCTCATCGCAGCGAAACGGCGCTGCTGCGCTACCTGCGCATGCTGGCCGACAAGGACATGGCGTTGGACCGCAGCATGATCCCGCTGGGCTCCTGCACGATGAAGCTCAACGCCACAGCCGAGATGGAGCCGATCAGCTGGCCACAATTCGCCGAGTTGCACCCGTTCGCACCGCGGGAAGACGCGCAGGGCTTGCTCGACGTGGTCAGCGACCTGGAGCATTGGCTGGCCGCACTGACCGGTTATGACGCGGTCAGCCTGCAGCCCAACGCAGGCAGCCAAGGCGAGTTCGCGGGTCTGCTGGCGATCCGCGCCTACCACCGCAGCCGTGGCGAGACCGGCCGCGACGTCTGCCTCATCCCGTCGAGCGCGCATGGCACCAATGCCGCGTCGGCGGTGATGGCCGGGATGCGGGTCGTGGTCGTCGGGTGTGACCGCTCCGGCGACGTCGACCTCGACGACCTCCGTGGGAAAATCGCCAAGCACGGTGCCGAGCTGGCCGCCATCATGATCACCTACCCATCGACGCACGGGGTGTACGAGCGCGCTGTGACACAGGTCTGCGGGCTGGTCCACGACGCCGGGGGACAGGTCTATGTCGACGGGGCCAATCTCAACGCGTTGCTCGGACTGGCTCGGCCGGGCCGCTTCGGCGCCGACGTCGGCCACCTCAACTTGCACAAGACCTTCTGCATCCCGCACGGCGGCGGCGGCCCCGGCGTGGGACCGATCGGCGTGCGGGCCCACCTGGCACCGTTCCTACCTGGGCACCCGGAGACGGACCCGGATGCCGTGGTGGGACCGGTGGCCGCGGCACCGTGGGGCAGCGCGTCGATCCTGCCGATCTGCTGGGCCTACATCCGGATGATGGGTGCGGACGGTCTGCGCCGGGCCACGCTCACCGCGGTGGCGGCCGCGAACTACGTCGCCCGACGCCTCGATCCGCACTTTCCTGTGCTCTACGCCGGTAGCCGCGGTGATGACTCGACCCCGCAAGCGGGGCTTGCCGGCCTGGTCGCGCACGAATGCATTCTGGATCTGCGGCCGATCACCAAGGCCACCGGTGTGACCGTGGAAGACGTCGCCAAGCGCCTGACTGACTACGGCCTGCACGCTCCGACGATGTCCTTCCCGGTGGCCGGCACCCTGATGGTCGAGCCCACCGAGAGCGAAGACCTTGCCGAGATTGATCGGTTCTGCGACGCCATGATCGCGATCCGAGACGAGATCGATCGGATCGCCGAGGGGGAGTGGCCCGCCGACGACAATCCGCTGCGCTGTGCGCCGCACACCGCGAGCTGTCTGGCCGACAAGTGGGACCACCCCTACAGCCGGGAACTCGCCGCCTACCCGGCGGGCCGGACGGTCGCTAAGGTGTGGCCGCCGGTTCGGCGGATCGACCAGGCCCACGGAGACCGCAACCTCATGTGCTCCTGCCCCCCGATGGAGGACCTCAGCTCCTGACGCTGAGGATCACGCCCCGCTGCGGCACCTGCCATCAGTGCGGGACGTGGGTGGCGTCACGGACCGTGCCGACATACTCCTCGACCAGGTCCTCCAGCGCGACGACGCCGTCGGTGCTCGCATCGGGACCGATGACTCGCGCGAGGTGGCTGCCGGAGCGGCGCAGCAGCGCTAGCGCCTCGCCGAGCTTGGCGGTGGACGCCACATCAGGTAGCGGGCGAGCGATGCCCGCTGGCACCGGTGTGTCCGGAGGCCCGCCGAGCAAGCCCAGCACATCTTTGACGTGTAGGTAGCCCACCAGCTGCGAGTCGCCGGCCTTCCGATCGGCGCGAAGCGGGAACCGGGAGAAACCGGTCTGCGCTACGGCGCGCTCGATGTCACCCAGGGTGGGTTCGGCAGGAACCGTGGTCAACGCGGATACCGGGATGACGATGTCGGCGACGCTGCGCTGCCTGGTGGACAAGGTCTGGGTCAACCTGCGGTGTTCCTGGCTGTCCAGCAGACCTTCCCGGCTGGAGTCAGCGATCAGATTGGCTAGTTCTTCGGGGCTGTAGGCGCTGGCCAGCTCGTCACGAGGCTGCACGCCGAAGAAGTGCAGAACCAGCCGCGCGGCCTGGCTGAACAGCGCGATGACGGGTCGCGCCAGCTGCATGAAGGCGACTAGCGGCGGCACCATCCACAGCGCTGTGCGCTCTGGGCCCGCGATGGCGATGTTCTTGGGCACCATCTCGCCGAGCAGGATGTGCGCCACTGTGACGATGCCCAGCGCGATGATGAAGGCGACAGTGTGCAGTACCGCGTCGGGGACCCCGAGTGGATCAGTCAGCCGCTCCAGCAGATGGGCGACAGCCGGTTCACCGAGCGAACCGAGGCCCAGCGAACAGATGGTGATCCCGAGCTGTGCCGCGGCCAGCATCAGCGGCAGCTTCTCCCCGGCCCGGATCACCGTGGCCGCCCGCTGCACCCCGCGCCTGGCCATCGGCTCCAATCGGTCTCGCCGAGCGCTGATCAGGGCGAACTCGGCACCGACGAAGAAGGCGTTACCGGCCAGCAGCAAGACCGCAACGAGCAGCACGGCGGCACTCATGGGACGACCTGCTCGGTGAGCGCGATCCGAGTGAGCCGCAGATCCGCGATGCGACGGCGGTCCATCCGCAGCACGGTCAGCCGCCATCCGTCGAGTTGGACCGCGTCGCCGACGTCGGGAATGCGGCCCAGCCGTTCCAGTACCAGCCCGGCCACGGTCTCGTAGTCTCCTTCGGGCATCACGAATCCCACCGCATCGGCCACCTCGTCGGCGCGTAGTAGCCCGGAGATGCTCCAGCTCTGCTCGTCCAGTGCTCGGACCTGGGAGACCTCGTGCGGATCGTGCTCGTCGCGGACGTCGCCGACGATTTCCTCCACCAGGTCTTCGAGGGTGACGATGCCCGCGGTACCGCCGTACTCGTCGACCACGATCGCGAGCTGGAGACCCTGGCCCCGTAACCGGTCGAGCAGCGCATCACCGTCGAGTGAGCTCGGCACTGTGGGCACCGTGCTGGCCAGTTCGCCGACCTGGGACACCGCGCGCTGCTCGGCTGGTACCGCGAAGGCCTGCTTGACGTGTATCACACCGCGCACATCGTCGAGGTCGCTGCCGTAGACCGGGAAGCGGGAGAATCCGGTCCGCCGTGCGGCATCCACCAGAGCAAGTACCGGTTCGTCCGCGCGTAGCGCCTGCACTCGGACCCGAGGGGTCATCAACTCATCAGCGGTGCGCTCACCGAAGCGCAGCGAACGATCTAGCAGGGTTGCGGTTCCCTCGTCCAGCGTGCCCTGCGCGGCGCTGCTGCGAACCAACGAACCGAGCTCCTGCGGTGAGCGGGCGGAGCGGAGATCTTCGGCCGGTTCGATACCTAACCGACGGACTATCCAGTTCGCCGCCCCATTCAATGTGGAGATCAACCATCGGAACCCGATGGAGAACGCATTGACCACCCCAGCGACCTGCCGTGCCGTCTGCAGCGGCCTGGAGATGGCCAGATTCTGCGGCACGAGCTCGCCGAACACCATCGACAAGGCGGTGGCCAAGGTTAGTCCGACCCCCAGGGATACCCCGTCAACCGCGCTCATCGGCAGCCCGACCGTTTGCAGGGCGGGTCGGATCAACCCGGCAATGGCCGGCTGGGCCACGTACCCGGTGAGCAGAGTGGTGATCGTGATGCCGACCTGAGCGCCGGAGAGCTGGAAGGACAGCGTGCCGCGAGCGTGCTGGACCTGGCGGGCGCGACGGTCCCCGACCTGCTGGACGTGCGCGTCGACAGTGCTGCGTTCCAGGGTGGCGAGGGAGAACTCGGCCGCGACGAAAACGAAGGTGCCCGCGGTCAGTGCAGCCAATCCAATGAGCCCACCAAACAGGTCCCACAGGTCACGCAGGACGCCCATCACATCGTCCGCGTCATCGGTTTGGACAGCGAGCGGGGGTGGCCGGGCCCGCAGCCCGGCCACCTACTACAGCCTGGCGTCGATGCGGCAAGCACCGAGTTCGTCACACTCCTCGTGGGCCGGTTTGGTCGATTCTACGGGTGCCTGGACAGGTGTCGAGCGCACTGCGCGCCAGTGCAGCGCCATTCGGACTAACGTGTGTATGTGTGCGGATCGGCATTCTCGGAGGCGTTGCGCCGTTCGACAGTGCCGTCCGGCAGTTGGGAGCTGAGCTCGGTCGCCGATCCTGGGGGCTGGTGCTCGGGGTTGCCGGGCCGGTCGCATCCGATACCGTCGGGCCGGGATCTGACACCGTGGAGGTCTTCCCCCGGGGCGCCGAACCGGGCACTCGTGCCGCCGACCGGCGGGCGGTGGACGGGGCCGGTCGACCGGATGGCCGCGGTCCGGCTGCTGTCCGACGCCGTGGTGGTGCTGCCCGGCGGGATCGACGTGTTGGCCGATCTGCTCACGCTGCTCACCGAGCAGGCGCTGGGCCTGAGCGACAAACCGTTCGGCGTGCTGGACCCGGCCGGTCTGCTCGACCCGCTGGCCGATCAGCTTGACGCGCTGGACCGGGCGGGGTTGCCTGCCGCACCGCTGCTGCGGGCTGGGA
Organism: Pseudonocardiales bacterium; assembly: GCA_003244055.1. GTDB lineage: Bacteria > Actinomycetota > Actinomycetes > Mycobacteriales > Pseudonocardiaceae. The sequence continues at coordinate 18,890 of QHBZ01000097.1, read as the reverse complement.
ATCCGGCCGAACTGCTGGATGAACTCGCCGCCTGGCGACCCAACGGGGGAACGTCACCAGCCTCGAGGTAGGGGGCGTCCCTCGGCGAAACCGGCGGCACCGCTAGGGCGCTGTCGTCCCGCTCCGCATTCAGCGGGCTCAGCCGGGTTAAGGGGCGCCGGATAGCCCCGCTGAGCCCGCGCAATGCGGTTGGAGGGTCGCTGGGGTGAGGACGGTGCGGGGCTTGTTTGTCGGGCTTGCCACCCTTGACCTGGTGCAGCGGGTGGGGGAGCGGCCTGGGGCCAACGAGAAGGTCGTCGCGCAGCGCAGCGACATCGCCGCAGGGGGGCCGGCCACGGTTGCCGCGGTGACGTTCGGTGCGCTGAGCGGGCGCAGTGTGCTTCTGTCCGCGCTGGGTTCCGGCCCGGTCGGGCGGTTGGCGGCGGGGGAGCTGCGCGATGCCGGCGTGCGTATCGTCGACGCCTGGACAGCCGGAGCGGATCTGAGCATCTCGGCGATCACCGTGCTCGATAAGACGGGGCAGCGGTCGGTGGTGTCCCGCAACGCCGAGGACCTGACCGCCGTAGTGCCCCACGACCTGCCCGCGCTGATCAAGGACACCGACGTCGTGCTGATCGATGGTCACCATCCCGAGCTGGCCGTGGCCGCCGCACGTTGCGCCCAGAAAGCCGGGATCCCGGTGATCCTGGACTGCGGAAGTCCCAAGCCGGTATACACCGAACTGGTGCCGCTTGCCGACACCGTCGTGTGCTCGGCTAACTTCGTAGATGATCCTGACCAGTCCGACGCAGCGGCCGCGGCGCTGTTGGCTTGCGGCGCCCGCCTGGTGGCGATCACCGCCGGCGCCGAGCCGGTGCGCTGGCGGACTCGGGATGCCACTGGTGCCATCGCAGTCCCGCCAGTCGCCGTGCGCGACACCCTGGGCGCTGGCGACGTGCTGCATGGCGCAGTCGCCTTCGCCCTGGCGCGGGGAGTGACCGACCCCGAGCGCAGCTTGCGCTTCGGCACCGCGGTGGCCTCCCTGCGGGTGCAGCACGTCGGTCCGCGAGCGTGGCTGGGCGACCAACGGTTGCGCAGCCTGGTAGCTGGGATGTTGGGTGGCTGACTCCGGGAGTTAACCGGCCGCCTCGCCAGGCAGCCGGCGAGCGAGTGGCTCCCTCCCTACCGGCTGCATGAGGTGATCTGTCGATGGAGCCTGGGGGATGGTCTCCACGACCGGCGCGTCCATGGTGAGCGTGATGGGCTGCCCGTGGTGGCGCAGCTGCAGCTCGGCGCCCTCCAGGAGCTGGTACTCGGTTTGCCCGGGGGTGATCTCCACCCGCAGTCGCCGGCCGCGCCAGCGCAGCCGGAAAGTGATTCTGGTCAATGTCTCAGGCAGCCGGGGCGCGAACGCCAGGCCGCCGTCGTCGAGATGACGTAGCCCGCCGAACCCGGCCACCAGCGCAGACCAGGCACCGGCCAGCGACGCGATATGCAAGCCATTGCTGGTGTTGTGCGCAAGATCAGCCAGATCCATCAGCGCGGTCTCGCAGAGGTAGTCGTAACCGAGGTCGAGGTGCCCGGTCTCGACCGCCAGCACCGCCTGGGTCGCCGCCGACAGGGACGAATCCCGGACGGTGATCCGCTCGTAGTAGGCGAAGTTGCGAGCCTTCTGCTCGTCGGTGAACGCCTCCGGGCACAGGTGCATGGCTAGGACCAGGTCGGCCTGCTTCACCACCTGCTTGCGGTAAAGGTCGAAGTAGGGGAAGTGCAACAGCAGCGGGTACTGATCCGGTGTGGTACCGGCGAAGTCCCAGACCGCGTGCTCGGTGAAACCCTCCGCCTGCGGGTGCACCCCGAGGTGCTCGTCGTATGGCACCACCATGTCGGTCGCCGCGTCCCGCCACGACGCCGACTCCTCAGCGTCGACGCCGAAAGCGGCAGCCTGCTCCAGATGCCGCCCGACGGCGTCGGCGGCGGCCCGCAGATTCCGCTGCGCCATCAGGTTGGTGTAGACGTTGTTGTCGGCCACCGCGCTGTACTCGTCGGGTCCGGTGACACCGTCGATGCGGAAGCGACCCGCCAGGTCGTGATGGCCCAGCGAGCGCCACAGGCGTGCCGTCTGAACCAGCAGCTCTAGCGCGACATCGCGTTCGAAGTCCACGTCGCCAGTGGCGGTCACATGGCGGATCGCCGCGTCGGCGATGTCGGCGTTGACGTGGAAGGCCGCGGTACCGGCGGGCCAGTATCCGGAGCATTCCTGGCCGCGGATGGTGCGCCACGGAAAAGCCGCACCAGCCAGGCCGAGCTGGCCGGCCCGCTCGATCGCCAGTGGGAGGGTCTGCTGGCGCCAGCGGAGCACGTCGGCTGCCGCGTCCGGCACCGTATGGCTGAGCACCGGTAGCACGAAGGTTTCGGTGTCCCAGAAGGTATGACCGTCGTATCCGGGGCCGGTCAGGCCTTTGGCTGCGATTCCTCGCCCCTCGGCGCGCGCCCCGGCCTGCAACACGTGGAACAAGCCGAACCGGACGGCCTGCTGAAGCTGTGAGTTGCCGTCAATTTCCACATCGGCCGCGGCCCAGAAGTCGTCGAGGTAGCGGCGCTGTTCGGTGACCAGCCCACTCCACCCGGTGTAGCGCGCCGCTGCCAGCGCCGCTCTGACCTGGTCGTTGAGCGCTGGAACCGACCGTTGTGAAGACCAACCGTAAGCGAGGTACTTCACTACCCGAAGCCGCTGACCGGGTTGCAGCCGGCAGATCACCGTGGTTCGCGCGACGTGCTCGGTCGCTGACGATTGAAACTCCGTCCGCGAGGGTCCGATCACCTCATGGTCCATCGCCGCGGCCATCCGCAACCCGGATTGGCGAGTGCTGTGCAGCAGCGTGGCGCCGGTGTCGTTGCACCGGTGCGCCTCGGCGACCAGCGGTTCGGACAGCGCCGCGGCCACTCGCGGGTCATGGGCGGTGACGGGCAGCTGCTCGTTGGCGAACAGCTCAGACTGCACGACCAGCAGCACCGGCTGGTCGACCGGCTCGACCTCGTATTGGATCGCGACGACGGCTCGTTGGACCAGCGACACCATCCGCTCGGAGGCGACCCGCACCGTCTTACCGGCGGGGGACACCCATTCCAGGCGGCGGCGCAGCGTCCCGGCCCGCAAGTCGAGCACGCGTTCGTGCGAGCGCAGCTCCCCGTATCGCACGTCCAACGGCTCGTCGTCGACCAGCAGCCGGATCAGCTTGCCGTTGGTGACGTTGACGATCGTCTGGCCGGACTCGGGATAGCCGTAGCCACCCTCGGGATAGGGCAGCGGCCGCAGCTCATAGAAGGAGTTGAGGTAGCTGCCGGGCAGCGCGTGCGGGTCGCCCTCGTCGAGGTTCCCGCGCAGCCCGATATGCCCGTTGGCCAGCGCGAAAACCGATTCTGTCTGCCCCATGGCGGCCAGATCCAGGCTGTTCTCCCGAACGGCCCATGGTTCGACGGCGAACTGGTTCTGTTCGATCACTGTTGGTTCGCCACATCATCCAGGTCGTCGACGACATCGGGATCGAGCACTGCGAGCGCGCCGAACATGCGCTTACCACCATCCGTTTGGGCAGCACGAGGGCCGAAATGTTAGCGCACGGCCACTCGGCGATGATCAGGTACGCCGACGGTTGCCTGTGCTCAGCGCAATCGTCGTGATGACCAGCTCGTCGCTGCGGAGCCAGCGACCCTCGAAGTGCGTCAGGGCTTCACCGGTGATGGTCGGTGTGCCCACCAGCAGGTGGGCGGAGAACGACCCGTGCGCGGGATCGGTCGTGCCTGGATTGATCGTGACAGCAGCGTCCTCGAACCCCAGCCAGCAGCGGGTCAGCGGGAACCATGCCTTGTACAGCGTCTCCTTGGCGCAGAACAGGATTCGGTCCCAGCAGGTGGCATCGTCCGCGGTGGCCAACTCCGAAAGACCGGCCTGCTCCCGCTCCAGGGCGATGATCTGCAAGACCCCCGCTGGCAGGGGCTGGTGCGGTTCGGCATCGATCCCCAGCGCACGGAAGTCACAGCTGTGGGCGACGGCGGCGGCTCGATAGCCAGCGCAGTGCGTCAGGCTGCCCACGACACCTGCTGGCCACCGCGGCTCCCCGCGCTCGCCGCGCAGCACCGGCGCGGGCGGCAGCCCGAGCTGACGCAGCGCCTGCCGGGCGCAATGCCGGGCCGTACGAAACTCGCGGCGCCGCTTGTCCACAGCGCGCGTGATCAGTTCCGCTTCCCCTGGATACAGCACCGCGTCGGGTGGATCGCAGAAGGCCTCCGCGCTGGCCACCCCGTCAGGCAGGATCTTCTCGATCAACCCGGGCCCCGCGCTTTCAAGATCACTGCAGCCACTGGAACCCTCCGCGACGGCACTCGTCGACTTGCGCGGGTATGTTGGCTGGGGAGATGGACAACCTATAACAGCCCATAGCTGAGCAGATAGGAGTGCCTTTGATGGCCCTAGACCCGTCAGCTTACGTCGGCCGGAAGGTCTGGCGTAGCTGTGCACACTGCCCGAACGCGGACGGTCTGTACCTGCTCAAATCCAACGCCAACCTAGTCTACGTGCAGTGCCCGCTGTGCGAAAACCAGTGGTGGATAGACACCAAATTCGGCCGCGGCGGTGGCCCCGATAAGGATGGCGTCGCGCCTTCGTAGGGTCGCGTCTTGGTAGCACCGGCGGCGCTCGGAGAGACGGCGCCGCCGGCATGATGCCTACCGGTCCGGCGATGCCACCTCCTCGTCGGTGAGCAGCCCGCGACCGGATCAGGAACCGCACGCCCTCGGGCGCCTCCAGCGAAAAGCCACTGCCCCGACCAGGCACGATATCGATGCCCAACTCGGCGACCGCGTCGTGCCCACCCGTCCCTACCGGCTGGCCGGGGACGTCGATGCCGACTTCCTCGCCGTCACGCGGCTGCTGCAGGCGGGCAGGCTGACCGAAGCGCTCGCCGCATGGCAGGGCCCACTGCTACCCCGATCCGACGCACCGGGTGTCCGCGAGGAACGAGACGACCTCATCGTCGCCTTGCGTGACGCAGTACTGCACCGCCGCGATGCCGGTGCATTGTGGACCTTCGCGCAAACCGGGACGGGAGCCGACGACCTCGACGTGCTGGAGACCTTCTCGAGACTGCTGCCGCCCACCGACACCCGGCGTTCGGTCGTACTCGCGCGGTTACGACGCGTGGTTTCCTGACCGAGATCGCCTCACCGAGAGACGGCGACGACGCGGCGTTGAGCTAGCGCGGCACCGCACGTATTATCCGTGGAAACTCCTCTTCCAGAAAGGAATCCGGGTGGACACGCAGGTCGAAACGCTCGAGTTCGAGGCCGAAGCCCGCCAGCTCCTGCAGTTGATGGTTCATTCGATCTACTCGAACAAGGACACTTTCCTGCGAGAGCTCATCTCTAATTCCTCCGACGCGTTGGACAAACTGCGCCTAGAAGCCTACCGGGACAAGGACCTGCAGGTAGATACTGCCGATCTGCACATAGGCATCGAAGTCGACAAGGAGCAGCGCACCCTTACCGTGCGGGACAACGGAATCGGCATGTCCCGCGACGATGTGGTGGCCCTCATCGGCACTATCGCGAAATCCGGCACGGTCGACTTTCTGCACAAGATGAAGGAATCGAAGGATGCGGCGGCACCGCAGGACCTCATCGGGCAGTTCGGTGTCGGCTTCTACTCCAGCTTCATGGTGGCCGACAAGGTCACGCTGCTGACGCGGCGCGCAGGCGAAAGCGACGCCACCAGTTGGGAATCGAGCGGCGGGGGAACCTACACGATCGAGTCACTCGACGACGCGCCGCAAGGCACTGCGGTGACCCTCTATCTCAAACCGGAGGACAAGGACGACCAACTCTTTGACTACACGGATGGCTGGAAGATCAAGGAGATCGTCAAGCGGTACTCCGACTTCATCGCCTGGCCGATCAGGATGGGAGTCGAGCGCACGGGCAAGGATGGTCAGGCCACGCACGAAGTCGAGACGATCAACTCGATGAAGGCGCTGTGGGCGCGCTCCAAGAACGAAGTAGAAGAACACGAATACAAGGATTTCTACAAGCACGTAAGTCACGACTGGAACGATCCACTCGAGATCATCCGCATGAAGGCGGAAGGGACGTTCGAATATCAGGCACTACTGTTCATTCCATCCCAGGCGCCGCTGGACTTGTTCATGCGGGATCGCAAGCGCGGCATCCAGTTGTACGTGAAGCGCGTCTTCATTATGGACGACTGCGAAGCGCTCATGCCAGAGTACCTACGCTTCATCAAAGGTGTGGTGGACGCGCAGGATCTGTCCCTGAATGTTTCACGAGAGATCCTCCAGCAGGATCGTCAGATCCAGATGATGCGTCGCCGCCTCGTCAAGAAGGTGCTGTCAACGGTGCAGGATATGATGACCAGCAACGTCGAACATTACAAGACGTTCTGGGCGCAGTTCGGCCGCGTGGTCAAGGAAGGGCTTATCAACGATGCCGAGAATCGTGAGACGATCCTCGGCATCGTATCGTCGGCGTCGACCTACCACGCAGAACAATTGACCACCTTGCGGCAGTACCTGGATCGCATGAAAGACGGACAACAGGACATCTACTACGTGACGGGTGAGTCGCGGTCGATAATCGAAAGCTCCCCACACATGGAAGCCTTCCGGGCCAAAGGCTTTGAAGTGCTGCTACTGACCGATCCGGTCGATGAGATGTGGGTCGAGTCGGTCCGCGAGTTCGACGGCAAGCGATTCCAGTCGATCGCCAAGGGACAGGTCGATCTCGACACCGAGGAAGAGAAACAAACGGCTGAATCCGACCGAGACCAGCAGAAGAAGGACTTTGCCGACCTGCTGTCCTGGATGACGACTACACTGCAAGAGGACGTGAAAGAGGTACGGCTGTCGTCGCGCCTCACCACCTCGCCAGCCTGTATCGTCGGCGATACGCACGACGTCACGCCGACGCTGGAGAAGATGTATCGCGCCATGGGGCAGGACATCCCGCCCATCAAGCGCATCCTCGAACTCAATCCCACACATCCACTGGTAAGTGGACTGCAGAAGGCCTACGGCGAGCGCAAGGACGACCCCGGACTGGCGGAAACAGCCGAGCTTCTGTACGGGATGGCGCATCTCGCCGAGGGTGGTGAATTGAGCGATCCGTCACGTTTCATACGCCTACTGGCCGACCGGCTGGCGCGGACGCTGTGAAGGAGAATGGGATCTGCCCTCGCAAGCGGCGACCACCTCTCGCTCGATGCGCCCGGCCCGCAGGTCGCGGCTGGCCGGGCGCATCGAGCGCAACCGCCGCAGCCGCCAGTAGCTCCCGGCCGGCGTCGGCGGCGAGCTGGCCGACCGCCTCACCGGGGTCGCGGCGGCGCGCACGGTGGATCGCCAGGTGCCCTCGCGAAGCCACACCACCACCACTGGTCGTGGCGTCATAGCAGCCATCCTCGCCCGAAGGTCAGCGCGAGCCACAGGGTGAGGGTGGCGGCCGCGAGACAGGCAGGCACCGTGAGTGCGCCGAGCCGGAGGAACTCGCTCAGCGTCGGCGCAGCGTCGCGCCCAGCCAGCACCCGGCGCCACAGCAGGGTCGCCAGCGAGCCGACGTAGGTCAGATTCGGGCCGATGTTCACCCCCAGCAACACGGCGAGGACCACCCCAGGATGGGGGGTGGGACCCAGCGCGCCGAGGATCACCAGCGTGGCCGGCAGGTTGTTGACCACATTCGCCAGTAGAGCGGCCAGGCTGGCCTCCGCCACCCAGACCGGCGCGACCCCGACAAACCCGGACACCGCGAACCCGACCAGGGTCAGCGCCAGCACGACGAACGCGAACCTCGGAGCCGGTGCCGAGTGCCGGATGGGAGGGCTGGTCGACCCAGTGAGGTCGGTGCGGAAAAAGCGCCGGAAGACCAGGTATTCGACGCCGATCACCGCCAGCCAGGGCAGCCCCATGAGGCTCGCGGCTGAGCACGGCGGTGGTGACCGCGGCGGCGGCGAAGACGAGTCCGAGCAGCCGCTGCGGTCGACCGGCAGACGCCACGGCCAACCGGTCGCCCAACCATCGGAACACTCCCTCGGCGTCCGCCAGGTGCGCGAGTACCAGGATCGCGGCCAGGAAGCCGACGGTCGGCCCGAGGGCGCGGATCTGGGTGAACGCCTCCGCGGGACTGACGACGCCCAAGCCGATTGCCGCAGCGGCGGCCGGCACCGCAACGGTCGCCTCGGGCAGCCCTCGAGGCTGCACCATAGCGAAGACCAGAACCACCGCGAGCAGTCCCAGCGCGGCGATTTCGGCCAGCAACCCGGTCAGTTGCAAGCTGTTCACTGGCCCTGACCAGTTACTGGCCCGGCTCCGGCGCGGGGATTAGGTGAAGGTGGCCGCGCCGTCGTGGACGGCGGTGGTTTCGGACACAGCGGTTTCTGGAACGACGAAGACGAGCAGGAGTAGCGCCAGCACCGCGATCCCGGTCAGGGTGAGCATGACGAGGTTGTAGCCGCCGACAACGATGATTGCACCAGCCAGGCTGGTGCTGGCGCCAGTTACGGCGATCCAGCGATCGATTCCAACACCACCGCCGGCCAGCACCCCACCCTTCCGCCACCTCCACCGCGCGGATTGCCGATCACGCTGGGCCTGGCCCGCCCCCACCAGGGCGATCTCACCTACCTCGCTGCCGAACACGGCGCAGCCTTCCGACTCACCCTACCCATCATCATCCCCTACCAACCCCACCCCGACGCAGCAACCAGCCTGGGTACTGTGTTGCGCCGTGACTGACTCGCTGCCCGCGACGGGTCCCGGGCTCATTGACGTGATTGCCGGCATACTCGCCGAGAACGGGCCGATGGCCCAGGCCCAGCTGGCCGCCGCGTTGGCGGATCGCGGGGTGGAGCTCGGCGAAGACCCTGGTGAGGCTCTGGACGAGGCGATGGACGACGGCGATGGTCGGGTGACGATGCTCGCCGATGAACGGTGGGCGTCGTTGCCGGCCCTGCTGGCCGGTCGGGTGTTCACCCACCGGTTGACCGGGCCGGAGGTCGAGCACGACATGCTCCAGGTGACCCCGGATCTGGAACCGGTCGCAATGCTGACCGAGCGCGAGGAGTACCAGCGGTTGGCCGACGGTTCACCGGTGGTCTCGGTACTCATACCCTTCGACACCGACATCGTGGCCGAGCGGGGCGTCCCGCTGGATCTGATTGGCGATCACGGTGCTCTGCTGCTGCGGCCCGGCTATCTGCGGGAACTGGGGCTCGGCGGGGGTGATGTCATCGCGCTGGGCCTCGCCGAGGACGGACTGTTGCTGGAGTCCGTCCCGGAGCCGGTCGTGACGGCTGAGAGAGTGGCCGGGCTGGGGCAGCGGCTGAGCTCGGTCCTTGCGACCGAGCCGAACGAACCCATGCCGCTGGATGACGCGGTTTGGACGGTGTGCGCCGATGATCCGACGCTATTCACCGAACCGCTGCCGCCGCTCGGGGAGGCGCTGGATGTCTGCGGGCTGGCTCATGACGGCGAGTGGCTCGCCGAGCAGGGGTTCGACTTCCGTCGGTGGCGGGTGGAGAATCGGTGCGCGGCGATGGCCCGGCGGTATGACCTCAGCGCCGACGAAGCCCTCGCGGTCCTGGTGATCGTCACGATGTATGACCGGGTCGCCGACTTGCATGCCGCCGCGCTGTCCGGCCAGGAGGGCGATAGGGCGGAGCTGAGCGCCTTGGCCGCTGAGATCATTGGCCAACCGGAGCCGTCAACGACCAACCCGGACCGTGATCACGGTGCAGGCACCACGGTCAAGGCAGCCACGGTCAGGGCGACTACGGAGTTCCTGGCCGAGCCCGCCGTGGCCGAGGCGGTCCTGGCCGAAACAATCGGATCCGGCGGAGACGGCGCCGCGGCGCTCGCCTTGTTCGCCGAGACACTCGAGCCGATGGCGCCGCGGGCCGCTCGCCCGGCACTGCTGTGGCTTGGTGGCAAGGCCCACGAGCGGCTCGCCGACCTCACCCAGGCCGAGGCGGCCTTCCACGCCGCGGAATCGGTCGACCCGCAGTGGCCACCGGCGCTGGTTGACCTCGCCAGATACGCCAGCGACCGCGGCGACGCGGCCCGGGGGCTGGCGCTGCTGCGCCGCGCGGGAACCCCGGCCGACCACGAATTGGTCAAGCTGCTCGAGCAGTACCAGGCCATGCCCCGGCCCGACATCGGCCGCAACCAGCCGTGCTGGTGCGGATCCGGCCGCAAGTACAAGAAGTGTCACCTCCAGCACGAGCAGCTCCCGCTGGACGAGCGCGCGGCGTGGCTGTATCAGAAGGCGGGCATGTTCTTACTCGACGGCCCCTGGCGCGGCGACGTGATCGAGGCCGCGGAAGTGCGGGCACAGTTCGCCGAGGATCCCTATGCGATGTTCGGCGCGCTGGGTGACCCGCTGGTCACCGACGCTGTGCTGTTCGAGGGCGGCGCGTTCGCCGAGTTCGTGGCCACCCGAGGCGCCCTTCTGCCCGATGACGAGCGGCTGCTGGCCGAGCAGTGGCTGCTCATCGACCGGTCGGTGTACGAGATTGAGCGCGTCCAGCGCGGTGAGGGCTTCACGATGCGCGATCTGCGCACCGGCGACGTGCACCAGGTCCGGGAACGGACGGCCAGCCAGGCGCTCAAGGCAGGCGCGTTGGTGTGCGCCCGCGTCGTGCCCGCCGGTGCCGCGACCCAGATCTTCGGCGGCATCGAGCTCGTCGCCCTGCATCAGCGCGACGAGCTCATCATGCTGCTGGACTCCAGGCCCGACCCGCTCGAGTTGGTCGCCTTCCTGACCCGCCGCTTCGCCCCACCCGCCCTGCTCAACACCGAAGGCGATCCTCTGGTGCTGTGCCAAGCCACCCTGAAGACCGGCGACCCGGCCGCACTGTCCGCCGCGCTCGATGAGACCTACCAGCGCGACGACACCGACACCGCGCACTGGATCGAGTACGTCACCACCGACGGCCTGGAGCGCATCCGCGCCACCCTGCACCTCGAGGGGCACGAACTGACCATCGACACCAACAGTGAAGCCCGCTTCGAACGCGTGCTCGACACTGTCCGTCCACTCGACCCGACGCTCACCATCGTTGATCAGTCACGCCAGCCGGCCCGCGACGCACGGGAAGTGGCCGCGCTCGCCGCCGGTACCGCACCTGCTCACGAGGACTCCGCGGATCGGCTCGACCCCGCCGATCCCGACGTCGCAGCGGCACTCGACCGATTCATCCACGACTACGAGCTGAAGTGGCTCGACCAAACCATCCCAGCCCTGGCCGGGCACACACCACGCCAGGCCGCAGCGGACCCCACCCGACGCGGTGACCTGATCCGGCTCCTCGACTCTTTCCCCACCCATCACGACAACCCCGGGACGATGAACCCTGACCGGCTCCGCGCCGCACTCGACCTGCGGTAACCAACCTCCGTTGCGACCATCGTTCGGGAGGCGATTGATGCGGCGTTCCACGATGACGGGCCGGACCGCGCTGAGGCTGCGCGTCGGGTGCTCGATGCCGAACCGATCCCGGTGTCCGACTGGCCGTTGATCAAAGCTGAGATTGATCGGATGTACGAGCCGGTAGCCGAGTGATGCGTTTCTTGTACGACACGTCAATCTTCGTTTACGCCCGGGGCACCGAGCACGAGCACCGCGAGCCGTGCCGTGCCTTGGTCCGGTTGGCCGCGCAGGGTGTCCTCGCGGGTGAGGCGAGCGTGGAGCTGATCGGGGAGTACGCGCACATTCTTCGCTGGCGAGGTCTCGATGGAACCCGCGTCCGTGAGCAGGCTCGGGATGTCGCCGGGCTGTGCTTGCTGCACGATTTCGGTGAGGATGATCTCCGGCTCGCCCTGAATCTCGTGGCGACCCATCCGTCACTTCGAGTTCGAGACGCCGTGCACGTGGCAACCGCGCTGCGGCGCGGCATCTCGGTCATCGTCTCACCTGATCGCGATTTCGACGGTATCGCCGGGCTGGAGCGTCTCGATCCGCGCGACGCCGTGCGACGGCTCGTCCCCAAGCCCCGCGAGCGCAATCAGTGCAGCACCGCGTAAATCCTTCGGGGGTTCGTTCTGGCAGCGGTCGGGTCGTTGAGTTAGCGGCCGCGGAGATTATTCGTCGGGCAGTGAGACAGGCAGGATGGCCCAATGACGTGGACCTCGATCGTCCCCGATCCCGTTGACGGCCCGATGACCGGCGACGACCGTGGCATCCTCGAGGGCTACCTCGGGTGGCAGCGGATGACGCTGCTCAACGTATGTGCCGGTTTGACGGGCGAGCAGCTTGCCAGACGACCGGTTCCCCCATCGACGTTGTCCCTGCTGGGCTTGGTGCGTCACCTGGCGAAGGTCGAACGCATATGGCTGCGGCAGCGAGCGGTTGGCCAGGACGTGCCGTCGCTGCACGGCGGTCCGGGCGACGACGCGGACTTCCACGAGGTCGATGCCGCACACGCGGAGCACGCACTCCGTCGGGCGCGAGTTCCCGCCCCGACTCAGCGGGACAGGGTGGATCGGGGGCGCTGGAAGAGCAGCAACAGCCAGGCCAGGGATGGCACCAACACCGCCAACCCGACCGCGACGGTGATCACGGTGGCCAGCAGCGTCGCCCGGGGCGCTGCGGCCTGCGCGAGGGTCAGGCCGGGGAGCAGCACGTCGGGGTACTGGGCCAGGCCCCACCCCCACAGCACGGCGGCGACGGCCAGCGCCGCAGTGATCCGCACCAGGGTGAAGCGCCGGTAGGCCAGCAGTACCAGGGAAGCGAGGCCGGCCGCGACGGAGGTGAGAACCAGCGGCAGCGCCGCGCCGAGCAGACGTCCGAACAGCAGCGGCGCATCAGCGCGCAGGACGAGGATGCCCGCGATGGCCAGCGCGCCGACGACCGAACCGCTCACCAGCCCCCGGCGGCGGAACGCCTCGGCGAGCTCGCCCTGGCCCTCGCGCTGAGCGTCCGCGGTGAGGTAAACCGCTGCGAGGTAGGCGCAGGCGCCCACGGTGAACGCCCCGGCCAGCACCGAGGTGGGGTTCCACCAACTCGTCACCACGTCGCCGGCAGCGATCCCCGGCGGCACCCGGCCAGAGGCGATCGCCCCACCGACCGCACCGAGGAAGAACGGCGTGATGACCGAGGAGAACGCGAAGGCCGCCCCGAACAGCCTGCGCTGCCACAGTTCGGTGACAGCTTTGCGGAACGCAAAGGCCGACCCGCGGGCAATCACCCCGAGCGCCACCAGGGTCAGCGGGATGTAAAGCGTCGAGGACACCGCGGCGAACAATGGCGGGAACGCCGTCCAGACGAGCACCAGGACGAAGATCAGCCAGACGTGGTTGGCCTCCCATACCGGCCCGACGGAATGCTCGATGAGCGCCCGCTGCCGTGCACCGCGCCGGCTACCGCCGGCCAGCAGGTCCCACAGCCCACCACCGAAGTCCGCCCCGGCGAGCAGCACGTAGGCACTGACCCCGGCCCAGGTCAGGACCAGCAACACGGTCGCCAGCGGGTCGGCGACAGACGGCTCTGCGGCCAGCATGTCACACCACCTGGTAATCGGTGACGTCGCGCTCCTGCGGCGCGGCGGGAACCGGAGTGCTGGCTAGCAGGCGCAGCACGAATACCGTCGCCACGGTGAGCGCCGTGTATACGGCGAGCACGGCGACCAGACCCCAGCCGAGGCCGGGCGCCGGGTTGACGGCGTCGTCCACCCGTAGCACCCGGTAGACGATCCAGGGCTGGCGACCGACCTCGGTGGTGACCCAGCCGGCCTCCATCGCCGCCACGGCCGCTACCCCGGACACGGCCACCGCGCGCAGGAACCACCGGGACTCAGGCAGCTCCCGGCGCCGCCACCAGCAGTAGCCCAACCAGACTCCCAGGGCCAGCAGCGCGAAGCCGATCCCGACCATCGTGTCGAAGGCCAGGTGCACGATCGGCACCGGCGGGCGCAGGTCTGCGGGCACCTGGTCCAAGCCGGCGACGTAGCCGTCCGGGTCCAGGTGGACCAGCAGCGACAGACCATTCGGGATATGCACCGCGCCATGCAGCTCATCACCGGAGTAGTAGCCGCCGACGGCCAGCGGCGCGTGCGTGCCGCTACGGAACAGTCCCTCCATCGCGGCCAGCTTGGCGGGCTGCTCGGTGCTGACGTACCGCGCGGCCCAGTCACCCACCACGATCTGCACCGGCGCGGCCGCCACGCCCAGCACCAGCGGGATCAACAGCCCAAGGCGGTGATAGCGATCCCGGCGCCCCCGCAGCATGGCCACCGCGTACACGCTGGCCATCAGGAACCCGGTCACCATGAACGCGGCGAGGATCATGTGCGTGGTCTCCGGCCAGGTGGCCGCATTGAACATCGCCGCCCACGGGTCGACCCCGACCAGCCGGCCACCGACCACCGTGAACCCCTGCGGGCTGTTCATCCACGCGTTGGCGGCGACCACGAAGAACGCCGAGGCCACCCCGGCTGCCACGATCGGCAGCCCGGACAGCAGATGAGTTCGCGGTGAAAGCCGGTCCCACCCGTAGAGGTAGATCCCCAGGAAGATCGCTTCGATGAAGAACGCGAAACCTTCGATCGCGAACGGCAGGCCGATCACCGCACCGTAATGATCCATCAGGCCGGACCACAGCACACCCATCTCGAAGGACAGGATCGTGCCGGAGACCGCACCGACTGCGAACAACACCCCCAGCGCCCGCGCCCAGCGCCGGGCCAGCAGCCGGTAGCTCGGTTCACCGGTGCGCAACCCGCGCCACTCCACGAACAGCACCAGAGCGGGCATCCCCACCCCCAAGCAGGCCACCACGATGTGCCAGCCCAGCGAAAAACCCATCTGGGAACGCGCGGCCACCGGGGACGCGGTGGCCGCCAGCAGCAACGGGAGCATCGCCCGACCTCCTTGTGAAAGAATTCACAAGCCCTCACCGGCCACGATACGACCGCCAATGCCGGGGCACCATCCGCAAGCGATCGGAGTCGCGTTGGGACCGGTCAGATCACCCGAACGGGTACGAACGCTCTGGCACCCAGCTACCCGGCCGCCGGTCAGCAACGGGGCGTGGAACCAACGTCAGATCGACGTCTACGGGGAGCTGCTCGGCTCGACGCACCGGCTCGGCGAGCAGCTGAACCCTGACCACCCCAAGGCGACGGCGTGGCGGGAGTGCCTCGTCTCCGACGCCGACGCCGCGGCCCGGCGCTGGCACGAGGCCGACCAGGGCATTTGGGAGATCCGAGGCGAGCCCCGGCACTTCCTGTACTCCAAGCTCAGGTGCTGGGTGGAGCTCGACCGCGCCGTCACGATGGCCGACACGCTGCGTGCGGCCGACTAGGTCGAGGGCTGGCGCGCGGCGGCCGGGGAGATCCGCGACGAGATCCTCACCCAGGGTTGGAGCGACACCGCGAAGTCGTTCACGCAGTCGTTCGGCTCCGCGGACCTCGACGCATCCAACCTGATGATCCCGAAGCCGAGCAGACCGGCTGAGTCAGCGCGTGAGTACGTCGGTGATTGCGTTGAGGGCGACGTTGAGGTCGTCGCGTGTGATCACCAGCGGGGGAGCCAGCCGCAATGTCGCGGCGTGGGTTTCCTTGCACAGCACACCCCGAGCCATCAGGGCCTCCGCCGTCATGCGTCCGGTCGGCCCGCCGGGAGCGATGTGCACGCCGGCCCACAGTCCTCGTCCGGTGATCTGAGCGACGCCGTGACCGACCAGCGTCTGCAGCTGGGCGTGCAGATGCGCGCCCAGCTCCCGGGAGCGGGCCTGGAACTCGCCGCTCGCCAGCAGGGCGATCACCGCGCGGCCGACCGCGCAGGCAAGCGGGTTGCCGCCAAAGGTTGATCCGTGTTCCCCGGGTCGCAGCACACCCAGCACCGCGCGCCGCCCCACTACAGCCGAGACTGGCAGGATTCCACCACCCAGCGCTTTGCCCAGGGTGTAAAGGTCGGCCCGGACCCCGTCGTGATCCAACGCCAGCAGCTCGCCGGTACGCGCGAGGCCGGACTGGATCTCGTCGGCGATCAGCAGCACGTCCGCGTCGTCGCACGCCGCGCGGACTCCGGCCAGGTAACCCGGTGGGGGCACCAGCACTCCTGCCTCACCCTGCACGGGTTCGACGAGCACCGCCGCCGTCCGGGACGTGATCGCGCCGCGTAGTGCGTCGAGGTCGCCGTAGGGCACCACGACGAATCCAGGGGTAAACGGACCGAACCCGGCCCGGGCCACCTCGTCGGTAGAGAACGACACGATCGTGGTGGTGCGGCCGTGGAAGTTTCCGTCCGCGACGATGATCTCGGCGGTGCCGTCGGGGACACCCTTGACCCGGTGAGCCCACAGCCGGGCCACCTTGATAGCGGACTCGACGGCCTCGGCCCCGGTGTTCATGGGGAGCACCATTTCGGTGCCGGTCAGCTGGGCAAGCTCCCGGCAGAACGCCCCGAGCAGGTCATGGTGAAACGCCCGCGAGGTCAGCGTCACCCGCCCCAGCTGGTCCACCGCGGCGGCCACCAAGGCGGGATGCCGGTGCCCGAAGTTCAGCGCTGAGTAACCGGCGAGGAAATCGAGGTAGCGCCGGCCGGCCACGTCGGCGACCCAGGCGCCCTCGCCGGAGGTGATCACCACGGGCAGCGGATGGTAGTTGTGGGTACTCCACTGCTCGTCGGTGTTGATGAAGTCGGTGGCGGTCAGCGAGTGCGAGGCGACGTCCGGTCCTCGGTGCCGGCTTTCAACGGGTACACCGTCGCTCCCTCGGCGCACCATCACACCAACAGACTGCCACGCGTCCGCAGAGGTGCGTCGACGAGCGGTTCCCGGTCAGTCCAGAGCGCCGGCCTTGGACATCACGTCCGCTGCGATCGACAGGGAATCGTCCACGGACGAGGTGGCGAATTGCAGATCCAGGAAGGCGCCATCGACGCCCGAGTCTCGGGCCTGGGCCACGCTGTCGACGGCGTGACGAGCGTCCTGGCCGGGATGCAGGTTGATTCGCAACTCCCGTCGCAGCAGGTCTGGGTCGCGGCCGGCGTCCTCAGCAGCGTGCCGGGCGGTTTGCCACAGCTGCGCGGTGACGTCGGCCGGCATTCCGTGGATGAGCAGCCAGCCGGCGGCCCGGCGACCGATGCGGGTCATCGCCGCCGGGCTCCAGCCACCCAGCAGCACCGGCGGCCCGCCAGGCTGCACCGGACGCAGATCGACGTGAGCCAGCGGCAGCTCGAAGTGCGTGCCGTGGTACTCGGCCGGATTGTGGGTCCACAGCTCGTGAAGGACGTCGAGAATCTCGTCAAGGCGGCTGCCGCGGTGGTGCCACGGCGTCCCGGTGGCCGGGTACTCGTCGCTCAACCAGCCGATGCCGAAGCCTACGTCCAACCGGCCACCGGAGAGCCGGTCGAGCGAGGTGAGGGACCGGGCGAGGAGTAGCGCATTGTGCCAGGGTGCGTTGAGCGTGCTGCTCGCCAACCGCACCGTCGTCGTGGATGCTGCCGCCGCGGCCAGCACCACAACAGGGTCGAGAACCGAGCGGAACTCCGGCGGGTATGGCCGTTGTGGGGTTCCACCGCCCGGGTAGAGATCGCTGGGCGCCACCGGGGCCAGAACGCGATCACCGACCCACAACGAGGCGTACCCGAGCTGTTCACTGGTGCGCGCGAAGGACGCGATCTGGTCTGCGCCGCTGTGGGCGCCGAGCTGGGGCAGAGCCAAGCCAAGTTTCATCGGTCCTCCTCAACGCCCGATCACCATCTGATGGCCCTGACCATGCTTACCATCTGATATGCACCCGCGTACCGTGGCAGGGGTGGGTACGACACCAACGATCTGTACTTGGAATTGAACGAGGACAACATGTGACCTCATCGTACTTCAGCAGCAGCTCGATACCCCCTCTCTGTGGGCTGTCGGGGCGAAGCTGGCGACTCTGTATGGGAAGACGTTTCCCCGGTAGCGACGGCGCGAAGGCGCTGCGCTGGTATCGGCACGCAGCCACGTTCGCCGATCGGTCCGAAGACCGAGAGACCCGGGTCTGGGTGCGGGGACGGGCGGCCATCGCGCTGGGCTATGAGGGGTGCGTGTCTCGAGGCCGCCGATGTGCTGGCCGAGCAGGCTATTGCGCTAAGTGAGCGGCCGTCTCTTGGTCGGCTTAACGCCGTTATGGGCAAGGCCCACGTCGCTGCGGCGGCGATGATGTCGTCGGGGTCGGCGTTGTTGACTCAGCGGCGCGCGGTGGTGGGCTAGGCGGGGGTTGTGGTCGGGTGTGGTCGTAGACCACGGTGCGTTAATCTGAGGTGCTGTCCAGGATTCATCGCCGTATCGGATACCCTGGTGGGAATCGGAGCAGTGCTGAGTTCGTCAGTGAGCTATTGATGATGCCGACGCAGTCTCGATCCGATTAGTCGGTAGGAAAGACGATCATGCATGAGCATGATAGCTGTGAGCGCATCGCCTCAAGCGTCCCATAAGTCACATTCCTATGGTCGGACCGGGTCGCATCGGAGCGGAGGCAGCAAGGACAGCGTCGGCGAGGTGCAGATGTTAGTCAGGTGGCGGTTTACCTCCGCGAGTTGAAGATTGATGGTGCTGGTGTCGTTCTGAGCAGGTTGCAGGATCGAGTTGGCTCGGTCGACCAGCACAGGGATCAAAGCGGTGCCTCGACTGTCCGCGTTCTGCGCCGACTCCAGCGTGCCGTCGATCGACTGTGCCAGACCGAGGACGTTAAGGAGCACGGTGGAAGTGTCGACCAACGAGGTGGAGATGGCCGCCGCCGACTGACCGGCGCCCACCAGCGTGCCCGAGGTATTCACTAGCGATCCTGAGGTGTTGACCAGAGAGTTAGAGGTGTCCTTCAACGATGCGTCAATGTTCTGTGCCGTGCCCCTGATCGAAACCAGTGA
>QHBZ01000096.1 GCA_003244055.1 Pseudonocardiales bacterium | reverse complement strand
GACGTAATTGACCTGCGAGCCCTTAAGCAGCGAGCTCGATGATTCCCCCTTCCTACGGTTCCGCAGCCTACGACGGCTGGTGGAACGAACGCTGTGGGCAACGGCCGGGCTCGTCGTGCTCCTGGTGCCCGTGCTGCTGGGCCTGAGCCGAGCGGACCACTCGTCACCGCTGTCCGAGCTATCTGTCGGGATGGGGGTTTTCGCCACTTCGCTTCTGGCCTGCGCGGTCGTATTGCCTTCGCGACTGCGTTCGCTGACCCGCAGCTTCGGTATCGACGGCGTGCTCGGCATGCACCGCTTCGCCGGATTGCTCATCGCGGCGCTCGTGCTCGCACACATCGTGGTGGTGGTGGCGGTAAACCCCGCCGACCTCGGACTGCTCGACGTCGTCCACGCACCCAATCGCGCCCGAGCGGCCACCGGCGCCACCGTAGCGTTGGGGGCTCTGATCGGGCTTACGCTGCTGCGCAGGCGGCTGCGGCACCGCTACGAGGTGTGGCGGTGGGTGCACGTAGGGCTGGGCGGCTCGGTGCTGGTGCTCACCGCGCTGCATATCTGGTGGCTCAACCACCTCATCCGCGACCGCGCGATGCGCGTAGGGTTCGCCATCCTGGTGCTGGGAGTGCTAGGCGTGCTGGCCTACCGGTGGCTGTGGCGGCCGACCTTCGGTGCCCGCGGCAAGTATGTCGTCCGCGAGATCCGTCCGGAGACCGCCACGGTGAGCACGCTGGTGTTGGAACCTCGCACAAACCCACGCCGGCCGGATCGCGACACCTCGGGGTTCGCACCGGGGCAGTTCGCCTGGCTGCGCCTGAGTCCGTCTATCAGGGCTCAGGAGCACCCGTTCACCATCGCCTCCAGCGCTCACCTCAACACGCGCAGGGAGTTCACCATTCGCCACAGCGGTGACTTCACGCGCGACCTACGCCGGCTGCGGCCAGGCGATCCGGTGTGGCTTGACGGCCCGCACGGTGCTTTCAGCGTCGACCTGCAACACAGCACCGGCCTGGTGATGATCGCCGGCGGGGTCGGCATCACCCCAATGATCAGCATGCTGCGAACCCTGGCGCACCGACGCGACCGGCGCCCACACCGGCTGGTCACAGTAGCCCGCACCGTCGACGACTTACTGTTCCGCCCCGAGCTCAACGAGCTGACGAAGCGACTGGACCTCACCATCGTCGAACTGCTCCGCCAACCACCCAAGGACTGGACCGGCGCATCCGGCGCCATCGACGAAGCGGTGCTCACCGCACTGCTACCCGGCGAGTTCCAGCGCAACCAGCTCGGCTACTACCTCTGCGGACCACCCGCCATGGTCACCGACGTGGTAACCATGCTCAACAAGCTGGACATCCCACTCCCGCAGATCCACACCGAAAAATTCGACTTCGTCTGATCCACTGACACCCGGCTGCACAATCACCACCTCCCACACCACGAGGCAAACGACGCCGGGTGGGAGATCCGGCGTGCCGCTGAGCGCATCGCCCGGATCGTCCACGATAACCAGCTACCCCACAAACAAACAGCAGCTCAGCGCCGCACCGCGGAGCCATCTGCTGTTCGTCACCGAAACCGAGACCGAGACGAGACCGCGGCTCTGGGCGAACTATCCGATCACAACTAGAGGAGTGTATTTCGTCTCGAGCACCGCGGACATGATCGTGCCGTTGGTTCCCACGCCGGCAGCGTCGATCGTGTCGATCAATCCGGACACCGTCGCCCAGGAATACGGGTGCGATATAGCCCCGCAGCGTCATCTTCGAGAGCCAGCCACAACCCTCAGCTCAGCGATGACGCGCTGGACCGGGCACTGGTCCCCCAGCTCCGCTATGCCGCGACTCGCTGAGGTAAACACCCTACTTGTGTGGCACGCAGGAAGACCCGCCCCCGGTCTGAACTTGTCCGCCGGCGTCGATGACAGCTCGTGTCCCCGGGTCAGCACCCAGCACCTGGCCGTCGACGGTGACGGTGCAGTCGACGACCAGATTCGCGACGTCCACTGTCGAGACGGCCGCGACGTGCTGGTTGTCCACGTGCAGATCAGTCACGTCGAACTGCACCGAGTAGGGGAAACGCAAGGGCGCGGAGCTAGCTGAGGAGTACTCGTGCGCACCGGTCACTGGGTTGTTCCAGCCGACCCCGATGTTCTGATCCTCCCCGGCCTTGAGTGTGCGGGACACACCCCAGGTGTAAATCACGTGATGCCAGCCGGGCCGCAGATCAGGATCCGCCGCCGCGACCGCGGTGGTGGTGCCGTTGTAGCCCTCCCGGAATCCTTGCTGGAAGCTGCCGCATGAGGTGAGCGGGGCCAGCAACAGAACCAGAGCGAGAACAGTGCGCGTCACAACCGAGGTCAACTGGTGTCGCGGCCAGTTGGTTACTGGCCCCACGGGAGACTGCGACCGGCGGGCACTGCCGCCCCGAGCACATCACTGCCCGGCTGATCGCGCACCGGGGCCGCCGGCTCAACCTCGCTATGGTGGTGGGGCATCAGTGCCGATTGACAATAATCAGTACGGCGACACCGAGCTGTTTCACGCACGATGCAGGTTTCCGGTCATCTGTGCCGGGGCGGGCTCCGTAGAGATGTCACAACCTACGCATTGACCTGCCGGGGCTGCCCACCCAGCTCGACCGCGAGGGTGTTGA
>QHBZ01000095.1 GCA_003244055.1 Pseudonocardiales bacterium | reverse complement strand
ACTCAGGTGATCACCGACGTCACGACAGCGCTGGAGCGTGGGCGGCATTGCCTTGTGCTCACCCAGTGGACAGCTCACGTTGAGCGATTCTCCGAGGAACTCCGGCGACGCGGGCTTGATCCGGTCGTACTGCGCGGAGGCATGAGCGCCAAAGCCCGACGCAATGGTCTGGCTCGTCTTCAACCACCCATGGACGGGTCATCGCTGCTGGTCGTGGCCACAGGACCCTTCGCCGGCGAAGGGTTCGACTGCCCGGCCCTGGACGCGCTGTTCCTCGCGGCTCCGATCGCCTTCAAGGGACGCCTGGTGCAATGGGACGAGAATTTCAGTTACGCGGTTGCCATTTCACGGTCGTACTCCACTACTTCGCACACTGTGTCGGTAGCTCCAATCGCGACGATCCGCAAAAATGGTTATTGTGCCCCCATGTCGCTAAATATCTTGAAAGTTTGGGCGAGCGGCACTTTCTCCTGGGCCGGCACTTTGTGGAAATCTTCAATAATAACTGTTCCGCCCCCATGAGTCCTGCGAGTCGCTGAGTTGTTAGTTGGAGCGGAACAGCTCGCTTAGTAGTTGACCCCGTCGTGAAGCCGACTTGCTGCTTGTATGCCGCCTTAACTTTAGCTAACTCGACGTGCAGACTTACTCTTCTTAGCCTCACTCGTTCCGACAGAGCGACTCTCCACATAGTGGGTGTCTAGCTGGTCGAAGGTGTCGAGCAAGATACTCGTAAACGTGGAGGCTGCGCTACAGCGTGTTGTGATGTGGCTTTCATACAACTGCTCTAGTTTCCGCTGGGGCAACGTTGACTTTCCGGAGCCACTATCGCCATACATGACGATCTGCTCGCCAGGAGTTCGAAGTGCGTCCACCAGCCGATCGTTCACCGTGTCACGCTCGACGAAGTTGACGCGCGCCTGAGTTGTGGGTGTGAATACCTCGAAGACACTTCGGCGCGACGGCGGCCTACTCGTCGGCCGGTTCGCCAGGTACTCGATGTCGGCCGCCAGGGAGATGCTGATCGGCAGTCGCTTCCGGGGCATCGTTCAGGTCTCCCTATGGGGACTTCGTCCGATTCGACAAAGGATCGTCGTGTGCGCCCGATGCGAACCGGGCAGGGTCAGGGTGTGTCTTGTACGCGGGTGGTGTGGGTGGTTGTTTCCTCGCGGCGCCCCTTGGGGGCTACCGGGCGGTGGGTCCGGAGTGCACAGGGTGGGTTTCCCTTGCGCGGAGTGGCCCGCTGTCTGGCAGGGCTTGTCGGCGCCGTGAGGAGACAACCAGCCTGGTGGTAGATGAGATCTGGGGGCCAAGTGGTCAGGCAGCGTGTCGGAGGATCTGGCCGCCTTACCGGCGCAAAGACGCCACCGGGGCATTGCTGAGCTGTCCGGGCTCGCCGCAGCTGGCGCGGATGAGATCATCGAAGCCCGGGGAGACCGCCGACACAGGCGATCGCGTGTGAGCCGCCGCCCCTGCCCAGCAGGTTGTCAGCGATTTAGACGAAGTCGAACTGCTCAGTGTGAATCCGCGGGAGGGGGACGTCCAGCTCGTCGAGCACGGTTACGACATCGGCGACCATCGCGGGCGGTCCGCAGAGGTAGTAGCCGAGCTGGTTGCGCTGGAACCTGCCGGGCAACAGCGTGGTGAGCAGCACCTCGTCGACGGCGCCAGACGCGCCGGTCCAGCCTTTGGGTGGTTGGCGGAGCAGTTCGACGACGGTGAGGTCCAGCCGCTTTTTCAGCTCGCTAAGCTCCGCGCGGAACAGTAATTCCTCGGCGGTCCGGGCGACGACTACGAGTCGGTGTGGGCGCCGGTCGCGTCGGTGCGCCAGGGTTCGCAGCATGCTGATCATTGGTGTGATGCCGACTCCGCCGGCGATCATCACCAGGCCGGTGCTGTGTTGAAGGTCGACGCTGAAAGCACCATGCGGCCCGTCAAGCCACACCGGATCGCCTGCCCGCAGCCGGCGCAGCGCGCGGGTGAAATCGCCGCTGTGCCGGACGGTGAACTCCCTCCGAGCCTTCACGTGAGGGCTAGAGGCGATGGTGAACGGGTGCTCCTGCGCCCCGATGGACGGATTCACGCGTAGCCAGGCGAACTGGCCCGGTGCGAAACTCAAGGTTCGGCTACCCGGCCGGTGTGGGTCTGCGCGAGGTTCCAAGACCAGCGTGCTTACCGTGTCATTCTCCGGACGGATCTCGCGGACCACATACTTGCCGTGCGCCCCGAAGACCGGCCGCCACAGCCACCGGTGGGCCAGCACCCCTAGCACGCCCAGCACGAGGATGGCGAACCACGCGCGCATCGCGCTGTCGCGGATCAGGTGGTTGAGCCACCAGATATGCAGCGCAGTGAGCACCAGCACCGAGCCGGCCAGCGCTACATGCATCCAACGCCACACCTCGTAGCGATGCCGCAGCCGCCTGCGCAGCACAGTGAGTCCGATCATCCCGCCCAGCGCGGCGGTCGCGGCGGTGGCCGCTCGGGCGCGATTGGGTGCGTGGACGATATCGAGTAGGCCGACGTTGGCTGGGTCTACTGCCACCACGAGAACGATGTGTGCGACCACGAGCGCTGTGACGAGCAACCCGGCGAAGCGGTGCATGCCAAGTACCCCGTCGATGCCGAAGGTACGGGTCAGCGAACGCAGCCGAGAGGGCAGCACGACCGCGCAGGCCAGGACCGAGGTGCCGAACATCCCCATCCCGACGGAGAGCTCGGATAGCGGCGATGAGTTGCCCGCTCTGCTCAGGCCGAGCAGCACGGGCATCAGGATCACGGCGAGGCCGGTCGTCGCCCACAGCGTTCGTTCCAGCATCCGTCGTACGCCGCAGAACCGTATGGCGGAGACATCGAGGTCGCTGACTGAGAGCATCACCGCGTTGTTGCTCATCCGGGGGCGAGGTGCGATGCGTGGCCTCCGACTACTTCGAGCCGCAGAGTGTGACGCGCGCCAGTAGTGGAACACCGCGACCGTCAGTGCGGCGATCACGGCGAGGACGACGGTCCTTTGGACGAATCGGGGTACCGAGGCTAGGTCGAGTGCTCTGAACCGCACGGGCTTCCACTTCGGTCGTGAACGTGTCAGGTGGGCATTGTTGGATCGGGCCGTCCCGGACCGGATGGTCAGCAGTTCCGTGATCCGGGTGTAGTGGCCGCGGTTGCGTCCTGTTTGCACTCAGGCAACGCAACATGCGCTACTGCGCACCTGATAACGCTGCTATGGCGTAGTAGCGACCGGCGGCTTCGGCTTCGATGACGTCGCCGCGCGGCTCCTGCTTCGATAACACCCTGCATGCAGGGTGAGTCCTTCAAGGCATCCGGTACACTGTCGGCGAAGGTGAAGTACTCCCGCAGTCCGGCGGCCACCAGCGCCCAGTTGGCGATTCGCGAGTTGCACACCAATCGCAGGGCACGATCTTGTTGGGTAGCGAGTTCGTTCGCGTCGAATAACGCGGACAGCCCGGCAGATCCCATGAATTTCACACCATCGAGGTCTACAACCACGACTCGGGCAACGGTCATCTGCGCGATCAAAGAGGTGGCTAGTTCCAGCGCGGTCGGCACGTCGATCTGACCTGTTACGGTGATCACGCGAGCGTCGAGTCCATGCTCGGCTACCCGCAGACTGATGTCGGCGGGAAAGTCGCTGCTCACATTCATACTCCGCACGATATTAGGTCAGGTCACAGAGAATTGCCACGCGGCCGGTCAGAGTGCTGAGCGGTATTATCTAGTCGGTGTGCGGCACAGCGAGACCGAAGTGTCGAGCACCTCCCGAGGCATTATTGCGTTGACTGGGTACGAACAGACTCAACCGGGTACACCAACCGACTCACCGCGGCCGGATACCGGCAGGAGATGATCCCACGCTTCACCACCTGAAACCAGGTCACGGGACCGGCGGAGGTGACGACCGACCGGGCATCGGCCCAACCTCAGGTGCTCGATGAGCTGCTGCCGGTCGCCGACGCATCAGTCACAGGCTGATCGGTGCCACCTATCAACCTGTGCCGTTCATCGGTCCTAGCGCGTCCGATCGGCGCAGGGCAGCCCCATGAAGGGTGTTGTTCCCCCACTCTGTACGTCGAGGGGGCATGAATCGGATCGCGTGGGCGAAATCTCAACTTCATAGAGCTGGCGGTCTCGCCGCGATTCGTGGGTTCCCCCCGCACCCACGAGGGCTGAGTAGTCGCCATGTGGCCGGTGATCCGGTGATCGTCCGTGCCCCCGACCCGAGATGTCGAGGGTCACCGGCCACACCAAAATTTCCTCCGCTGCCCGCTCCCAGCGGCGAACCCGGGGGAGTGTCACAACCCCGGCAAGGCACCGCGCGCTCGGGGCACAACTTCACAGCCTGGACCCATTGCGCTTCTCACCCGAGTGGAGTGCCGCGCCGGTGGCGCCGTCGTTGCCTGACCGGCGGCCACCGTCAACGTTGGTCCGATGACCGCCGGATCCGACCTGCCGGTGCCCTAGTGCACCGCGGGCTCGGGAAATCCCTCGGCGCCGGACGCGTATAGCGCAGGCACCCGCAATTGGGGTGGGGCCGTTCAAGAGGAACGGCCCCACCCCACAATTCTGCTCCGCGAGACGTCGGTCGACGCGCCCTGTTCGGCTCGGCCGTCGGTTTCCGGCTTGACGTCACGGGCGTTCACGCAGTCATGCGCACGTTGGTCGGCGTCACGTCGATGTGGAACTCCAGACCAAGCCGCTGGGCGAGTCGCGCTAACGTGGCCAGCGTGGGCGACTGATCACCGCTTTCCAGACGCGCAACATAGGGTCGTGAAACCCCGAGCTTGGCACCCAGTTCTGCCTGCGACAGCCCGTGCTCGACCCGGTAGCGCACGACGCGGCTCGCAACTTCGCGTGCCACCTCGCGCGCCAGCAGGCGGACGCGGTCGGGGCACGCGGCCTGATCGTGCCTGACCCGCTGAACCAGTGCGACCATGAGCTCGGCGCGTTGCAGTCGGTCTCGACGCTGTCGGATCGCGGCAGACGCCGTAGGACCGGGTGCCATCCTTCAACCGCGGGAAGATCACGCGCACCCCCTCACGGTAACCGCGGCAGCAACGGAGTTGTCCGCAGACTCACAACAACGCAGATCCGGAGTGCGCACGGAGTGCGCGCGAATACCCAGCCTTCGCTGATCAAGCACCTAACGTGGGGACGTGGACGCAGTGCGGGAGGCCCACCGTCAACTCGGCTACTCGCTGCGCATGGAGTGGGGACTGGCCGGCGCCGAGGCCATCGGCGTTGGCTGCGACGTCGCGCTGGTCGTCGACGTGCTCAGCTTCACCACAACGCTGACCGTCGCGGCCGACCGCGGCACCACCGTCTTTCCCTACCCCTGGGGCGCGACGATCGGGCTACCGGCTTCGCCGCAGACCACGACGCTACCCTGGCCGTTGGTCGGTCGCGAGCGTCGACCGGCCAGGTGAGCCTCTCCCCGCGAACGGTCAGAGCTGCGGCGTCCTTGCCGCGGCTAGTGCTCCCGTCCCCGAACGGTTCCACCATCAGCTTCCATCTGCAGCAGGCGACTCCCACTGTCGTCGGCGTCAGCCTGCGCAACCGCGAAGCCGCCGCCCAATGGCTGATCGCGCGCCGCACCGGCGATGCCGCGCTGCGTGTCGCGGTTGTCGCCGCCGGCGAACGCTGGGCCGACGGAACCCTCTGGCCAGCCGTTGAAGACCTCTGGGGCGCCGGCGCCGTCATCGAGTCGTTGCGCACCGCAGGATGGGGCGAGGTCTCCCCCGAAGCCACAGTTGCTGCCGCGGCCTTCCGGTCGATCGCCGACGACGTCGCCCAGGCGCTCCGCACCTGCGCCAGCGGGCGAGAGTTGATCGATCTCGGCTACGCCGACGACGTCGCCGTCGCCGTCGCCGTCGCCGCGGAGATCGACAGCAGCCGATCAGTGCCACAACTGCGCTGCACAGCCTTCGCGACGCCCTGATCCCCGGGAGGAGATCTTCACGCGTGCTGTCGGCCGGTGAGGACTACTCGGCCCGCGGCGGTGCAGCACGCCGGCCCGGAAGTCGAGCAGGCGCTCGTGGCTACGCAGCTCGCCGTAGCGGATGTCGAAGGGCTCGTCGTCGACCAACAGCCGGATCAGCTTGAGGTAGCAGCCGGGCAGGCCGTGCGGTGCGCCCTCGTCGAGGTTGCCCCGCCATCCGATGTGACCGTTGGACAACGCGAACACCGACTCGCTCTGGGCCAGCACGTCGAGGTGCAACTCGGTCTCCCGCAGGCACCACGGCTCGACGCTGAAGGCGGGGTGGGAGATCACCAGGACACCCAGTGTTCACCGGACACGACGGGTCAATCCCGGAGCAGCTCGGCCAGTACCTCGGCCTCGCTGATGTCGGCGTGCTTGGTGGCGGTGATCAGCGTCAGGGTGCCGCGGCTGGCCAGCTCACGCAGATGCGCGAGGGCCTGGGCGCGTTCGGGCTCATCGAGCTCGACCCGGTAGCGGCGACCGAACTCCTCGAAAAGTTCCGGATCGTGGCCGTACCACTTGCGTAACGCCGTCGACGGTGCGACCGGTTTGCACCACTCGTCGAAGGCGGCCCGCTCCTTGCTCAGTCCGCGGGGCCAGATACGGTCGACCAGCACCCGGGCGCCATCGTCGGGCACCGGTTCGTCGTAGGCGCGGCGAACCCGCACCTCAGGTTTGCTTGCCATTACCCGCCTTCTCTCTCGCTGCAGCCGTCAGTAGAACCGGGTGGGGTCCACCCGGTTGAGGAGCTCGTTGCCGGCCAGGTAGCGGCGCAGGTTGTCGCTGAACAGGGCCACGATCCGCTCGTTCTCCCGCAGCGACAGACCGGCGGTGTGCGGGCTGATGAGCACGTTGGGCAGCTCCCACAGTGGGCTGTCGGGCGGCAACGGTTCGGTGGCGAAGACGTCCAGGGCGGCCCCGGCCAGCCGGCCCTGCGCCAGCGCCTGGACCAGCGCCGGTTCGTCGACGACGCCGCCTCGGCCCACGTCGACCAGGACAGCGCCGGTGTGCATGCGGCTGATCGCCGCCGCGTCGATCATCCCGCGGGTCTCGTCGGTCAACGGCAGGGTCAGCACGACGCCCTGGGCCACCGGCAGAAGATCCGGCAGGAACCGCGAGGTGCGGACCTCATCGACGTAGGGCGAGTCGGTGCGACCGGTGCGGTTGACGGCGATGACCTGCATGCCCAACGCCTTGGCCAGCCGGGCCACCTCGATGCCGATCGCACCGAGCCCGACGATGAGCACGGTGGCACCGGCCAGCTCGGCCACCGGGTAGTGGTCCCAGCGCCGGGCCGCCTTGTCGGCGAGCAGCCGGGGCAGGCCCTTGGTGAACGCGAGCAGACCGAGGACCGCGAACTCGGCCAACGGCCCGACGTGCACGCCACCGGCGCGGGTGATCAGTACCCGGCTCAGCTGCTCACCGGTCAGGCCAGCGGCCCGCACCTGCTCGCCGGCACCGCCCGCGGTGGCCTGGACCCAGCGCAGCCGGGTGCAGGTCTTCAGGGCGTCGGCCAGTCCCTGCGGGGAGTCTCCGGGCAGACCGAACAGCACCTCGGCCTCGGCCAGCATCGCGCACCATCGTTGTTCCTGTTGCGGGGTCCGGTGAAACGAACCGATCCCGCGATGGTCGCCGGGGAAGCGCAGCGGGGGTAGCAGTTCGGGTTGGTAGCGGACCTCCAGCCGGTCATCGACCGCCTCGATGAGCGCCACCAACTCCGCCTCCAGCGGGGTGGCGATCATGACCACAACGCGCTCAGCTGGCACCGTCGGTCACCTTCGCGCCGCGCGCACACCGCTGCGGTGCAGCACAGCGACGAAGGTCTGGCGCCGCACGTCGGGGTCGGTCATGCCGGTGTCGGTGACTGGCCGATGTCAGCGGGGATGCCATAGACGGCCAACGCCACCGTCAGGTGGTGCAGTGCCGCGCCGCAGCTCAGCAGTAGATCGCGGCCCTGAGGGTCGGTGGTGATCAGGTGACGGTCGGGGTCGGCGAACAGGTCCACTCCGTCGCTGGTGCTGGCTCGCCACCGCCACGGTTGGCAGTTGTATATCGACGGCGCACGCACTGCGCATTCCACAGCCCGGCGCAAGGTAGCTTCGTCAGGCAGTGGAGGAAAAGGCATGGCCCTGCCTTCAGGGTCTGTGGGGGCGTGAAATGCCCACTGGACCCTCGCTGTAGAAGGCAATAGGACGCTACCATTCCCAGCAGGGACCTCCACGGCTCAGCGGCCAATCGGGTGAGCTGGTTTTAGGGAGTCATGGCAGACACCGGTCATCGTTACGGCGAGCTGGCCATTGCCTTCGCTGAGATTGCCCGTTGCCACCGTCGAGGGATGTGACGCGGCCGCCATCACCGTCCTGACCGGGACCGACGCCACCACAGCAGTCTACTCCGACCCCATCGCCCTGAAGATCGACACCGTGCAGTACGAGGCGGGCCAGGGCCCCTGCCTCGATGCCATCACCACCGACGTGATCGTCTACGCGAGGACCCTGGCCGAGGACCCGCGCTGGCCGTGCTTCGGTCCTCGGGCCGTCGCGCTCGGCATGCGCAGCCTGCTGTCGTGCCGTCTGTCGGATAACGGGACGCTCGCGGCGCTCAGTACGTGGTGGAGACCGGCGAGGTTCCGTCAGGCTGACGTCTTGGGTCTACCAGCCGGCCAAGCTCGCTGCGGAGGCCAGCACCCGAGCCGGTGTATCTGCGCCCGAGGCGGTCGACACTGGCGCAACGCTGGGTCCGTACCCGGGCCAGATAAAGGTGCCGCCCCGTCGCGATGGTGTTGTTTGCGACCGGTCGCCATCGGGTAATCGTGGTCATGTTCTTTGCGGAAAACCTTCGTGACTGGCGCGGCAAAAAAGTTATCGACCCCGACAATCACAAGATCGGAGAGCTTGAAGCAGTATATGTCGATACGTCCACCGACGAGGCGGCGTTCGTCACGGTGAAGGTCGGCATGATCGGGCGCCACCGGCTGGCCTTTGTGCCAGCGACCGGGGCGACGCTCACCCCGGACACGGTGCGGGTGCGCTACGACAAGAAACTCGTCCAGAACGCGCCGTCGATCGAATCCGACGGTGAACTGGCCTCCATCGACGAGCCCGAAGTGTTCGCGCACTACCAGATCCCGTACGTCCCCGGTGCCGCCGGAGAACGTCGGCTCGCACGACGATGACGGCCAGTACCCCGGCTCCCGTTGGTTGCGGTGCGGAGAGATCAGCTCAGCGCGCCGCAGCGCCGTTACCGCGTCGTGCCGGCGCCCTCGCATCCGGCTAGAGCACGGCCGTAGTCGGCCCAGTAGGCGGCTTGACCCGACCGGTTGGCGTGCGCTCTGGGGTCGAGCTCTCGGCGAGAGCCGCTGCCCGTTCGTTGTCGCTGATCTCCAGCAGCCCTGACACGCGGTACTGGCCAATCTCGATCGACCGCACCCGAGCTCGTGAGCATTGCCCTCCCCGGTGCGTTCGGCGAGATCGGTCGCGTAGTCGAGGACTGCGTGGCTGACCCTGGGTCTGTTGTGTCGAGTTCACGACGTGAGCCGTGCGCCACGCCCGTGATCTTGCCTGGATGAAGGGGGAGCCGCGGCTGGCGATCTCGGCGGCCGGTAGACAGTGGACTGCCGGTGGTTGTTCTCATGGAACAGCTCGACGGCGAAGTGGTCGATCGTGTCGTCGTAACGCTCGAGGTGGGCCATCTTCTCCGCCACGTGCACCCGGAAATGCTCGGGCACCTCGACGTTGTGACCGCTCACGACGATGTTCGTTAGCCGCGACCTCCTCGCCGTCGGGTCCGTCACTGCTCAGGGGGACTCGGGCGCCTGGGGTGCTCGCGGGGTCCACCTCGGGGGCGTTGTCGGTCACCTCTCCCGTCCTCGCTGCTGAGCCGGTCTTGGCGTCGATCGGGGGACTGGTGTGGCGCGGCTCATGCTCATGACCTGCTAGGGCCGTCAACGACGACTTCTTCATTCGAGCCTGCCCTTCATAGACTCCAGGTGAGCGGACCGTGTCGGCACCGAGCCGGGCTCGGTGCGCGGCCCAGTGCAGTTGGATTCGGGTGCGCCGTTTGTTGCCGCCCGGTGGATCCGCAGTGCGGGTTCTCGTATACCCAGCACCCGGCCCAGCCGGAACAGCACACCCTGCTCATACTGTTTGATGATCTTGAGTGCAAGCGCCACTCCCAGGAGGACGACTTCCGGAACGGCTTGAACCCGGTCTTCGGACCCGCACGATCGGCGTCACCGTGCTGTTCCACTCCACGAATGTGGAACGCATACCCTCGCAGATCGCGACCCCGCAACCGGATTTTCTGCAAGGGATTAGAAGTAGTCGAGTAGCTCGGGAGGTGGGGTAGCCATCTACGGCTCCAGGGAGCCGCAGGTCGTCGGCTGGGCCGGTCTCCGCGAGCCCGATCGCGACGCGCTCGAGGCCGCGGCCGAGCCCAGCGCGGAGGACCTGGTCGTCGACGGGATGTTCGAAGCCGTCGTCGCCCGCGCGCTCGCCACGCTGCCGGCGATCCACCGGGTCGCCCACCACCTGCAAGACTACATCCAGATGTGGCCTGCGAGCCTCTACCTACCAGGCCATCAAGCAGGTCCTGGCCAGCGGCGCGGGCGGCGTCGACGAGCGGGCCCTGCACCGGCTGCGGGCCTTCGCCCACTCCCTGACCGCCGCGGGCCAGGCTGAGACCGACATCTGACAGCGAGCCAGCCGGAGGACACGATGACACCAGCGCCCGACGATCCGCCACGACCGGCCCTGACCTGGTCAAACCGGCGAGAAGCGCTACATGTGTCACCGGTCCTGCGCATCTGCGTCAGATCGCGCTCACCGCGCTGATCGTGGGCACAATCCTGTTCGTGATCAACCATCTCGACACCGTCCTGGCAGGAGCAGCGACCACCCAGACCTGGATCAAGATCGCCGTCACCTACCTGGTGCCGTCCACCGTCGCCAACATCGGGCTGCTGCTCGGCTCCCGCCGACCACCCACCAACACCAACCCATCCGGGTTGGGCGCCGCTGGCGCCTCCAGTGTTGATCAGAACTGAAAGGGGCATCCGATCGCATGGCTGCGCAGCTGATCGTGTTCGACGTGAACGAGACCCTCTCCGATATGGCCCCGATCGCCGACCGGTTCGCCGAGATCGGCGCGCCGCGACAGCTGGCCCGGTTGTGGTTCGCCGGGCTGTTACGCGACGGGTTCGCGCGCACCGCCGCCGGCGCGTCGGAGCGATTCGCGCTGCTGGCCGACGGCGCCCTGCGCACCGTGCTGCACGGGATCGAGCTCGACCGCGACCTCGACGACGCGATCGGGCACGTGCTCGCCGGGTTCGCCCAGTTGCCCGTGCACCCCGACGTCCCCGCCGGAATCCGCGCGCTGCGCGCCACTGGGCACCGCCTCGTGACGTTGAGCAACGGATCAGCCGACGTCGCGCAAGGGCTGCTAGAGCGCGCCGGTCTTCGAGACAACTTCGAGAGCCTGCTGTCGGTCGAGGACGCCGGGGTGTGGAAACCCGCCCGGGAGGCCTACGCGTACGCGGCACGGACCTGCGGTACCGAGCCCGCGGACATGATGCTGGTCGCCGTGCACCCCTGGGACATCGACGGCGCCGCCCGCGCCGGGCTGGCCACCGCGTGGATCAACCGCACCGAGACGCCCTACCCCGGCTACTGCCGCCCACCCGCCCACACCGTGACCAGACTAGATCAGCTCGCGGCCGCCCTCCACGGCTGAGCACCCGTCTGGATAACGTGGTCGCATGCAGGATGCCGGCGGGGCAATCCGTCGTAGTCCTATGTCGCCGTGTTGCGACGATCTCTGGAATCCGCCGTCATGCTCCCGTGGCCGCGGACCCACCGAGCGAGCACAATAGGATCGCGGCATCGAACACGATCAGGCTCGTGATCGCTTAGGCGGCCGCGGTCTTCCACTTCCCTCGCGGCAGCAATCGACGTGTACAGACGATCGGTATTGAGCCGCAACGCGGTGTTGGATGCTTCACGCAACTGTCTGCCTGCCCCGTCCACGATCGGCCGGCGAACGCGTCGGCGAGCTCGGCCTGGAACTCGACTTGGCAAGATGTAAACAAGTGTTTAGTATAGTGAATGTGCAGTCATTGCCGGATGATCGGACCGCGCGA
>QHBZ01000094.1 GCA_003244055.1 Pseudonocardiales bacterium | reverse complement strand
AACCAGCCCTGCCAGGTCTGAATGTAGGTGATGTCGCCGACCATTTTCTCGCCGGGGCGGTAGCGGTGAAATCCCGTTCCACCAGATCGGGGATCGGGCCGTGGTCGCCGGGTACGGTGGTGGTCGGCCGCCATGGCCTGGGCTGGCAGGCGACCAGGTCGAGGTCGCGCATCAGCTCCCGGACCAACTCGGGGCTGACGAGCTCGCTCTGGCGAACGAGCTGGGCGTGCACGCGACGGTACCCGTAGGTTTGATCGGAATGTTCGAAAATCGCGTTGATGAGTTTCCTGAGGTGTTCGCGCCGAATCGGGAAGGTGTCGTGAAGGTTGCTGTCACCAGCCGCAAACGAGCAGGTTCCTGCTGGTAGTGAGCTTCTGTCCGGTTGAGAGGTTCTTGTTTACACGGGGTACTGGTTGATGACGCCGTCGTAGGTGTGCTGGGCGTCGGCCAGCGCGACGCGGCTGTAGATCTCCAGGCTGGTGCGGGAGGCGTGGCCGGAGTAGGGCTGGATGTGGGCGTCGTCGATGCCGTGGGTTTTGAGCCAGGTGAACAGGAAGTGCCGGAGGCGGTGGGGTGGCATGTGGTGGTCCAGGCCGGCTTTGGTGGCGTAGCGGGCGAGCATCGCCCGTACCCCGCGGGTGGAGTAGGGCTTTTTCCAGTTGGATTCGAAGAGGAACGTGGCGTTTTTGCCGCGCATCGCGTCGATGTGCAGGGCGAGTGTTTCCTTGAACGGGGTGGGGAAGGGGACGTAGCGGTCTTTGTCGCCTTTGCCGTGGGTGATGCGGATGCGGCAGGTGTCCAGGTTGACGTCGCCCAGCCCGATCTTGACGAGTTCGGCGACGCGGACCCCGGTGTAGAGCAGGGTCTTGATGAGGACGATGTCGCCGGTGCGCCGCGCGGTCCACACCGTGTGGTAGTGGCGGCGGATCTCGGCTTCGGTGGGGACGTGTGGGAGTTTCTTGGGTTGCCGGGTGACCTGGACGTCGAGTTCGTCGCGCAGGTGCCGGAAGACTTCTTTGAGGTAGGCGTAGTCCGGTCGTTCACTGCGGAGGTGTTTGGCGAGCTGGCGGGCTTTGTGTTTGGCCGGGGTGCGCGTGGTTGGGGTGAGGTCTGGGCCGGTCATCCCTGGTCACCGGGGCCGTCGGCGTGCGGCGGGGGCGGCGTGGTGACGCTGAGGTCAGGCGGTGGTCGGGTCGTAGCTGGACTTCACCGTAGGGGGTCATGTTCGAGGTGAACAGTGGGGTGAGACCGCGCTGGTCGGTCTCGCCGAGGCTGTCGGCCCATTCGGGTTCGGCCAAAATGTCTTGGATCATGAGGGTGTTGATGAAGCCGAGACTGGATTGTAGGATTTGCAGGCGCAGCATGGACAGTTCTTGTTCTTCGCGCCGGTTGGAGGCCAGTTCACCGCGTTTACCGAAGTGGATGTAGTCGCCCACGCCGTTGTAGTTCTCCACCACATTGAGCCCGGAGTTTGTTTCCCGCTGGAGATCCCGGTCGCGTAGCCACCGAGCTAAAAAGATGGTGCGTTGGGCGCGGCCGACCTCGAGCATGGCGGCGTAGGCGGGGTGGGTGACGTCTTTGGTGAAGCGGCGCAGGATGGCTTCGGTGGAGGCGGTGCCGAGCCGGATCGCGGTCGCGTACTTGACCATCGAGTCGTAGTTCGGCTCGATGACGTCCCAGCGGATCGGGCGGGTCAGCGCGGGTGACAGCCGGGGGTAGGTGTCGGTCTGGCCCCTGCCGGGCAGGTAGAGCTTCATCTTGTTGATCTGTTTGAAGCGGGCGATCAGGTCGAAGCCCAGCAGCCGGGTGATGCCGAACCCGATGTAGCTGGCGCCGTGGGAATCGACCGCGTTGGACTCCAGGCGCATCTCGGTGCCGTGGCGCACCGCGCCCTCGACCATGGCGTGGACCTCTGAGGCCGAGCAGGACAGCAGCTGGGAGTAGATCGCCATCGCCCCGGCGGTCTCCACCGTCCAATAGATCAGGACACCCCGTTTGGCCCGCTTGTAGCGCGAGTGATACTCGGTGAAGATGTTCTGGTCGAACGCGGAATAGTGGGTGGAGTCCGATGCCACCGCGGTGGTTCCCTCACCCCACAGCCACCCTTGGCGGGCGGCGAAGGTGGCGTTCGCGATCGCCCGGGCGACCTCACGGCAGGCCTCGACAGTGAAGTACCGGCGGCGGGTATAGCGCAGCTCTTCTTCGCTGTGCGGGTGGTTACCGGCCGCTACCGCCCGAACTCCCATGTTCGTCCCGGCCGCGTGGATCAACAGGAGTAGTCGCTCGAAGAGCACCGCCGGATCGACGTCGCCGCGGGTACCGGCCGGGGTGAAGGCGTTCAGACAACCGGTGCGGACCGCGGTCTCGGTGAGCATGTCCAACAGCGGCACCACACCCCACCGGGCCTTCACCGCGGCCTTGAGTCGGCGCAGGTTACGGGGCTCGGGGGCGGCCTGCAGCGGCGTAAGGATGATCGCCCCGTTCTTGCGGCCGTCCTTGATCTGAAGCCAGTCCAGTCCCGGTAGCGCGTCGTGCAGCGCCGCCAGTTCGGTGTGCATCTCCTCGCGCAGCTCGGCGGTGAACGTCGTCGGGTTCACCGGCTTGCGGAGCTGGGCGTAGTTCTCCGCCCGCTTGTCCTCGAAATCGGCGGGCAGATCTTCATCGGGGTTGCGCCACCGGTCGGCGCCGGCCACCCAGATCTCCTTGCAGCGCAGTTTCTCCCGCAACGTTTGGAACACCCCCGCGTCCCAGCATTAGTGGACTAAAAACCAACGCTTCGGTCAGCGTGTCTGGCGTCGGGCGGTGGGGTCGGTGCCGTCGTAGTAGGCCCGTACGGTGTCGGGGCTGGGGCCTGGGTAGTGCTCGGTGAGGGTGCGTAGCGAGGTGTGTCCGGTGATTTTCTGGAGGACGGGGAGTGGGCAGCCCTGGTCTTTGAGTTCTCGGATGCGAGTGTGGCGCAGCTGGTGGAGGGTCCAGGCGGTGTTGGTGGCGAATAGCTCGGCGGCGCGGCGGTAGGACAGGCGGGCACGACCGGTCTTGGTGTCTCGATCGACGCTGGCCACCGGCTGCCTGGGTAGTCGTTCGGCGAGAAATACCGGTCCCGAGTGCCGGCGTGCGCATAGCCGGGCGAGTAGGTGCGCGGTGTGGGTGTACCAGTTGATCTGACGGGGTGTGCCTCCCTTGCCGATGATCAGGGCGGTCTTGGCTTGCGGGTCGAGGTCGGGGATGTCAAGGGAGAGGACCTCGTTGGCTCGGGCGGCGGAGTCGTAGGCCAGGCGCCAGAAGGTTTTTTCGCGCAGCGAGAGGTCGTCGCGCCGCCAGAGGGTCTCCAGCTGGGCGGCGGGGATGACCCGCCGGTCGGGGTTGGTCCGGAGTGTTCGGCGCTCGATCGTCGCGCTCGGGTCCGCTTGGAGGGCCCCGTGACGGGCGCAGAAAGCGAGGAAGGAACGCAGGGCGGCCAGGTTCAGGTTCCACGTGGCTGGGGCGGCGTGGCCGTAGTGGCGTTCGAGGAAGACTGCCAGGTCGGAGCCGGACAGGTCCGCGACCGGGGACTGGGTCCCGAGGTCGGCGACGAGACGGCCCAGGGTCTGGCCGTAGACGGTGCGGGAGCGGGCGGCGAGGTCACGCCGGGCAAGGAAGTTGACCGCCGCGGTGCCGAGATCCAGAGGGTGGGCCTCGGGTTCCGGTGCCTTCCTCCCCGTGGTCATCGCAGACAACGTGGGAAGGTCTTCCCCCGCTCGGGACCGAGCGAGCTGGAGGTCCGGGCCATGAGAGGCAAGGTTACCGCGGACAATGCGCCATTGTCTGCGGATCATGGCACCGACTCTGGGTCTGGTTCAGCTCTGCGCAGGCGTCGGGTCGAGTCATGCTGAGGTATCGGCGCCGGCCTGAGCTCCTTGGGTGGCCGGTCGAGGTCGTAGCGGTAGCGACCGTGGACCAAGATGTGCTCGGACATGGTCGGCCCGGCGTGGGAGACGTCGGTGTCATCGATCTCGAAGCCGGCCGCGCGAAGCCGGTGCACGGCCGGGCTGAGCAGCCCAGCGTTGTAGGCGGCGATGCAGTTGACCACCAGGGTGACGCACAGGGCCTGGGCGGTCTGGTCGATCAGCTGGCGGTGGCGGATCTGGCCGAGGTGGGCGAAATACACCGTCTCGCGCAGGCCGTTGAGGTTCTCACCCTTGTTGAGCTGACGACCGACCCGCTTGCGCATCTCCGGGCGTTGTAAGTAGCGCAGGATGAACAGGGTTTTGACCAGGCGGCCGTAGTCCTGCAGCGCCCGGGCCAGGGCGTTTTGCCGGGGGAACGCTTGGAGCTTGGTGAGCAGCAGCGACGGCAGCACCTCACCCTCGTGGATCGAGGCGCCGAGGCGGAGCAGATCGTCCCAACAGGCCAGGATCGGTTCCACGGTGGCCCGGTTGGCCACCAACGGCGCCACCAGCTTCGGTGGGGTGCTGTCGTGGGGCAGCCACAGGCGCTGGTCGGCGAGGTCGCGGATGCGGGGACAAAACAGCAGACCGACCACGTCGTAGGCGCCGAAGAGCAGGTCGGTGAACCCGGCGGTGTCGGTGGTGTGCTCGGCGATGGTCAGCTCGCTGTCCCGATCGCGCAGGGCGAAGATCTCATCCAGAGCATGCACGCCCTCCCGGACCCCGCGGGATCACCTTGGTCCCGAAGGTGGCGTAATGGTCGGTCACCGAGGTCAGCACCGACAGGCCCCGACCGAACCCGAAGTAACGGGGCAACGCCCCAGCGTTGGCGGCCTTGACCTGGACGGGGAAGCGTTGGCCATCGGAGGAAGCGAACGTCCCGTCACCCCACACCCGGGCCGCCGGCAGCCGGTGGTGGTAGTTGACCACCTCGTCGATGGCCGGGGTGAGTGTCTCCTCGCGCAGGTACCACGCCGTGGCGTGGGCGACCTGGTCATAAGACAGGCCCGAGGCGCGGGCCATCGCCACCGGCCCGAGGTTGGTGGCCTGGGCCAGGATGGCGGCGTAGAGGTGGATCAGCATCGCCGGTGAGCGGTTCTTGGCCCCACCAGCGTGCAGCAGGTGCTTCGAGAACCCGCATACCGAGTCGATGGCGATCACCACCTCGGCCAGCTCCACCTGCGGGAACACCTCCCCGACCAGGGCCTTGAACTGTTTCACCGAGGCCGGTAGGTCATCACCGGTGTCCCGACCGACCACGAGGCGATCACCGTCGAGGCGTACCGGGCCCTCGCCCCGAACAAGCATGCCCGCGAATGAGGCCAGCTCCTCGTCGAGTTCCCGACCGAGCGCGGCGATGCGCTCCGCCCCCGAGCCCGGGCGACCCACGGCGGCGCAGTAGTCGCTGCGCATCTCAGCCCAGCGCTCCCGGCCCAGCAGGTAGGTCTCGGGATCGGCGTAGCGCCGGGAACCCGCAACCCACACATCCCCCGAACGCAGGCCATCGCGCAACCGCCACAACAGGGCCAGCTCCCAAAACCGGCGGGACACCGTGTCGGGCCCGGAGACGACGAAGGGCATCCACGCTTTGGGAACGAAGGTCAACGGCGCGTCCCGGGGCACCTTGCGCCGCCCGGTCCGGTTGAGCTCCCGAAGCACCTCGATGCCGGCCAGCAGCTCGTGGGCGTCGCGGTGAGAGTGGAAGGTGAGCACCTCCAACAACCGGGGCACACACTGCCGCAGCTTGGAGTAATGGTCGCCCAGCAGGTCGATGTGGGAGTTGTCGGCCGGGCGGGCGATCCGCTCGCAGTCGGCCAACGCCGCCGCCAACGGGCCCTTGGGCACCGCCGCGAACAAGGCCGCCAACCGGTTGTCGTCCTCCAGGTCGGGGTCCAACAGCACCCGGGCGATCTCGGCCAGCAGCAACACCTTGTCGTTCGCGGCGGCGGCGATGGACTGCTGGTAGTCACCCAACCGCTTCCGGGCCTTGGCGTTGGTGTCACCCAGCAGCTTGTCGAACAAATCCACCAACTCATCGGTGACCTCCACCACCCGCAGCGCGGCGAAAGCCAACAGCGCCGGGTAGCGGCGTTCCGGGCTGGACTGGGCCAACGCCTGGTTCGACGCCGCCTGCACCCAACGGGCCAAGGTGGTGACCCGCTGGGCTGGTAGCGCACTCAGATCCCACTCCCCAGCACCCAGCTCACGCAGGAACACCAGCTTGTCCATCTCCTCAAGCATGTCCCTCGGACAGGCCGCGACCGCGAACCGGCGCAACCAACTC
>QHBZ01000093.1 GCA_003244055.1 Pseudonocardiales bacterium | reverse complement strand
GAGTCGTCGAAGTTCGTCGGAGCGAGCAGCACCCACACCGCCGACACGGTCACCAGCACAGCGTCGGCGACGTTCAGGCGGGGTCGAGGTGCTCGCCGCCCAGAAATGACCCCAGAACTGGCCCCGGACAGGGCCCCAGAACTGGCCCCGGACATCGCCTGGCCGCCCCACCACAGCCAGGCCAACCCGAGCAGCATCAGCAACGCCCCGGCGCACACCACAAGCAGGCCGGTCTTCAGCGACGTCGGGGTGGACTCATAGCGGGCATCGGTGTGCAACGACACCGCCAAACCGGCCGCTGCCGGCTGACCATCCAGATCGGTGGCCAGCTCGCCGACCTCCGGTACCTGCAATGAAGCAGACCCCTGCGGCGCCCCGTCGCGCAGCACGCGCACCCCGCCGGCGTCGGCGAGCACCCGGTAGGTGCACCCACCGGCCGGTAGCGCCTCGCGCACCAGCGTCCTACCCGAGGCGGTCACCTGCACGACCCCGTGGCTGACCGCGACGACCAGACCCTGGCTGAGCCGGCCCGGCCTGCCTGCGGTGGCGGGCAGGGTGCGCAGCGCGTCGCCGCCGTCGGTGCGCTGGTCCAGCGCGGACAGCGCGGCACAGGGCACCTGGGCAGCCAGGGTCAACGGGCGGTAGGGCACCAGCGGCAGCACCGTGGAGCGGGCCGGCTGGCCAGCTGGTGGCCAGCTGACCACCGGATCCTGGGCGACCACCGGCGCAAGCAGCACCCCGATGGCCGCGACGAGCGTCAGCGCTGCCAGCCCAGCGAGCACGCCCGCTCGGGCGGGCACGGTGCGTTCCGAGTCGGCGGCCGCAAGCACCGCGCGAGGGTATCCGGCGGGCCCTGTCGGTACCCTGCTCGGACCTGACCACGTCCGTCTGAGAAGCCTGAGATGCCCGGAAGCCTGAGATGTCTGGAAGGAGGCCCTAGTTGGCCGCACCCCAGCTGCAGGGAAGGTCGCGCCTGTCCACCCAGCTGACCCGGTTCGTCCTGGTCGGCGGAGTAGCCGCGATCGTGGACTACAGCAGCTACCAGGCGTTGCTGTACGCCGGCCTGTGGGTGCACCTGGCCAAGGCGCTGGGATTCATCGCCGGCACGACCACCGCCTACCTGATCAACCGCAGGTGGACCTTCCAAGGCCGGGGTGACCGCACGGAGTTCGCCGCGGTGATGGCGCTGTACGGCATCACTTTCGTGGTTCAAGTGGGAATGAACGCGGCGATGCTCGCGCTGCTGCCGCCGATCCGCGGCGAGATCACCTGCGCATTCATCGTGGCCCAGGGCACTGCCACCTGCATTAACTTCATCGTGCAGCGAACGGTGATCTTCCGAAACTGATCAGTGAGAACGCCCAGACGGGTGGCGGCGGCGGCGCGCCGCGGCATACCGTGCGCGCCACGCCGGGGTATCACTCGCATGGAGCATACCAATAGTGGCACAATGGGACATGCGGGTTCGGGACCCCCAGCCGGATCCGCCGCCCCTCGCGGAACACCTCCCCCTCGTTTCCGCGGGGGGCCCCCACACGGGCCACCGGGACTGCGATTCCCTTGGGCGAGTCACCTCCGGTTGATTGGGTGGGTCATCCCGATCGGTCAACGGCCCAGCTGTGATATCTCGGCGGTCTGGCCCCCGCTGCGTAGTGGTCCCGGAGACCACCAGCCCATTCGCACGGCGGTGCCGGTCTGCAGAACGGGTGGCTCAGCGTCGGGTACCCGCGGCTGGATCACCATGAGCTTGCCCCAGTCGGTGTCCCAGTTCTCCTTGAGATAAGTCGGCACCTCCTGCTGGGTGGCCAGGATCTGCAGCCAACCGATCGGACCACCGGCATCCGCTGATGACCAACTCTTGCTGTCGTTGGCCAGCATCTTGTCCGGAAGCAGCCGGTACTGCGGTATCTCGGCGATGCCGTTGCGGATCGCGAACGGGCGCACGCAGGGATGCACGAAGCCCACCGGCCAGTCCAGGAACACCGGTGGCGTCGGGGCAACCAGGTCGGTCAGCGAGCTCAGCACCGGTACCCGGGGCGCGGAGAACGCGAGCCACCCGTCGTCGGTGACGTCGGCGTCGGTGGCGACCAGCCGCACAGCGTCCGCGCCGGCGGCGGCCCGACCGGCCAGTCCGAGGCGGTAGTCCCGCCATCCCGGTCCGTCGGCAGTGGCGCGCCCATTGATCTGCAGGTGGTCGACGACGTTGAAACCACGCTCGGTGCGGCGGGCGAACTCGGCGACCAGCGGCGTGGTCGGCGACAGCCGGCCGGCGACGGAGACCACCACCGGCGCCGAGCCTTGGCTGGCCGCGGCGGGCAGCGCGTACCAGGTGGAGCGCAGAATGCCGGTGCCGGGGCTGTCGGGGGAGAAGCTGCTCCAGATCGGTATCTCGGCGCCACCGAGCCCCGTCGGGGGTTTTTCAACGGGGTTGTCCCCGTCGGTGCCCTGCTTGGGAATGCGGTCACCCCTGGATCCGGTGCCTTGGTTGTCTGCCGTGCCGTTGGATTCCGATGGGGGACTGGTTGGCAGCGCCTGATCCAGCGGGGACCGGTTGGTTTCGAAGCCACGCTGCAGCGGGATGTCCGCGAGCAGCGTGGCGCGCAACGGGCGCAGCGCGCCGGTCCGCCGGTCCGCCTCGACCAGCACCGCGTCGGTGAGGTTGCAACTGTGCCCGGTGATTTCGGCGAAGTTGGCCGCGCCCATGCTGTAGCCGTGGCGTTGCTTGACTATCGCCTTGGCCATCGCGCCGACCTCGGCAAGAACCAGCAGGCCGCAGAACACCGCCAGCGGGGCTGACCCGATCAGCAGGGCCCGGCGCCGCCCGTTGCGCCGCTGCGGTTCAGGTGCAGCGGGCGGCGGTTCTCCTGGCTCGTGCCGCAACCCCTCTATCACCGCGATCAAACCCGCCAGCGCGGCGCCCACGATCAGCAGCGTGCTCGCCTGGATGCCGTGGATCGACGGTGGCTTGTCGTACCAGGGCACCCCGTACTGCGAGACGTACCACGGCGCGTTGGGACCGGTGGACGACATCGCCAGGATCACCAGCAGGCCGGACAGGAACCACCACCGGTTGCGCGCCGAGCGCAGCACACTGGAGCTGGTGGCCAGCGCGGTGAGCGCGGCCAGCGCAGCGCCGATCGAGGCGAACGCCCCGAAATGGTGCGTCCACTTCGTCGGCGTCAGCGCCAGCAGCACCAGCGAGATGCCGGCGGTACCGATCAGCCGGCGGCTCGGACCCAGCCCGGCACCCGGGATGCGACCCCGGCGCAGCAGCACCACCCCGGTGGTCCCCAGGCACAGCAGCAACAACAGAACCGGGAAACGGCGAGCGAGGGCACCGTCGGGCAGGTTGCTGAACAGTTCCTCGTAGCGCATCGGCTCCTGGAACCAGGAAAGGTTGGGGCCGATCTCGGTGCGTATCCGGGAGGCTTCCAGGACCCCGGCCAGCGTCTGGTCGGCGAAACACACCACGAGCACCAGCAACCCGGCACCGAGAATGGGCCCGAGCACAGCGGCCCGGCCGGAGACCGCGATGTGCTGGCGCACCAGGCGCACCAGCGGCCGCAGCGATACCAGAAACGGTGCGACGGCGATGAAACCGGTCGGTGTCGCGGCGACGGTGAACGCCGCGGCGAGCAGCGCCAACGCCAGCGGCAGCACCCG
>QHBZ01000092.1 GCA_003244055.1 Pseudonocardiales bacterium | reverse complement strand
ATCACATTAACCACCAGGGTCCGAACTGGAGGGGTTGGAGAAACGGAAGGCGACCCTGGACCCGACCGCGGTGTGGGCGACTATCGAAAAGGTCGCCTCCCGCGCCGCGGTGGCCAACGCGCTGGACACCGTCGAGCAGCTCGTACCTGAAGACGACGGGTCGGCGGAGACCGCGCTGCGCACCGCTCTGGGCGCCCGCTACAACACTGTGCGCCCGTTCTTGAGGCTGCTCGGCGAGTCCGATGCGCTGTCCGCGGCACTGGGCGGGCGGCGGGTACTCGCCGCGGTACGCACGCTGCCCGCGCTGGCGCGCCGGCGGGTCGGGCAACGCCCACTGCTCCCGGCCGACATCGACACCGATCTCGTCCCTCCGGCGTGGCGCCCGGCGGTGTACGCCAACCGCGCGTTGGCCGAGGGTGCGGTGGACCGCGACGCCTACGTGGTGTGCGTACTCGAGCAACTGTTCAAAGCGTTGAACCGCCGCGATGTGTTCGCCGCGCCGTCCCAGCGCTGGTCAGACCCGCGTGCCCGGCTACTCGACGGCGCCCGGTGGGAGGCGCTCCACCACGACGTACTGGCCGGGTTGAGCCTGCAGGCGCCTGTGCGCGAGCACCTGGCCTCGCTGAGCCGAGGGCTGGACGCGGCGTGGCGACAAATGGCCGAACGACTCGACGAGGCCGGGGCGGACGCCAAGGTCGAGGTCATCGTCCCGACCGACGGCGGGCGCCCCCGGCTGAGCGTGGACAAGCTCGGCGCGCTGGATGAACCAGAGTCGCTG
Organism: Pseudonocardiales bacterium; assembly: GCA_003244055.1. GTDB lineage: Bacteria > Actinomycetota > Actinomycetes > Mycobacteriales > Pseudonocardiaceae. The sequence goes on along the minus strand of QHBZ01000092.1, from coordinate 5,389 downwards.
ACCTGGCTGCGCAAGACCACCGCGGCGATGCTGCCGCCCATCGACCTACCCGACCTGCTGTTCGAGGTGCACGCCTGGACCGGGTTTCTGCACGCCTTCACCCACGTCTCAACTCACACCGCCCGGATGGACGGACTACTGACTTCGCTGGTCGCGGTGCTGGTCAGCGAGTCGTGCAACGTCGGGCTGACCCCGGTGATCAACCCCAATCTGGTCGAGCTGACCCGGGCTCGCCTGTCCCATGTTGACCAGAACTACCTGCGTGCCGACACCATCGCCGCAGCGAACGCCCTCCTCATCAAGGCCCAGTCACGGGTGGAACTGGCCCAGCTGTGGGGCGGGGGCCTACTCGCCTCGGTCGACGGGCTGCGCTTCGTCGTACCCTCACGCACCATCAACGCGGCCCCCTCGCCGAAGTACTACGGCTACAAACGCGGACTGACCTGGCTCAATGCAGTCAACGACCAGGTCATGGGGGTCGGCGCCCTGGTCGTGCCCGGCACCGTGCGCGACTCGCTGTTCATCCTGGATACCCTGCTTAACCTCGACGGCGGGGTGAAGCCGGAGATGATCGCGACTGATCACGCCTCCTATTCCGACGCGGTGTTTGGGCTGTTCAAGATGCTCGGCTACCGCTTCGCCCCGCGTTTTCGAGACCTGCCCGACCAGCGGTTCTGGCGGGTGGACCTGCCCGACGGACAGACCAGCACCTACGGACCGCTGGAGCCGATCGCCCGCAACCGCGTGAACCTGACCAAGATCGAGAACCAGTGGCCAGACATGTTGCGGGTGGCCGGCTCCCTGGTCACCAACCAAGTCCGCGCCTATGACCTGCTGCGGATGTTCGGCCGCGCCGGACACCCCACCCCCCTCGGGCAGGCGTTCGCCGAGTACGGACGCATCGACAAGACGATGCACCTGCTCAGCCTCGTTGACCCAGTCGATGACACTTATCGGCGCAGGATGAACCGCCAGCTCACCGTCCAGGAGTCCCGCCACCGCCTGGCCCGGGTGATCTGCCACGGTAAACGCGGCCAGATCCAGCAGGCGTATCGAGACGGGCAGGAAGACCAGCTGGCAAGTCTGGGCCTCGTTCTGAACGCGGCGGCGTTGTGGGGGTGGGAACCGAATACGCCAGAAAGGGGCCGCGGCCGGGTGTAGTCCTTGGTCAAGGCCAGTCTGAGGCGAGCTCGGCGGGAGTGGCTAGGGTTGGCCGGTCCTGGTCGTGATCTGGCTGGAGTGTCGGGTTGGCGTCGATCGATCGGACCGCCTATCCGCGGTTCAAGCGGGTGGTGTCCGCTCGGGAGCTGGCCGAGGCGTTCACCCCGACCCCCGAGGAGATCACGTGGGCGCGGGGTCGTACCCAAAGCGATGAGCACTTCCTGGCCTTGGTCGTTCGACTCAAGTCGTATCAGCGGTTGGGGTACTTCCCGAAGCTGGACACCATCCCGGCCGTGGTGATCAACCACGTACGCACCGCGATCGAGCTGACCGAGGATGTGGACGCCGAGACCGACGCCGACCGCACTGCGAAGCGCCACCGGGAGTTCGTCCGTAAGTACCTGGGCGTGACCTACGAGTCGGCGACGGTCCGGTCGGTGGCCGAGAAAGCGATCCGCGAGGCGGTGCAGACCAAGGACAACCCAGCCGATCTGATCAACGTCGCGCTGGAGGAGCTGGTCCGGGAACGGTGCGAGCTGCCCGGCTACACCACGCTGGACGCGATGACCGCGACGATCCGCACCGAGGTCAACGGCGGGTTCCACGCGATGGTCGCGGCCCGCCCCGATCGGGCCGCTCGGGCCGGGCTGGACCGGCTGTTGCTGGTCGACCCGGCGACCCGGCGCAGTGATTTCGACCGGATCAAAACCCCGGCCAAGGCACCCACGCTGGGCAAGTTCAAGCAGCGTCTGGCCCACTTGCGGGAGCTGGACACGTTGGGGCCGACCGAGGTGTGGCTTCACGGCGTGCCGCCGGGCAAGATCGCGCATTTCGCCGGCGAGGCGAAGATGGCCAACGTCGACGACATGCGCAAATGCCGGGACGCCAAGCGGGTCATGCTGCTGATCAGCCTGCTGCACCAGCAGCGCATCAAGGCCCGCGATGAGGTGGTGACCATGTTCTGCAAGCGTATGGCTGCCATCCACAAGAAGGGCAAGGAGCGGCTGGAGGAGCTGCGCGAGGCGTATCGGGTCGAGTCCGAGCGGTTGATCGGAGTGTTTGGCGAGGTGTTGGCCGGTGCCCGGGAGGCGACCGCACCGCCGGGTGTGGACTCCGATAGCCAGACCCCGGCTCCGCCGCGTGATTGCATCGAGGGCCCGCCCGATGATGAGGTCGCGCAGCGGGCCGGGCGGGTGCTGCTCAAGACCCTGGAGTCCGCTGGCGGGCTGGAGGAGCTGTCGGCAGCGCACGAGGCGGTGTCGGCCTACCACGGCAACAACTACCTGCCGCTGCTGGAGGGGTTCTACCGCTCGCACCGGTCGGCGCTGTTCACGCTGGTCGACTCACTGGAGCTGGAGCCGACGACCGCGGACCGCGGCGTGCTGGACGCGGTGGAGTTCATCCGCGCCAACCGCGACCGGCGCAGCGACTGGATACCGGTGAAGACCACCCACACCCGCGACGGGAAGGACATCACCCTGGCCGTTGAGGTGGAGGCGTTTGCCTCGGTGGCGTGGCGCAAGGTGCTGTGCGTCAAGGCGCGGCCGGGGATGCTGGCGCGGCGGCACCTGGAGGTGTGCGTGTTCTCCCAGCTGGCCACCGAGCTGCGCTCTGGGGACGTGGCGGTGGCCGGATCGGACTCCTACGCCAACCTCAACTCCCAACTCATGTCCTGGCAGGAGTGCGCGCCGCTGGCCGCGCAGTTCTGCGAGCAGGCGGGCATCCCTACCGAGGCCGCCGAGCTGGTGGCCTACTACAAGGCGCAGCTCACCCGCACCGCGACCGAGGTGGACGCCGGCTACCCCGCCAACACCGATCTGGTGTTGGCGCAGGGCAAGCCGGTGCTCAAGCGCCGCAAGGGCGCTGACCGCCGGCCCAGCGCGCTGGCACTGGAGCAGGCGATCCACCAGCGGCTGCCCGAACGCAGCCTGCTGGACATCCTCACCCGCGCCGCCTACCTGACCGGCTGGCCCAGCCACCTCGGCCCGGCCTCGGGGTCGGACCCGAAGATCCGCGGCGACACCCTGGGCCGCTACGTCCTGACCGCTTATGCCTACGGTGGCAACCTCGGGGCGGCTGAGGTGGCCCGGCACATGCGCGGCAAGGTCTCCGCGCACGAGATCTACACCGCGGGCAACAAACACTCCACCGCCGACAAGGTCCACCAGTGCTCGACAGACGTGATCAACGCCTTCACCACACTGGACGTGGCCGCAATGTGGGGCGACGGGCAGGTGGTCGCCGTCGACGGCTCCCAGGTCGACACCTGGGAGAACAACCTGCTGGCCGAATCCCACATCCGCTACGGCGGCTACGGCGGCCTGGCCATGAGGTTCGTGTCCGACTCGTTCATCGCGCTGTTCAGCCACTTCGTTCCCTGTGGGGCGTGGGAGGCGGTGTTCATCATCGACGGGTTGCTGCGCAACGACTCCGACGTCCAACCCGACACCATCCACGCGGACACCCAAGGCCAGTCGCTGCCTGTCTTCGGCCTCGCCGCGCTGCTGGGGTTCGAGCTGCTGCCGCGCATCCGCAACTGGCACGACCTGAACTTCTACCGGCCCGACGCGAAGACCCGGTACTCCCACATCGACTCATTGTTCGGCGACAACGCCATCGACTGGGACCTCATCGAGCGACATTGGACCGACCTGCTCCGCACCAGCATCTCCATCCGGGAGGGCCGGGTCTCCTCGGTGACGCTGCTACGCCGGCTGGGTAACCACTCGCACAAGAACCGCCTCTACCGGGCGTTCCGGGAGCTGGGCCGCGTAATCAGGACAGTCACGTTGTTGCGGTACTTGTCGGAGCCGGCGCTGCGGGAGCAGATCACCGCGATCACCAACAAGGCCGAAGGGTTCCACAACTACTCGGAGTGGCTGATGATCGGGGGCAAGCTCATCGGGCACAACGACCCCGAACACCAGGAACGGGTGATCAAATTCAACGAGCTTCTCGCCAACTGCTCGATCTACTCGACCGCGCTGGACATCACCGACGCGGCAAACCAGCTCGCGGCCGAGGGCTACCCGGTCGACACCGACGACCTGGCCACCATCACCCCCTACATCCAGCACACGATCCGCAGGATGGGCGACCTCGTGCTCAACCTGGCCCCACCGCAGGAGATGCCGGTGACCCGCCTGGACCTGGAACCGCGGGTGCTGTTCGCCGCACGCACTTGACTACAGCGCCGTGGTGGGCGGGACCACCTTCCCAGGAAGCTGACCGGCATGCCAACGTTCTCGTCAGGCGGGGTCGGGTGGTGGTGGTTCGCGCCGCGCGGTGACCGCCACGGTGGAGTAGGACATGGTGAAGCTGCCGCCGATCGCGTCGATGGCGGCTCCGACGGCCTGCAGCACCTCGTCCAGTTTGTCTGCCGGGAGCCGGGTGAGGCCGCCGGTCGTGGGTAGCAGGTCCAGCCATTCTTCCCGGGTGTAGGACTGCTCCCAGTCGAATCGCCACTGCTGCGGGTCACCGAACCCACCCACCTGTCGCATGCCGTCGGCGGCCTTGGTAAGCATCACCTGCCACACGTCCATGCCTGGCTTGTTCGCCTGGGCGTTGATCGGCGAGTCGGGAACGGGAACCACTCGCTGGTAGACCGTGGCGAATGCCTCGTTCACGGCGGGCGGGGGCTCGAACGGGTGCCAGAACAAGGTCAACGGGCCGCCGGATCGCAGCACCTGGGCCGCCTTGGTCGCGCCCGCGACTGGGTCTACCCAGTGCCAAGACTGCCCGGCGATGACCGCGTCGAATGTCCGTCCGGCCGGGTCCCAGGCTTCGAACGTGGCCACCTCGACCTCGACTCCGCTGTGCCGCGCGAACTCGGCCATCCGCGCGTCGGGCTCGACACCGAGCACCGTGGCCCCGGCCGCCTGGAACTGGCGGGCGGCGATGCCGGTGCCACAGCCGACATCGAGGACATCGAGTCCAGGGCTGGCGGCGACGACGATCGCCGCCACCAGCGCGTCCGGATAGCGGGGCCGGGCTCGGTCGTAGCGTTCGGCGTCGACCCCGAACGACTCCGCCACGTGGCGATAGTGATGAGATTCGCGCTCGGAAGCACGTGGTTGCTCCTGCGGCATGGTGGGCACGTGTCCAGCGTAGGCAGGCGAGGACGGGCGGTGGCCAGGTGAACGGCGTTGGGGAGGCTCTCACAAACGCTCGATTACTAGAGCAAGATCAGCGGTGAGGTGACGGAGTGTGATCTTCAGCGTTATCTGGC
>QHBZ01000091.1:1939-2825 GCA_003244055.1 Pseudonocardiales bacterium | reverse complement strand
TCCGACCCAGCCGGCCGGCACACCTTGCGCGCGTTCTGCGCGTCGACCGGCCGGGACTACGCCGACTACGGCCTGCCGGTGCCGCTGGAGACTTTCGTGGCCTACGGGGACTGGTTCCAGCGAGCGGAGGTCCCGCACCTGGAAGAGCTGATGGTCAGCGAGGTGACCCGGGCCGACGGGAGCTATCAGCTCACCCTGGCCGACGGGGGCACCGCGCTGGCCCGCAAGGTGGTGGTGGCCACCGGAGTGCAGCACTTCGCTCATCTGCCCAGCTCCTTAGCGGCGCTACCAGCGCAGATGTGCACGCATACCAGCGCGCACGACGATCTGGGGGTGTTCGCCGACCGAGAGGTCGTGGTACTCGGCGCAGGCCAGTCCGCGCTGGAGTCAGCGGCGCTGCTGCACGAGGCCGGAGCGAGGGTCACCGTGGTCGCCCGCGCACCAGAAGTGGTGTGGAGCGGCGCTCCGCTGCCTGGTCAACGCTCGATCCGTCGCCGGCTCCGGGAGCCGGAATCCGGGCTGGGCTCGGGCTGGGCCATCTGGTTCTACTCCAACCAACCCGACCTGTACCGCCGGCTGCCGGCCGCCCAGCGGGTCCGGACAGCGCGGACCGCGCTGGGCCCGGCCGGCGCCTTCTGGTTGCGTCCGCGGGTGGAAGGCAAGATCCGCACGCTCGCCGGGCACTCGGTGCGGTGGGCGGACCCTGGCCCGGCGGGCGCGCAGCTCGGGCTGCAGGTCAACGGCGCGGTCAACGGCAGGGGCGCCAAGGAGATCACCGCCGATCACGTGCTGGCCGCCACCGGCTACCGCGCCGAGCTGGATCGGCTGACCTTTCTCGACGCCCGGCTGCGGTCGGCCGTGCGGACCCTGGCCGGCACTCCCGACG
>QHBZ01000091.1:0-1923 GCA_003244055.1 Pseudonocardiales bacterium | reverse complement strand
GCGCCGGACCTGTACTTCGTCGGACCCGCCGTGGCACCGACCTTCGGACCGGTCATGCGATTCGTCTACGGCGCCGACTTCGCGGCCCGCACCGTGACCCGCGCGCTCACCGCCATCCCGGCGCAACGGGCCACCGTGGGAGCCCGCCGGTGACCACCTCACTGGCCCCGGTGTCAGCGGGACGGCTGCGTCGCGGCGCGCCGGCGGCGGCGCTGCCGATGGCGCTGCCGATGGCGGACATCGCCGGGCTCGCCACGGCCGGGCTGCTGGTCGGGGCATCGGGGTGGGTGACGGCGGCCTATGCCTGCGCGGTGCTCGCGCTGCTGGTGGCCGACGGGCAGCACCGGCTGCGGATCTGCCGGCGGGTGTCCGATCAGCTGCCGCGGACCGTGGCGGTGGCGGCGATGCCGCTGCTCGCTCTGCTGCCGTGGACAGGATCCGACGGGCTGCGACTGGCGCTGATCTCCGCCGGATCGCTGGTCGCTGCCCGCGCCGGGGCCTGCACAGCGCTGAAAGCCGCGCACCGGCGTGGGCGGCTTCTCGAACCGGCGCTGATCATCGGCACCGGCGCCACCGCGGTTCGGGTCGGGCAACTGCTGCGCGACCACCCCGAACTCGGCTTGACGCCCTGTGGTTTCGTGGACCAACGGTTCGTCGACCGCGGGTTCGTGGACAGCCAGCACCGGGATGGGCTGCCGCTGCTCGGTGAGCTGTCGGAGTTGGCCGACGCTGTCACGGGGTATGGCATCCAACGCGTCATCGTGTGCTTCCCGGCTGCCCGGGATGCGGACCTGGTGCCACTGTTGCGGGCCTGCCGGCAGTTGCCGGTGGACGTCTGCGTCGTGCCGCGGCTCTACGAGCTCGGCGCCGCGCTGCCCCGGGGTTACCTCGACGAGCTGGGCGACATACCGCTGGTCCCGCTGCGCCGTCTCGGGGCCGGCCGGCTCGGCGCCGGCGCCAAGGCCGGCTTCGACTTCATCGCCGCGGCGGTGTTGCTCATCGCGGTCATGCCCATACTGCTCGCACTCGCCGTCGCGGTCCGGCTCGACGGTGGCGGCCCCGCGCTGTTTCGGCAAACCCGGGTCACCCGCGGCGGGGCGAGGATGGAGCTGCTCAAGCTGCGCTCCATGGTCGACCATCCCGACTCGGACACCCGTTGGGCGGTGCTCCCCGAGCAGACCAACAGCCTCGGTCGATGGTTGCGTAGCACGCACCTCGATGAGCTGCCCCAACTCGTCAACGTGCTGCGCGGGCAGATGTCGCTGGTGGGTCCACGGCCAGAACGCCCGTACTTCGCGGCCCGGTTCGCCCAGCAGATACCGCGATACGGCGACCGGCACCGGATGCGCACCGGGCTGACCGGATGGGCTGCGGTCAATGGACTGCACGGAGACACCTCTATCGCCGAGCGGATCCGCTTCGACAACTTCTACATCGAGCACTGGTCGCCATGGCTGGATCTGGTGATCTTGGCCCGCACCATATGCCCCATGCAAAACCTGGGCTCCCTGCAAAGCCTGGGCACCGTGTCCTGGAGAGGAAGCAAGTGAAAGTTCTTCACGTGATCACCGGGCTGGGTGTGGGAGGGGCGGAGCTGCAGCTGCGGTCGCTGCTCCAACACACCTGTCACCAGTCCGACGTGGTGACGCTCTACAACCCCGGCCCGGTCGCCGGGATGATCTCCGGGGACGGCGTGCGGGTGCGCGACCTGGGCATGACGCGCAACACCGAGCTGTCCGTATTAGGACGCCTGACGAGACTGATTCGAGCCGATGGTTACGACGTGGTGCACGCCCACCTGTACCGCTCGTGCATCTACGGCCGGCTCGCGGCCCGGTTGGCGGGCACGCCGGTCGTGGTGACCACCGAGCACTCCATCGGCGAGACGCACCTGGAGCGCCGCCGGATGACCCTGGGTGTGCG
>QHBZ01000090.1 GCA_003244055.1 Pseudonocardiales bacterium | reverse complement strand
CCGCCTTCGACGTCGAGCAACTGCGCGATCACGTGCTGGGCTGGCTGACCAACTTCGCGGCCGGCTTCGCCGACCCGGATGGTCAGGCGCCCAAAGCCGACATCGACGGCTACCAGGCTCCCGCCGACGCGGCCGGACAGGTGCGCGCCGCGGCCGAGAAGCTCGACCGGGCGATCCGTGGCGGCGCCGCCACCCGGTCGTTACGGCTCGGGGACAGCGCCATGCCCGGAGATCTCGCGCTCGGGATGATCCTCTGGGAGTACCAGGTGCACGGTTGGGATCTCGCCCGCGCCACCGGTCAACACTGGTCCCCGCCGATCGCGGCGGCGCAGGAGTCGCTGAACTTCGCCCCCGCCATGCTCAGCGACGACTACCAGGGTGACGGCAAGCCGTTCGGCAAGCCCGTGGACGTGCCCGCCGGCGCGCCGCCCCTGGATCGGCTGCTCGGGCTCTCCGGCCGCAACCCCAACTGGGCCGCTACCTGACACCTACTGGCGAACACAGGTTTGATCAGGCGGTAAAGAACGGTAGAACCGCGTCGGCGAAGCGCTCGAGGTGCTTGCTGTGCACGCTCGGACGCTAACACTTCACCTTCGCCAGCAGCACGGCCTCGCGGAGGCTGTGGGCGCGCAACGACTGCGCCGTCATCGTCACCGAGCGATCTCACCGGTACGAGGTCGTGATGTGGGTGCGCTCACCAGCGAGTGGCGGAAAAATCGACGGGTTGTGGCTGGAGTTTGTGCACCCGGGTCGTCAATGCATGGAGCCGGCGTGCCATCTCATCGGCGGGCAGCCGTTTGCGGTCCCCGTGTCCGGGTAGCAGCCATTCGAAGTGCAGCCGCTCTACCGAACGCGCGAGTGAGGACGCCAACTCCGTGATGGAGTACCAGGTGACGTTGTCCACGACTTCGACGTCACCTGTACTGCGTGACCAGTAGATGCTGTCACCGCTGAAGCAGTAACGCTGGTCAGCGACGTAGAGCACGCTGCCCTGGGTGTGCCCCTGTAGCGGGTGGGCGATCATTGCCTCGCCGATCTCGATCGGGTCGGTGCCCCGCAGTATCTGGTCGGCGTCTGGGGCAGCGTCGAGATCGCATTCATGAATCCACAGCCGCGCGCCGAACCGGTCGGCGTAGCGACGTCCGTGCACGGCATGGTCACGATGGGTCAGCAGGACGTCGGTCACGAGACCGATCGCCTCATACCTCGCCGCAAGCGATTCACTCCAGCGGGGTGTGTCAATCATCATGATGGCCCCGCTTGGGCGCCGGGAGCAGATACGCGTTAGCTCCGGCGGTCTGCACCGAATTGTGCCCGCACAGGTAAACCTGGTCGTCCAGGCGCATCGGGAAGGGGTCGCCGGCCGGATCCAGCCGTCCAGAGCTATGCCGGATCGAGCGCGTGGGGCACGCGAACGCGGCAGCGCGCAAACTAGCGATCTCGGTGTTGTTTCGGGGCTGCCGCCGGATCGTTGAGCGACCATCGACCTCCTTGATCAGTTCCGGGGCGAGCTGTCGGGCAACATCGCAGTTGACGCAACGATCGTCGACATACCATCCAGCGGATGACTTCTCGACCACGATCAAACCACTTTACGTAAAGCAGGAGGACCAATCCGATTGTGAGGCTACGCCACGACGCGTGGTTCACGCACATAGGAATTCGACGTCACTGTCCAGAGAGCGCATCTCCGAAATAATGTCAACCCTTCAAGCGCGCTTTACAGATTTGGTCAGGAGCACGGAGATGCTGTCACTGGGAACCCGCCCGAGGTCACGCGAGGCGGTCACTCGCCGCGTGCGCGCTTCTGCGGGTAGATCGACTCGCCGCGGGCGAGCATCGTGACGAACTGCTCGATGCGCCGGGCTCGGGTTTCGGCGCGTTTGGCGTTGTGGACCCGGTACAAGATGGCGTAGCGGTTCTGGCTCGTGAGAATGTCGAACATGGCCTGGGCCTGGGGTTCTGCGATCAACGCGGCAGCCAGGTCCGCGGGAACCTCTATGTTGGCCTGACCGGCGTAGGCCGCATCCCAGCGCCCGTCAGCCTTGGCGCGTTCTACTTCGGCCACGCTCGCGGGGTGCATCCGGCCCTCGGCGAGCAACCGGTTGACGATGGCGGTGTTGCGCACCGACCACTGGCTGCGTGGCCGTCGAGGGGTGAAGCGTTGGCGGTAGGACCTCTCGTCCCAGGTCCGCAGCTGGCCATCGATCCAGCCGAAGCACAACGCTTCATCAAGCGCCTGGTGGTAAACGAGGCTGGTCGGCTGCGTCGTGCCCTTCTTGGCAAGCAGCAGCCACACGCCGGTCGGGCTCAGGTGGTGCTGGCCGAGCCATTGCCGCCACGCGGCGGCATCGGAAACGGTCAGCTCCGGCAATTCGTCGCCCATCGTGTGCCCAGCCTTGCAGATCACCCACCGATCGGGAGCGCGCCAAGGTCGGGTTCAGGTAGTGTTGCCGTCTCCAGCAGTGGACGGACCGAGGAGGTGGGAACCCATGACCGCTAGTTCAGGTCGGGTGCTCTCACCTCACGGCCGTGCGGTCCACTTGACATAGTTGACCGAGAGAGCGCCCGTCGGCATCCCCGAAAGGCGCTCTCATGTCAACTTCCCTGTCACCTTGCCCCCGATCCGTCATCGTCGCCAGGCTTCGAGCCGCTGGTTGTGTATTCGCCGAGGACGAGGCGCGGTTGCTCATCTCCGCGGCCCGGACGCCGGACGACCTCGCCGCCATGGTGGACCGGCGAGCCGCCGGCCTGCCCGTCGAACACGTGCTGGGCTGGGCGGAGTTCTGCGGCCTGCGGATAGCCGTGGATCCTGGAGTCTTCGTACCTCGCCGCCGCACTGAGTTGCTGGTCCGCCAGGCCGCTGCCCTCGCCTCCCAGACTGCTGGCCCCGCCGATCGGGCACGAGTTGTCGTGCTTGACCTGTGCTGCGGCTCGGGCGCGGTGGGCGCCGCGATGGCCGCTGCGCTGCTGGACCGGGTCGAGTTGTACGCCGTCGACATCGATCCCGCCGCTGCGCGGTGCGCCCGCCGCAACGTCGTCGCCGCCAGTGGTCAGGTGTTCGAGGGTGACCTCTACGAGCCGTTGCCCGTTGCGCTGCGTGGCCGCGTCGACATCCTGGTCGCCAACGCGCCCTACGTACCCACAGAGGAGATCAGGCTGCTGCCCCCGGAGGCCCGTCTGCACGAGCCGTGGGTGGCGCTCGACGGTGGCGCGGACGGGCTTGACGTCCAGCGGCGGGTGGCCGCGGCGGCGCCACTATGGCTGGCACCGGGCGGATACCTGCTCGTCGAGACGAGCCGGCGACAGGCACCGCACACCGTCGAAACCTTCACCCGCAACGGGCTGACCCCGCGGGTGGTCAGTTCCGAGGAGCCGGACGCCACCATCGTCATCGGAACCAGGCCCGCCCTCCAGAGTGGACGGAGCTAGCCCGACGACCCCCGCCGCGACGCACCCGATGCCAGCAGGCCGAGCGTGACCGCGCCGAGCACGACGAACAGAGCTCGCATGATCCCCGCGCTTGCCGTCAGCAGGCCGATCAGCGGCGGACCGGTGAGGAACGCGGCGTAGCCGATCGAGCTCACCACGGACACCCGGGCGGCCGCGCGTGCCGGATCGTCCGCGGCCGCGCTCATCCCGACCGGGAACCCCAGCGACGCTCCGAGGCCCCACAGCGAGGCCCCGACAAGCGCCAACGCGGTGCTGCCGCCCAACAGGACAAGAAGCAGGCCAGCGAGAGTGATGACTGCGGTCGCCCGCAGCACGGCGACGCGGCCCAACCTCTGCAGAGCCGAGCCCCCGATCAGCCGCCCGACGGTCATCGCCGAGACAAACAGGCCGAAGCCGATCGCGCCAAGCACCTCGCTCGTGCCGTAGCCATCGACCATCGCTACGGCGATCCAGTCGTTCGCCGAGCCCTCCATGAAGGCGAACCCGAGCACCAGCAACCCGATCAGCAGCGTCCGCGGCTCGCGCCAGGCCGCCAACGCGCCGGAGCCGCCGGATGCATCCTGTGCGGCGTCGGTGTGCACGCGCAAGAAGAAGCGGACCGCGACGGCCACCAACCCGAGCACGAGCGCCGCGACGAGCAGGACCTGAATGGCCAGCGGCACAGCGGCGGCCGCCGAAACCGCCCCCACGCCGGCTCCCACCATCGTGCCGAGGCTGAACGCGGCGTGGAGCCGAGGCATCAGTGATCGGCCGAGCCGCCGCTCGACGTCGGCGCCTTCGACATTCATCGCGACGTCCCAGATCCCGATTCCAAGCCCGATGAGCACCAAGCCAACCGCCGCCGGACCAACCACTCCGACCTGCAATCCGGCGGCCAACGTGAGGAGCCCCGTCGTGACCGTCAGCGAACCAGTCAGCACGGCGCGCGCCGGGCCGACCCGGTGCACGATCGGCCCGGACAGCGGCAGTCCCACCATCGAGCCCCCGGACAAGCACAGCAGCAGCAGCCCGAACTGCGCCGAGGAGAGCCCCAGCGCGTCGCGGACGCCGGGAGCGCGGGAGAACAACGAGGCCACCGCAAACCCGCTCATCGCAAAGGACGCGGCTACCGCCCTCCGCGCGCCCACCAGGCCGGTCGCCGTCGCGGAGCGGGTCCGGTCCGGTCTAGCCGTCGAGCCTGAGGCAGGCGAGCCATGGCCCGGCGCGCTGGTCATCTGTGCCCGGGTTGGTTTCCGGTGGCGTACAGGTGGACGAGTCCTCGAGTGGCAGCGGCTGGCCAGATGGTGGCGTGGTTCTCGTCGGGGATGATGTCCGTCCGGACATGGGTGCCGGCGCGGCGGAGCCGATCGGCCAGGCTGATGGTCTCGGAGACCATCTTGATGTCGGACATGACCTCGAGCATCTCGGGCGGCACTACGGGCCAGCCGTAGGCCGGGTCTTCCTCGTGCTCGCCGACGGCGAGGTAGACCTCGGTGTCAGGGGCTGGAACGCCGGGCAGGCGGTGCTCGTCGAGC
>QHBZ01000089.1 GCA_003244055.1 Pseudonocardiales bacterium | reverse complement strand
GGCTGCGGCCGGCATCATGCCGGCCGCCACCAACGCATCGCATCCTTCGGCCGCCGCGGTGACCGCGTCGAACTGACTGGCGATCAACTCGGCCGCGTGCCGGGGCAGGGATGACGGCGGCGGCGCCCCGGTCGTCAGCGCGCGCGCCGACTGGCCGACCGGCACCAGCGGCACGCCGACACCGGCCAACCGCTGCGCGAAGTCCTCGTCCGGCGGCGCGCACACCCGCACCTCTGCGCCGAGTGCCCGCAACTGCACCGCGAGTCCCACCATCGGTTCGACGTCCCCGCGCGACCCATACGTCGACAACAACACACGCATTTCGCGACTCCCATTTCCGCAGGTTCTGGCCTCGGCCGGCGATTCTGCGGCACGACCCGGGTCTTGCCGCAAGTCCCCCGGTGCGCTATATGTTGAGAGTGGAAAGGAGTGGGTACTCTCCTTTCCGGCGACGCGGGCGACCACGGCCAGGCTTTCAGCCATTACGATCGAATCCTTGCCCCCACCGCTCGCGACCAGCGGGCGACGGTCACCGTCGAGCATCTCTTGGCCGTGCGCCGAGTTGTCGTCGCCGCGCCCGGCACCCACCGTCAGGTCGAGAAATGGCTGGCCACCCCAACCACCCACCAACGGTCCAACCACAAGGCTGGGCGCGGGTCCCCGGCTCGGCGGTTCGAGGTTCGCCTCCTTTAGGCCATGGTTCAGATGTAGCCGCGGAGCTGTTCGGCGGTGGCTACTGCCTCGACCGCGGTGGCAAACGCGGCGAGGCGCAGTGACACGTTGTCGCGGAGGGCTCTTTCGTGCACCCGTTGCCACGCCGCCGACATGGTCTTGTGGAGCTCACTGTTGACCCGCTTTTCGTCCCACCGGAATTGCGGCGAAGCTGACCGGGTGGTTGGCCGCTTCGAGAATCACCGGGGCGCGCACCGCGTTGGCGTTGGTTGAGTTCACGACGCGGCTCAGCGCAGCCGGTACGAGCACGTCGACGTCCGGTTCGAGCAGCTCACGATTGCTGATCGGTTCGGTGCCGGGGCTACCCGCCACGGTGCCAGCATGCCGGGCGTGCTCCTGCACCGCGAGAATGCTCAGACCACGCCCGTCGTAGACCCCGCCGGCGATGTCGGAGACAGCGACCACCTTGCAACCCAAGGCTCCTACCAGCCGCGCGAACCAGGAGCCGACATTGCCGAACCCTTGGACGGCGACCCTGGCCCCGTCGAGGTCGAGCTGAAGGCTTCGCGCTGCCTCGGCCAGGCAGTACACCGCTCCCCTGCCGGCGGCAGCGGCCCGCCCCAGGGAGCCGCCGAGCTCAAGGGGCTTTCCGGTCACGATCGCGGGGAGTAACCGTGGCGGGCGGAGTAAGCATCCATGATCCACGCCATCGTCTGGGCATCGGTGTTGAAATCCGGCGCAGGGATGTCGCGTTTCTCCCCGATGATGTGGTCGATCATCCGTAGGTAGCCGCGCGTCAACTTCTGCAGCTCGGTCCGGCTCATCGTCAGCGGATCACAGACGATGCCGCCTTTTGCTCCGCCGAACGGGACGTCGACCACGGCGGTCTTCCAGGTCATCAGCGCAGCCAGGGCCACGAACCTCGTCAAGATCCGCCGCGGGGTGGTAACGCAGGCCGCCCTTGGGGCCGCGGGCGCCGTTGTGCTGGACCCGATAGCCGATGAAGACCTGGCCCGAGCCGTCGTCCATCCGAAGCGGGATCTGCACTCGAAGCTCGCGATAGGAACTCCGCAGCACCGCCCGCATGTCATCGCCCAGGTGCACATGATCCGCCGCCTGCTCAAAAAAGCGGTTCACCGCCTGGAATGGGCCCAACTCGCCGGCGCCGGGCTCCGCGTCTCCCTGGGCAAGCTCTTCGATCACCCGCAGACCCCTCTCTCTGAGCAGCCGCTCAGACCGGGCGGACGCCGCGGGCGAGGAGGCGGGCGACGTAGGTGGCCAGCTCTGCGGCGGTCCACGGGTAGTGCTCCAACACGAGCATGCGGGCGCAGGATTCGGCCACCGTGGTGATCAACTCTGCTACGACGGGTGCCTTGCGGTCGATGTCGTCAATCTCGGCCACGATCATGGACTGGCGCACCAGCTCGCGTAGTTGACCTACCACCATCTCGCGTACGCGTCGCACCCGAGCGGCCACCACAGACCCGGAACCCCAGCCGGAGTCGAAAACGACCCGCCATGAGTTCGGCGCCTGACCCACCCCGGCGAGAAAGGCCGTGAACCCCGCCGCCAGCACGGCCTCGGTGTTGTCAGAGACCAGATTGCTCGGCAACGACTCGGAGATGGCGTCCATCAGGCGACGCTCCTCGCGGTCCAGCAGCGCCAGCAGCAACTCATCCTTGCTCGGGTAGCACTCGTAGACCACCGGTTTCGTGACGCCCGCAGCATCGGCCACCGCCTGCATCGACGTGCCCCGATAACCGCGCTCGACGTAGACCTCCAACGCCGCGTCGAGGATCAGTGGCCGTCGACGTTCGGGCCCGAGATGGGCGGCCCGGGCACGGCCGGACCGGGCGGCCGGACCAGCCGCGACCGGCGCCACCTTCCGATTTGCCACTTGACAAACCTACCATGTCGTAGGAAGTTCCTACTGGTGGGTAGGAACAACCAGGGAGGCGGTAGTTGGCAGCCAAAAGGGTGGTCGATCCCGCTGATCTCGTGAAGTTCCGGGAGGTACAGCAGCTGGCCTACGCCGGTGCGCAGTCGGTCGCGCAGACCCTGGAGCCGGGCGTCACCGAGAAGCAAGCTGCCCGCCGGCTTCGCGAGTACCTGATCGAGCGGGGAGTCCAGGACTGGTTCCACACGCCGTTCGCGTGGTTCGGGGACCGCACCGCGTTTCGCGGTTTCCGGACGCCTTTCCAGTTCTTCCCCACCGGCCGCAGGTTGGCCGAGAACATGCCGTTCATCCTCGACTGCGCACCGGTACAGGACGGATACATGGCGGACATCGGCTACGCCGGCTGCCTGGGCACCAACCGGACATTCGACCAGCTGATGGACGACCTGGCCGAGTATCGGGCGCTGGTCGTCTCGAGAGCCAACGATGGCGTGCCACTGCGGCAGATCTACCTCGACGTCGATGCACTGATCGCCCGGCAGGGTTACGACAACCGGCATCGCGTCTATCCCGGACGGGTCATCGGACACCAGGTCGGCAAGGTGCACTCGCGGCTGCCGAGGTCAGTCGTGGCCGGCTTCGGCATCCGGTCGCTGCAGACCCTGGTCGGTGACCTGATCGTCGAGCGAATGCACCACCGCTCGCCGTTGTGGGCCGATGCCGAGATCTCCGACCATCCGGCGACTCCCGGTTTGTGGGCGGTGGAACCACATATCGGTTTCCGGGACGTCGGGGTGAAGTTCGAGGAGATCCTGGTGGTTACCGGCACCGGTAGCGCGTACTGGCTCGACGACGATCTTCCGCACGTGCGCCGCTGGCAGCGAACGGCGGCCGCGTGATGGCCAGGGACGTGGTCGCCACCGATGGCGTGCAGCTGCGGGTGCACGAGTCGGGACAACACGGCGCACCCACGGTGGTGTGCATACACGGCTACCCCGACGATCACACGCTGTGGGACGGCGTTGCCACCGAGCTGGCGCCGCGCTACCGCGTGGTGAGCTATGACGTTCGGGGGGCCGGCGAGTCCGGGAAACCGCGCGGCCGCAAGGCCTACCGGCTCGACCAGCTTGCCCATGACCTGGCCGCGGTGCTCGATGCGGTCAGCCCGGACCGTCCGGTGCATCTGCTGGCCCACGACTGGGGAGCGGTCCAGGCCTGGCACGCCCTGACCGGGCCGTGGCTGGATGGCCGGGTCTGCTCCTACACGTCGATCTCCGGGCCGTGCCTGGACCATGCGGGCCATTGGTTCCGGGCGCGGCTGCGCCGGCCGACGCCGCGAGCACTGCGCGAGCTGATCACCCAGGCGATGGAGAGCTGGTACATCACGTTCTTCCAGTTGCCGCTGTTGCCGGAGCTGGCCTGGCGCACCGGGCTCGCCCAGCGCGCGCTGGCCCTGTTCGACGGCGCCGCCACCCCCGCTGTCACCGACGCGGTGAACGGCGTGCAGCTCTACCGGGCGAACATGTTCCCCCGACTGGTGATACCCGGTCCCCGGCGCACCGACGTCCCGGTGCAAGTCCTTGCGCCCCAACGGGATCCGTTCATCTCCACATCCCTGCAGACTGACATCCGGCGTTGGGTACCCAACCTCGCGGTTCGCGAGCTGCCCGGCGGGCATTGGCTACCGCGCACCCAACCGAGCACCGTGGCACGCTGCGTGAGCGAGCTGATCGACCACGCAGAGGGTGGCTCCGAAGCCCGCAGCCTGCGCCGCGCGCGCCGTACCGGGCCGCAACGAAAGCGGTTCGCGGACACTCTCGTGGTGATCACCGGCGCGGGCAGCGGCATCGGCCGGGCCACCGCGCTGGAGTTCGCCGAACAGGGCGCGGAGGTGGTGGCCACCGACATCGACCAGGCGTCGGTCGAGCGCACCGCGCTGCTGGCCAGCACGCTGGGGCCCACCGCGAGTGCGTACCTGCTCGACGTCTCCGATGGCGGCGCGGTGGAGAAGTTCGCCACGCTGTTGCGCGAGGAACACGGCATCCCGGACATCGTGGTCAACAACGCCGGAATCGCCGTGGCGGGGCCGTTCTTCGACACCAGGGTGGCCGACTGGGAACGGCTCATCGACGTCAATCTGTGGGGCGTCATCCACGGTTGCCGGGTGCTCGGTGGGTTACTGGTGGAAGGCGGTGCCGGCGGCACCATCGTCAATATCGCCTCCGCCGCCGCCTACCTGCCCAGCCGGGCGCTCCCGGCGTACAGCACGACCAAGGCTGCCGTCCTGGCGCTGAGCCAGTGCCTGCGCGGGGAACTGGCCGAAGCCGGCATCGGCGTGGTGGCGATCTGCCCTGGATTCGTGCACACCAACATCATCAGCACTGCCCGTTTCGCCGGCCTCGACGCCGCCCAGGAGCGCACCGCCCGGCAGCGCGTGACCGAGCTGTACCGGCGCCGCAACTTCACCCCGCGCCGGGCGGCACGGGAGATCCTGCGGGCGGTGGAGCGCAACACAGCCGTCGCACCGATCACCGTCGAAGCCAAGGTCGGGCTGCTGGCCACACGGCTGACACCGGGGCTGCTCCGCGCCCTGGCCCGAGCCAACCTAGCCCCGTGACGGGCCCTCTCGGTTAGGCCCCGTTGACAACGCAACCTGTTGCCGTCAGCACGCCAGCTGATCGGGACGACGTTCAACTATGCCCGACCCTTCTACCACCCGTCGAAGGAGTTCTCCACCAGTCAGGCCGTCGCGTACCTGGCCACATCGCCTGCCGCCCTCGCCGCGGAGGCTTGACATGGGCACCGAGTGGGAGGTCCCACCCGACCTGCGGGGGCGCCGGCGCGCCGATCGGATGTACCGCGCGCTCGGGGCGTTGATCACCAGCTACGACTGGCTCACCGCCGCCTACTCGCGACGCCCACCGACCCGCCGGATCGACCGCGACCTGAGCCTTGTGGTGGACGAGGTCCGCGTCGAAGCGCAGGACGTCCGCAGCTTGCGGTTGGTCGCCGCCGGGGTGGCGACTTGCCCAGCTGGCAGCCGGGCAGCCACGTCGACGTGCTGCTGCCCTCCGGACTCTGTCGCCAGTACTCGCTGTGCGGCGATCCCAGCGACCGCAGCTCCTACCGGATCGCGGTACGACGCATCGCCGACGGCGGCGGCGGTTCGCGAGAGCTGCACGACTCGATCAGCACCGGCAGTGCGCTGACCATCCGCGGTCCGCGCAACGCGTTCCCTTACGTGGACGCTGCCGGGTACCTGTTCATCGCGGGCGGGATCGGGATCACGCCGATCCTGCCGATGGTCAAGCAGGCGGCGGCCGGTGGTGTGCCGGCAGCTCGTGTACACCGGACGCTCGCGGGCCTCGATGCCCTTCCTCGACGAGCTCATCGCGCTGGACCCGGCCCGCGTGCGGGTCCGCCCGTACGACGAGTACGGCTTTCCCCGCACGGGCGCGGAATTGCTGGAGTACGCACCGGCCGGGGCAACCGTGTATTGCTGCGCCCCAGCAACGACGATCGCCAACGTCCGTCGGGACCGCCCGGCGAGCGCGGCTGCGGCCTTGCATTTCGAGCGGTTCACGACCCCGCCCATCGCGGAGGGCGTGCCCTTCGAGATCGAGCTGCAGCGCAGCAACCGAGTACTCACCGTGCCCGCCGACCGAACGGCGCTGGAGGTCATCCGCGACACGGTGCCCGACGTTGCCTACTCCTGCCAGCAAGGCTTCTGCGGAACCTGCCGGACCCGGGTCATCTCCGGCGAGATCGACCACCGGGATCGGGTGCTGACCGACCGCGAGCACGCCGACACCATGACGATCTGCGTGTCCCGAGCTCGCGGCGGCCGGATCGTCCTCGACCGGTAGCCCGCGGTCCGCTAGCGGACGGTGACCAGGTCAACGACGAAAACGAGGGTCTCCCCGGGCTTGATCGCGCCACCCGCACCGCGGTCGCCGTAGGCCAGGTGCGGCGGGATGGTGAGCCGCCGACGCCCGCCGACGCGCATGCCGACGATCCCATCGTCCCAGCCCTGGATCACTCGTCCGGTGCCGAGCCGGAACTCCAACGGGGTGCCCCGATCCCAGGACGCGTCGAACTGCTTGCCGGTGGAGTGTGAGACGCCGATGTAGTGCGCCCTGATCTGCGAGCCGACGATGGCTTCTGGACCCTCACCGACGACCTGGTCCTCAATCACCAAGTCGGTCGGCGCCGGGCCGTCGGGCACGGTCACGTCGGGACGGGTCAGCTCGCTCACGTCGTCATCCTCCTCGTCGACCCGCCGCCGTCGACGGGGCGCCTCCATACTGGCAGCCTCCCGCCGCTGCGAGGGTGGCAGGGACGCGCCGTCAGGTCCCGATCCTCTGAATCTGTTATTCTGAACAAGTGCGTGAGATGTCCGCCTCCGAGGCGTCCCGGAACTTCTCCGCCGTGCTGGACTCCGCCGAGCACGGCGAGACGATCGTGGTCACTCGCGCCGGTAAGCAGGTCGCCCTGATCGTGCCGGCGCCACGGGCGAACGGTGCTGCTCTGCGGGAGGTGTTTCGTCGCTGGTCGGGAAATCCCGCGTTGGATGACACCTTCGCTGCCAACGTCACCGGCGCCCGCGACATTGCCTCGGCCGAGCTGGACACCGACCCGTGGCACGACTGATCCTCGACACCGGCGTGCTCATCGCGGCAGTCCGAGGTCAGGTCGACCTGGCCGCACTAGCCGACACCGACAACGTCGCCGTGCCCGCAGTGGTCGTGGCCGAGTACCTCGCCGGTGTTGCGCTCGAGGCCGACCCGGGCCGCGCTGCCGCGCAACGCGCATACCTCGACGACGTGTTAGCGGTGGTCCCCGTTGCCGACTACGACCACACCGTGGCCGCCCACCACGCTGCGCTGCTGGCTCACACCCACAGGTGCGGTAGGCGGCGCGGTGCGCATGACCTCATCATCGCCGCGACCGCCCGCGCCAGCGGCCGCACCCTGGTCACCACCGACGAAGGCGCCTGCTTCGGAGAGCTGCCCGAGGTGACCGCTCATCTGATCACCGCCTGATTCTCGCTGCCCGCTGCGGACTGCGTAAGGTTCTGGTATGCCGCACGTGCGAATCGGCACCCGCTCCAGCCCGATGGCCCTGCACCAAGCCGAGCAGGTCGCCACCGCGCTGGCAGCGTTGGACTCGTCGGTCAGCACTGAACTGGTCAAGATCACGACCAGTGGCGACCAGTGGATGGGCGACCTCGCCAAGCTCGGCGGCAAGGGCGCGTTCGTCCGCGAGATCGACCGCAACCTGCTCGACGGCTCCGTCGATCTCGCGGTGCACTGCCTCAAAGACATTCCGGCCGACGTCCCCGTGCCGGAAGGGTTGACCTTCGCCGCCTATCTGCCTCGAGAGAACATCCACGACGCCGTCATCTCCCGCACCGGCCACCCTTTGGCCGAGTTGGCCGCCGGCGCAGTCGTCGGCACCAGCGCCGTTCGCCGCGCCGCGCAGCTTCGCCTGCACTACCCGCACGTGGAGATCAAACCGTTGCGGGGCAACGTCAACACCCGCCTGATGCGCCTTGATGAGGGGCACTTCGACGCGATCGTCGCCGCGGTGGCCGGCCTGTACCGGGTCGACGAGGCAGACCGGATCACTGAGATCCTGCCGTTGCACACGATGTGTCCAGCGATCGGCGCGGGCGTCATCGCGTTGCAGTGCCGCGGCGCCGATACCGCCGTCCTTACGTTGAGCGGTCGACTCAATCATGCCGAAACCCACCGCCACGCCACCGCCGAGCGGGCCATGCTGCACGCCCTGCAAGGCCACTGCAACTCCCCCATCGCGGGCTACGCCAGTACCGAGCCCAACGGCAAGCTTTCGTTGTGCGCCAAGGTCTTCAGCCTCGACGGCAGCCAGTGGCTCGACTCCCACCACTGGGGGGTGGCCGATGATCCCGCTGCCCTGGGTTACTTCGTCGGCGCCGACCTGCTGCGCCAGGGAGCCAGAGCGCTCATCGACTCCATCACGCACTGACACCATCGCGCACTGACCCTCCCGAGCCGGTGCGGTGGCTCGATCTGCTCACCCGTGCCCAGGCGCTCGCCGACGGCGGCGGTCGGCGGATCCTGGGCATCGCAGGGGGGCCGGGCGCAGGCAAGTCCACGGTGGCGCGACGGCTGGTCGCCGCTCTCGGCGGCGCCGCGGTGCTGGTCGGGATGGATGGGTATCACCTGGCGCAGTCGGAACTGCAGCGGCTGGGCCGCGCGGGGCGCAAGGGCGCCCCGGACACGTTCGACACCGCCGGCTACGTCGCATTGCTGCACCGGCTGCGCACGCCCGACGGCGGCACCGTGTACGCCCCGGAGTTCCGGCGCGCCATCGAGGAGCCCATCGCGGCCGCCGTGCCGGTGCCGGCGGAGATACCTCTGGTGATCACCGAGGGCAACTACCTCCTGCTCGATATCCCGCCGTGGTCGGCTGTTCGCGGGCTGCTGGATGAGGTGTGGTTCCTGGCGCCCGACGAGCGGACCCGCCGCAGGTGGCTCGCCGCCCGCAATCGCCGCTACGGCCGTACCGCGCAACAGGCAGCCGAGCGCACGACCGGCAGCGACGAGGACAACGCGCGCCTGATTGCGCCCACTGCGGTCCGCGCCGACCTGATCCTCGACCCCACGCAGTTCGACTGAGTTTCGCGCTCAACGTGGTCTTGTAGGTCGCAGCGATAGCTCAGCAGCGGAGTGGGTTGCGCAGTGGTGTCCGGGTTGGGTCTATGATCGCGGGGGGATGAACTCGACGTGGCTAGGATGGATGAGGATTTCCCAGCCGGTGCGATGCACGTGCCGGTGGTGGGCTTCACACAGCAGGACGCAGTTCTCGACGCTGGTTTCGCCATCATCAATCCAGTGGCGACAATGGTGTGCCTGGCACATTCCCAGCGGCCGATCGCAGCCAGGGAAAGCACATCCGTGATCCCGTGCCACAAGCGCTCGACGGATGGACAGCGGGACCGTTCGCATTGCCCGGCCGACGTCGAGGGGTTCGGATTTCCCACCCAGCACAACGGGAATGATCTTCGCGTCACAGGCCCACTGGCGGGCTTGGGCGGCGCTGATCTGGGTCCCGTAGTCCAGGGTCGCGACCCCCAGGCCGGTGCGCAGCGCGTCCCAATCGATGGTGACGGTCAGGTGTGATGGCTCCCCGGCCGTGGTGGGGCAGTCTTGTGCGGCGCGGGCCAAGCCGCAGACCTCCAGCAGGGCGTCGGCGTTGCGCTGGCCGGTGCTGCGGGTATCGGGGATGCCCTCGGCAGCGGGTCGAGGCACGGCGAGTTGTTCGATCAACGACCGGAACGCGGCGCTGTGTTCGGGTTCGAGGTATCCCTCCAAGCCGAGTCGCCCGTCGCGGCGCTCCCAGAACCGCAGCTCCCCCGCTGTCGGGGCAAGTTCCGGCTCGTCGCGGGGTGCGGGACCGTCCGGGTCGAGGTGCGCGAGGATCCGCTGACCGATCTTGTGCAGCGCGGTGGGATGGAACGACCGGGCGTGGTGGGCCAGTTCGGCTTCGGCGGCGTCGCGGTCGGCGGCGTTCACGCATGCGGGGATCGCGTTCGTCGCCTCGGTGATCACCCTCACCTGCCCCGGCCCGATCTCACCCGCAGCCAGCGCCGCCGCGGTCTCCGGCAGCAGCGGCGCTAGCACCTCACCGCCCAGCGTGCGGCGTGGTGCGAGTTGCCCCGCGTGGGTGACGCGGGTGCCGGCGTCGGTGGGTGACAGGTTCAGCATCCCGGCCAGGAGTTGCTTGGTATTGCGGAACCCAGCGGTAACCGCGATATTGCGGGATTCCAACTCCCCGACCGCATACAGCATCACCGAGTACACCATCCGCGACACCGACTCGATATCCCGTACCTGACCCGGCAACCCCCCATCATCGCACCCGACAATCGCGTCACGCCACTGGTCGAGACAGGCGACCGTCGCCTGCCTCGGATCCAGCAGCGTCTCCATCACGCGAACATTGTCGCACCCACCCCTGACAATCTCGGGGCCTCAACCAGAGCCGCCGGCATAAGGATTTTCAGCGACTCGACGACCGGTCTAAGCAGGACGGCTAACGGCGCTCAATCCCGGCAGCAACCCGACCGCATGAGATACAAGCTACTCACCGGCTCCCGCCCAGGATGCGACAATCCGTGGACATGTCCGATGTAATTGGTAACCGCTGGTGCCGGTGCGAGCTGCCACCTGCCGGGCATCCTGGATGGCGTGATGCCGCCGCTGACAGGAACGTACCGTCGGCATCCGGCAGTGTGGCGCCGAACCCATCGATCATCATCACCGGGTCCGTGGAGCCGCCCAAGCACGTCTAGCGATCCTTGGTCGCGAGACGGCACGCTGGGTGTGGCCACGGTCCGTGAGCTCGACACCACCGANNTCGGTGGTGTCGAGCTCACGGACGACAGCCACCGCACGGACAGACCCTCGCGCGTCGATGGCGGCCAAGAGGTCACTGCCGGCACTGCGGAGGTGGTGCAGCGCCGGCAGTGACCTCTTGGAATCACTCGTCTAGGTAGCGACAATCCAGGGAGTAAGTACCAATAGACCATTGTAGTCGGTACCAATAGCCCATTCGGGTTTTCATGACGCTACTTGCGCCTTTGCTATCACCTAGTGTTACTCTTGGTGAGTCCGTAGCCCTGATTGAGGGGTCAGTGGTGGGGTGCGATAAGGCAGGGGGGCCTAGCCGTGCTCGATGCTCGATGCAATGTTGGTTTCAACTCCGCTGATCACCAGGTCAAGGTTGGCTGTGGCTAGCGGAGCTGCGCCCTAGAGCGCAGCCAGCGCAGAGCGCGAACCAGCGCACCGGCGGCCTCGATGAGGCGGCATGCCTTTCCAACCACCACGCACCTTGTCGGTTGGCGGACCCGGGTGATCACCGAGGGGGACCACCCGGGTCACCCCAAGCCTGCACATCGACGACACGCACGCCCAGAGCCAGATCTGGGACACGGTGCGGAATACCGGGCTAGCCCCCGTACGGGAGAAGAGGGCCGAGGATGACCATGCAGGATCAAGAGCTCGTGGTGGGAATCACGCCCTTCGAGGAGCCGAACGCGGCTCTCGCGGTGGCGCTCGCACGAGCTGGCGCGGTGGGCGTCCTCAACCTGGGTCGAGACGCCGAACGGGCGCGAACCGCCCTAGCGGACGTCGGTCGATGGTGGAGCGGCTCGTTCGGGGTCCGGGTAGCGGCCGAGTGCCCGCTGCGCCCGAGCGACCTGCCCGAGCAGGTTGACATGGTGGTGTTCGGGCCCGGTTCACAGTGGCCAATCTCATCTCGGCGGCGCACGTTCGTCGAGGTCGTTTCCGTAGCGCAGGCGTGGGAAGCGGTCCGGGCGGGGGCGTACGGGCTGATCGCCAAGGGAGCCGAGGCCGGTGGCCGGGTCGGCACCACGACCACGTTCGTGTTGTTGCAGCAGTTGCTGGCCGATCCTCAGATCACCATTCCGGTCTGGGCGGCCGGCGGGATCGGTCTGCACACGGCAGCGGCGGCGGTGGCCGGCGGCTCGGCCGGGGTGGTACTGGACGCCCAACTGGCACTGGTTGCCGAGGCCGGCCTGCCGGACGAGGTGGCCACCGCGATTCGCGCGATGGATGGCAGCGAAACCGCGGTCATCGGCGGTCACCGCGTCTACGCGCGCCCAGACTTGCCGGCCGCCGACGCCAACACGGTCGCGACCCAACTCGGTGCCCGGGACCTGAGTGCGCTGCCGATCGGCCAGGACGGCGCGCTGGCTGCGCCTCTGGCGCAGCGATATGTGACCGCGGGCGGCGTGGTGGCAGCGATCCGCGTTGCAGTCACCGAGCAGCTGCGCGCCGCCCACCTGCAATCGGCCCACTCGGCACCTGGAGCACGACCGCTCGTGGTGCAGGGTCCGATGACCCGGGTCAGCGATCAGGCCGGGTTCGCCGCCGCTGTAGCGGCCGCGGGCGGGCTGCCGTTTCTGGCGTTGTCCCTCAACAGCGGCCAGCAGGCCCGGACACTGATGGAACAGACCGCCGCCCTGCTGAGTGGCCGGCCATGGGGCGTCGGCATCCTCGGGTTCGTCCCACCTGAAGTCCGCGAGGCCCAGCTAGCCGCGGTGCACCAGGTGCGGCCGCCCTACGCGCTGATCGCCGGGGGCCGGCCTGCGCAGGCGGCGCCCCTGGACGCCGCCGGGATCGAGACGTTCCTGCATGTGCCCTCCCCCGGGCTCCTGGACCGGTTCCTCGCAGAGGGGGCCCGGCGGTTCGTGTTCGAGGGCCGGGAGTGCGGCGGGCACGTCGGGCCGCGTGCCGGCTTCCCGCTGTGGGAGCTCCAGCTGCAGCGGCTGCTCAGCTACGACGACGCGCATGGCTGCGCCGGCCAGCTGCAAGTGCTGTTCGCCGGGGGCATCCACGACGAGCGCTCTGCCGCCATGGTCGCTGCGCTGGCCGCTCCGCTGGTGGAGCGGGGTGCCCGGATCGGGATGGTGATGGGCACCGCGTACCTGTTCACCGCGGAGGCTGTCACGGCTGGGGCGATCCAACCCGGGTTCCAGCAGGCTGCGCTGGCCTGCGAGCGCACTGTGCTGCTGGAGACAGCGCCCGGCCACGCCACGCGCTGCGCGGACTCGCCGTACCTGCGCACGTTCACCGAGACACGGGCGCGGCTGGCGGCCGCTGGAGTGCCGCGCGATCAGATGTGGGCCGAGCTGGAGCAGCTCAACCTGGGTCGGCTGCGGATCGCCAGCAAGGGTCTGCGCCGCGACGGCGACGTGCTGGTCGCGGTGGACGACGAAGTGCAACGCGAAGACGGCATGGTCATGCTCGGAGAGGTGGCCACTCTGCGCTGCTCGACCACGACGATCGAGGCGTTGCACGCCCAGGTGACCGATGGCGCGGCTGGTTTCCTCGCCGCCAGGGTCGCCGAGCTGGGCATCGCCCCGGTCGACCGCGACCAGGCCGTCCAGACACCCGAGACCCAACCGGCACAGCCGCTGGACGTGGCGATCGTCGGCATGGCTGGAGTGTTCCCGGGTGCCGGGGATGTGGCAGGCTTCTGGGCCAACGTGCTGGCCGGGGTAGATGCGGTCACCGAGGTACCGACCGAACGGTGGGACCCGGCGGTGTACAGCGGGACCCCGAAGTGGGGCGGTTTCCTGCCGGATATCCCCTTCGACGCGCTCGCCTACGGCATCCCACCGGCCGCGCTGGCCAGCATCGAACCCGTCCAACTACTGGCGCTGGAGGTGGCCGCCCGGGCGCTGCGCGATGCCGGGTACGCACAGCGCGCCTTCGACCGGGAGCGGACGTCGGTGATCTTCGGCGCTGAGGCGGGCGCCGACCTGGCCAGCGCGTACGGGTTCCGCTCGCTCTACCCGGCCTACCACGGGACGCTGCCACCGGAGCTGGACGAGCAGCTGCCGAAGCTCACCGAGGACTCCTTTCCGGGGGTGCTGGCCAACGTGATCGCCGGCCGGATCGCCAACCGCCTAGACCTCGGCGGCGCGAACTACACGGTGGACGCCGCCTGCGCCTCCGCGCTGGCCGCCCTCGACCTAGCCTGCAAAGAATTACAAGCCGGCACCAGCAACATGGTGCTCGCCGGTGGCGCCGACGTGCACAACAGCATCAACGACTACCTGATGTTCTCCTCAGTACATGCACTCTCACCGACCGGCCGGTGCCGCCCGTTCGACACCGCAGCCGACGGCATCGCGCTCGGCGAGGGCGTGGGGTGCGTGGTTCTCAAGCGACTCGCCGACGCCGAACGCGACGGCGACCGGATCTACGCGGTGATCAAAGGTATCGGCTCGGCCAGCGACGGGCGCTCCCTGGGCCTGACCGCGCCACGCCCAGAAGGACAACGCCGGACGCTGGAACGCGCCTACCGGATGGCCGGGATCTCCCCGGCCGAGGTCGGGTTGGTAGAGGCGCACGGCACTGGCACCGTCGTCGGGGATCGTACCGAGCTCGCCGTGCTGACCGAGTTGTTCACCGCGGCCGGCACCCCGGTCGGCAGCTGCACGCTGGGATCGGTGAAGTCCCAGATCGGGCACACCAAGTGCACCGCAGGTATCGCCGGGTTGATCAAGGCTGCGTGCGCGGTGCATACCGGGGTGCGTCCACCGACCGGTCAACTGCGTGATCCGAACCCGTACTGGGACCGCACCACCAGCCCGTTCTCCTTTGACATCGTCCCGCGGCCCTGGGCCACATCGACGCGCCGGGTCGCCGGAGTGAGCGCGTTCGGGTTCGGCGGCACGAACTTCCATGCCGTGGTCACCTCATACGACGGCGCACCTGAGCCCAGACACGGCCTGGACGAATGGTCGGCCGAGCTGTTCCTGTTCACCGGTGCGGATCGGGCGGCGGCGGTCGCAGAGATGGACCGGCTAGCAGACTTGCTCGCGACCAATGACACAGCAGGCCGGCCTTGGCGGTTGCGGGATCTCGCCCGCACAGTGTGCGGCTCCCGTCGTGGTCCGGTGTGGGCCGCGGTGGTGGCCGACGACCTGGACGATCTCGCCACCAAGGTGGAGCAGGCCCGGGTGGCCGCTGGGTCGGATGGTAGTGGGGCGGATGGTGTCTTCGTCGCGCCCGGCAGTGACGCTCCGGGAAGTGCCGGCGGAGATCAAGTCGCGTTCCTGTTCCCGGGGCAGGGAAGCCAACGCCCCGGCATGCTGGCCGGCCTGTTCGTAGCGTTCCCGCGGCTGCGTCGATTCCTGGAGCTCGGTGACCAGTGGGCGGGTGTGATGTTCCCGCCGGCCGCATTCGGCAAGGAGGAGTCGGCGCGGCAGCGGGCGGCGTTGACCGACACCCGAGTCGCCCAGCCTGCTTTGGGGATTGCCGGGTTGGCCATGCATGAGCTGCTCACGTCGCTTGGTGTGCGACCCCACCACCTTGGTGGCCACAGCTACGGCGAGCTGGTAGCGCTGGCCGCGGCCGGCGCGGTCGATCCCGCTGAGCTGCTGGAGCTCAGCGAGGCCCGTGGGCGGGCCATCCTCGCAGCCGCCGGGACCGATCCCGGCACGATGGCCGCGGTCGCCGCGACTGTCGAGCAGGTCCAGGCCACGCTCGGCGACGGCCCGGTCGTGGTGGCCAACCACAACGCGCCCGGCCAGTCAGTGATCTCCGGCCCAACTGCTGCTGTGGAAGCTGCACTGAACCGGCTCACCGAGATGGGGCTGACCGCGGTGCGGATCCCGGTGGCGTGCGCGTTCCACAGCCCGGTAGTAGCCGGTGCTACACCAGTCTTCGGAGCCGAACTGGACCGCCGGACCATCGGTTCGCCACGGCTGCCGGTGTGGTCGAACACCACCGCCGCGCCGTACCCAACCGAGCCCGCCGTGATCCGGGCAACGCTGGCCGCTCACGTCGCCGAACCGGTCCGGTTCGTCGAGCAGGTCGAGGCGATGTACGCGGCCGGGGTGCGGGTCTTCGTCGAGGCCGGCCCAGGGCGGGTGCTCACCCAATTGATCGACACGATTCTGGCCGACCGTCCTCATGTCGCTGTCGCCACCGATGTACCAGGCGAGCCGGCTCTGCGGCGGCTCCTGCTGGCGCTCGCCGAGCTGGCCGTCGCCGGAGTGCCGGTCAATGCCGCCGAGCTCTTCCACGGCCGCGACGCCCATCCGGTGTCTGAGTCTGCTGTTGCTCGCCGCCCTGGCTGGATGGTTAACGGCCATGTGGTCAAAACCGTCGACGGGCACCACTTGTCTGGTGGACTGCGTCCGGCCCGGCAGGTGCCGGTGACAGCCTCTGAGCCGGATTCCAGCGCCGGAAACCGCGACGGGCGAGAGGCTGCCGTCCTGGAGTTCCTGCGCAGCACTCGTGAGCTCGTCTCGGCGCAGCGCGAGATCATGCTCGGCTACCTGGGTACCCCCGTGCCTGGCGGCTCTGCGGCCCCGGCCTTGCTACCCGCCGCGGCGCAGCCAGTGCAGCCCGCCGCAGTTCTCAGCACCGTCGCTGATCAGACATCCGAATCCGATCCTGCCGGGCTCATCCAGCCAGCTGACCTGACACCGGAGACGGTGCTGGCCACCGTCCGGTCTCTGGTGAGCGAGCGAACCGGCTACCCGGTGGACATGCTCGAGGCCGACCTCGACCTGGAGGCGGACCTGAGCATCGACTCGATCAAGCGCACCGAGCTGATCGGTCTGCTCACCGACCGGCTGGGGCTGGCTCGTACCGGCACCGCGCTGGATGACTCAGTGATGGAAAAACTGGCCCGGCTACGAACCCTGCGCGCCATCGTCGACTGGATCACCAACCAGAGTGTTACGCCGCCCGAGACCGCCCAACCCGAGACCACACCACCACAGCGGGCGCGCCGCTACCTCGTCGAGGTCGCGGCGTTGCCGCCGCTGACCGGACCACCCGACGCACCATTGGTCGGGCGCCGGGTCGCCATCGTCGGGGACGGGGTGGGCCTCGCGCTGGAGTTGTCCGTGCTGCTGGAGCGGCGCGGTGCATCGGTACGGCTGCTGCGCCCAGAACAGTCCATCGCAGACCATCCCGAGCTGGCCGGTACCGATGCCCTCATCTATCTCACTGCGCTGGATCGGGGTCGGCCAGCGGTGCTGCCGGACGGGTTCACCGCGCTTCGCGACGCCGTCCTCGGCGGAGTCACTCAGCTGCTCGTGGTCACCGGCTCGGGCGGGCGGTTCGCGCGGGCACACAACCCCAACGGTGTGGCCGGGATCGGGCTCCCCGGCCTGGTCCGCACGATCGCCCGTGAGTTCCCGGATCGGTTCGTCCGGGTCATCGACGTGGACCCCAAGGAGGAGCCGGTCCTTCTCGCCACGCACCTGCTCGCCGAGCTGCTCACCCCGAACGCGCCCATCTCAGTGGGTTATGCGACCGGAGAGCGGACCACGCTGCAACTCGCCCCGGCTCCGCTGGACCCAGCCAGATCTGGCGAGTTCAAGCTCGGGCCGGATTCCGTGGTGCTACTTACCGGCGGTGCCCGCGGCATCACCGCCCGCGTCGCGATCGGCCTGGCCCGAGCCGGGGCAGGCCATTTGGAGCTGGTCGGCCGGACCCTGCCGCCAGCCGGCGACGAGGACCCGATGACCGCGGCTGCGGCCGACCAGGTCGCGTTGCGGCGGGTGCTGGCGCAGGCCGGAAATCGCACACCAGCCCAGATCGAGGCAGCGACCGGCCGGATCCTCGCCGAGCGGGAAATCCGCGCGACGCTCGCTGAACTGGCCGGAATAGCCGCCTCGGTGCGCTACCACGCGGTCGACGTCCGGAACTCAGCGGCGGTCGCCGCCCTGATGGATGACGTGTATCACCGGCACGGGCGCCTGGACGGGATCGTGCACGGTGCCGGGGTGCTGGCTGACCGATTGCTGGTCGACAAGACATCCGAGGGGTTCGCCCGAGTGTGGGAGACCAAGGTCGACGGGGCGCGGGCCCTGGCTGAGTCGGCCCGGGCGGACCTGGGCTTCCTGGTGCTGTTCGGCAGCGTGTCAGGGGTGTTCGGCAACCGCGGGCAGGTCGACTACTCCGCCGCCAACGACGCACTGGACACCCTGGCCCGGATCTGGGAGCCCAGGGCGCCCGGCCGGGTGGTCGCAGTCGACTGGGGACCGTGGGCAGCACCCGACGATGGGACCGGGATGGTCTCCGCCGAGTTGACTCGGGAGTACGCCCGGCGCGGCATCGGGCTGATTGAGCCCGGGGACGGCGTCGCCTGCCTACTCGGCGAGCTGGCCGGGGGCACTGACCCCCAGGTGGTCTACATGTGTGCCGACCCGGCGTCGTTCGAGGTCGGGTCGGGCGAGGCCGGACAGAATGTCTGAACCGGTCGAGGTGGCCATCGTCGGGATGGCCGCGGTCTTCCCCGGTGCGCCCGACCTGGCCACCTACTGGTCCAACATCCTGGC